>NZ_WNWM01000002.1:6600000-6913453 GCF_009727155.1 Pseudoduganella dura | reverse complement strand
GCATCCTGCAGCCGCTCGCGGCTGACGCTCGTGACATCGCCGGCCGACTTCTTCAGCTGCAGCGTGATCGCTTCCCAGTTGCGCAGGATGCGCATCGCATCCTCGCCGGCATCGGTGAGGATCTTCTGCAGCTCGATGGCATGGTCGCCGATCAGCAGCGGCGCGCAATCGGGCTGCAGCTGGAAGAAGATCAGGTTGCCGAGGAATTCGACCAGCTTCGATTCGAGCACCTGCAGCTCGCGGTCTTCCAGGTGGCGCGCCTCGCCGTCGTAGCGCAACAGGGCGCCATAGTGGTGCAGCCTGTCGGGCGCCATGAACATGTAGACCACGTCGGAATCGACCGCGTACAGGTTCAGGCGGCCGTCCGGCGCCAGTTCGGCCAGCGAGCTGTGCCAGATATCGTGCATGTCGCCGATCAGTTCCTTCAGCCGGTGCTCGGCGCCGTGCACGCGCTGCTGCACGTCGGCGGAGCCCTGGGCGCCGATGGCCGCGCTCATGGCAGCGCTCCCGGCGCGAACGCCTGGTTCCAGCCGGCCGGGAAGCCGGCCGGCAGTGCCGGCGCCGTCTCCACGTCGATCGCGTCGTCCGGGCACGTGGTATCGCCGCAGCCGAAGATCATCTGGTACGTGGCCCGCACGTCCGCCGCCATGCCGCGTTCCATGCCCCGCGTATCGCCGGCCAGGTGCGCGACCAGTTGCGCGATGCGCTCGTGCTGCAGTCCCGTGTGCGCCAGCGGGTACAGGGCGAGCACGAACTGGTGCCGCAGGATGCGCGTTTCGTCGGCCGTGAACATGGCGGCGTGGCCGTCGCGGAACAGCAGGTCCCATGCGTCGCACAGCGGTTCGGCCGCGTTGAACGGCCGCACCGTCTGCACCAGGCGGAGCAGGTCGTGCAGCGCGGCCAGGTATTGCTCGCCGGCGTTTACGTGGTCCGTCGCGCGCTGCACCAGCAGTTTCAGCGCGAGCGCGATGCCGTTCTCCAGGCAGACGCCCAGGTACACCTGGCCGGTCGCGGGCCCTCCCGGATCGGACGAAGGCCGGTAGTTCGGATCCGGCATGCTGCCGAGCTCGCGGCAGATGCGGGCGATCGAATCGATGTGGTCCAGGTCCTCGCGGGCGGTGCCGACCAGGTGCGCCACCGGCGCGAAGGCCACGGCCCGGCGGTTGTCGAACTGCCAGCCCAGGATGGCCTTGCCGATCCACTGCGCCATCGTCGCTTCGAGGCGCCGCTCGTAGTGGGTGCGCCAGTCCCAGCCGGTCACGGCGCGGTCGCCGGGGAAGTGCTCGGGATCGGTCCAGCGCGCGCACAGCAGCAGCACGTCGTGCGGCAGGCAGCGGCGGGTCATGACAGGGCCTCCGCCAGCGCGCGGACGATGCGGTCGATCGGTTCCGGCGTCATCCGCCTGAGGAAATATCCGTCGTTGGTTTCCGGTTTCGAGCGCACCTCGCCGAGATATTGCGCGGTAACGGCGGCCAGCGGCACCGTGAAGGGCTCCATCACCATTTCCGGCACGCCGTTCAGGCTCGCGTTGCGGTACTGCGCCACCACGGCAAGGTTCACCGTGCGGCCCCAGTTGCCGCTGCACACCGGGCCGTCGTAGGTCATGCGGAAGCGCGGCCCGCCGTTGCACGCGCCGTGGGGGCGGCGGCGCAGCACCCGCGTGCCACCTGTCCAGGCGTCCAGGTCGAGGTCCAGCCGGATCAGGTGGTGGCCCGGCATCAGGTGCGACAGGCCGATGATGTCGCGGTAATAGTCGGGCACGGGCTTGCGCACGTGCCGTTGCCGGCGGATCAGTTCCCGCTGCGGCGCCACCCACACGCAATGGCCGCCGAAGCGCACCTTGCCGCTGTCGACGTCGTCCTTCCAGCGCCCGCTGTCCACATAGTCCTGCACGGCCGGCACGTCTTCCGGCCGGATCTCGGACCGGCACCCGGCGCCCAGCTCGGCAGGCGCCGGCACCGCCAGCCGCGGCGCGCCCGGCCGGCGGTCCATCACGGACGTGAAGAAGCGGCCGTAGGTCGTGACGCGGGACAGCACCGTCCACGGTGCCGCGCCGTTCGGCTGCAGCAGCGGCTCGGTGGAGTGGCGCCAGAAGCCGCGGCTCACGCAGCGGCCGCCCAGGTCTTCCACCAGTTCGTCCGGTGTCGGGCTGGCATCCGGCGTGCCCGCCATCGCGGCGGCCAGCTCGCGGCACACTTCGCGCAGCGGCGCCGCGTCGAAGCCGCTGTCGAGGGTGTCTTTCAGGTTGACCAGGAAAATAAGGCCGCGGCCGCTTTCGGCAAGCCGGTCCAGCAAACGTGCCACCGTCGTCATCGCTGCCTCCCTCAGTTCCCGCGTGCCCGCGTTCACGGCCATTGTGCGCCCGTGCGGCTCGCAAGCAAAGAGCCGGCGGGACCGGCGTGTCCACAGCCCGCCACAGTCGGGTTGCCGGCGCATGCGCTTGGCCGGGGAATGCAATTCGCCGACCCGTGCATTTCGCCGGCGCATGCGTTTGCCGGCGCATGCGTTTGCCGGCGCATGCGCCGGCCCCCTCCGGCGATCAACAGCCTGATCGATTCCGCCCGGCGATGGACAGCGGCGAACACAGCCGGGTACCATCGTCCCGCACACTAATATATTAGCGACGACTTGCCGGCGGCGGCCGCCGGCAAGTCGGTTCGCGCCGGAGACCCATGTCCATCTGCCCCACCTCGCGCAGGCGCTTCCTGCAATCGGCCGCGGCCGCATCAATGCTGTCCTCGCTGCCCGGCCTGGCCGGGGCCGTGACCGCGAATGCCGGCGGTAAGTCCGCGCCGGTGTCCGGCACCGCATTGCGCTGGCTGGACGGCAAGCCGCCGGCCCGTTTCGACGGCGCCACGCTCGGCGTGCCATGGCCGCGCGGCACGTTGCGCCTGCCGTCGGGCAAACGGCTCGACTTCACGCTGGGCGCCGGCGGCCCGGCCATGCAATCGTGGCCGCTGGCATACTGGCCGGACGGTTCGCTGAAATGGACGGCGCATGCGGTCGCGGGCGGCACGCCGGCCGACGGCTGGGACATCCAGGCCGGCGGTTCCGGCGGCGGCACGGTATCGGTGCGCCAGGCGGCAGGGCGGATCGTGGTCACCGCCGGGGAGCTCGTGTGGACCGTGCCGGCTTCCGGCGAGTACCTGGTCGCCAGCGCGGCCCGCGCCGGCCGGGTCACGATGCAGAACCTGAAGCTGGTCGCGCTGCGCCAGGACGGCCCGGAGCCGGAAGGCGCCGGCAGCGTTTCGCAGCAGCCGTTCACGAGCAAGGTCACGAAGGCAACGGTCGAACAGACCGGGCCCGTGCGCGCGGTGGTCAAACTCGACGGACTGCACACCGGCGGCGGGCGCGACTGGCTGCCGTTCTCGGTGCGCCTGTACTTCTACGCCGGGTCGGATAGCGTGCGCATCGTCCATTCGTTCATCTACGACGGCGCGCCGGAGAAGGATTTCATCCGCGGGCTGGGCGTGACCGCGCAGGTGCCGATGACCGACCGGACCGTCGACCGGCATATCCGGTTTGCCGGCGAGGGCGCCGGCGTGTGGGGCGAGGCGGTGCGGCCGGTTACGGGCCTGCGGCGCGACCCCGGGCAGGCATTCAGGGATGCCCAGGTGGCGGGCAAGGCGCTGCCGCCGCTTGCCGGCATGGCCAAGCCCGTCCAGGACGGCCTGCGGTGGATTCCGGAGTGGGGCGACTTTTCGCTGTCGCAGCTGTCGCCGGACGGCTTCACGCTGAAGAAACGCACGCAGCCGGGCCGCGCCTGGATCGATGCGAACGCCGGCACCCGTTCCAAGGGCTTGCTGTACGCCGGCGGGGCCGCGGGCGGGGTGGCGCTGGGCCTGAAGGATTTCTGGCAGCGCGCGCCGGTGCGGCTGGACGTGCGCAACGCCGCCACCGCGATGGCGGACGTGACGGCCTGGCTGTGGTCGCCCTCGGCGCCCGCGATGGACATGCGCTCCTACCGCGGCGAGGACGGCATGGACACGCACGAGAAGCAGATCGCCGGCCTGAACATCACCTACGAGGACTACGAGGCGGGCTGGGACGCGGCGGCCGGCGTGGCGCGCACGTCCGAACTGCAGCTGTGGGTGTTGGGTGGCACGCCGTCGCACGAGACGTTGTCCGCCATGGCCGGGCAGGTGGCCAACCCGGCGCGGCTGGTGCTGGCGCCGGCCCGCATCCACGGGTGCGGCGTGTTCGGCGACTGGGACCCGGTCGACACCGGCACGCCTGCCCGCAGGCTGGTCGAGGACCGGCTCGCGGCGCAACTGGACCAGTACCTGCGCGAGGCCGAACAGCATCGCTGGTACGGCTTCTGGTCGTACGGCGACGTGATGCATGCCTATGACGCCGACCGCCACATGTGGCGCTACGATATCGGCGGCTACGCATGGGACAACTCCGAGCTGTCGACCGACCTGTGGCTGTGGTACAGCTACCTGCGCACCGGCCGGGCCGACCTGTTCCGCTTCGCCGAGGCGATGACCCGCCACACGGGCGAGGTGGACGTGTACCACCAGGGCCGCTTCAAGGGATTCGGCACGCGGCACGGCGTGCAGCACTGGTCGGACTCGTCGAAGCAGCCGCGCGTGTCGAATGCCGCATACCGGCGCATCTATTACTTCCTGACCGCCGACGAGCGGGTGGGCGACCTGATGCGCGAACTGCTCGATTCCGACGCGGACCTGGCCAAGGTGGACATCTCGCGCAAGCTGGCGAAGCAGCCCGGCACGCCGGACAGCCAGCATGTCGTCGCGTCGTTCGGCACCGTGTGGGGCTCGCTGATCGCCGCCTGGCTGGCCGAGTGGGAGCGCACCGGCGACACGCGCTGGCGCGACAGGATCGTCAACGGCATGGAGACCATCGCGGCGCTGAAGTGGCAGTGGTTCACGTCCGCGGCCCCGTACGACCACCGGACGGGCAGGTTCATCGGCCCCGGCGACAATCCCGGGTTTTCGAACCTGAACGGCGTGTTCGGCGTGGTGGAAATGAATTCCGAGTTGCTGACGCTGGTCGACGTGCCCGCGTACCGCAAGGCGTGGCTGCGGTACTGCCGCACGTACAACGCCCCGAAGGAGGAGATCGTGGCGCTGCTGGGGCGCGACCCCGGCGGGCGCGGCATGAGCGAGACCAACTCGCGGATGACCGCGTATGCCGCGTTCCAGGAACGCGACCGGACGCTGGCGCTGCGCGCGTGGCGCGAATTCCTCCAGTCCGGCGAGCTGAAGCGCGGACCGGCGCTTCCGCGGCGCATCGACGGCCCCGCCGTGCTGCGCCCGCTCGATGAAATGCCCGACATCAGTACCAACGGCTCGGCGCAATGGGGCCTGGCCGCGATCCAGCACCTGGCGCTGGTCGGCGATACCCTGGATGAAGCCGCCCGCGCCGCTGGCCTGGTGCCCTGATTTTTACGTGAATCGAGAAACGATGAAAAAACTTGTGCTTGCCCTGCTCGTGGTGGCGGGATGCGCGGCGTCCGGCGTGGCCGCTGCGGAGTTGCCTTCCACGGCGCTTTCCGCCGCGGGTTCGGCTGCAAATGCGGCTACGCAACTGCGGCCGGCCTTCCTGCTGACCGGCGCGCTGTCGCGCGACAGCCAGGACCTCTCCGGGCAATGGACGTATTCAAAGGACCTGTACCGGACCGGCCTGACCGACATCAACGGCTGGGTCGCCAAGTCGCGCATGCAGCGCTACCGCGACCTGGACGTGGCGACCGAGGAAGCGCGCGGCACCACCGACTTCTACGAATTCGACATGGACCGGGGGCCGCGGATCGCCGTGCCGGGCGCGTGGAATGCGGCCACGCCGGAGATGCGCTACTACGACGGCCTGGTCTGGTTCCAGCGCAAGTTCAAGGCACCGGCGAGGGAGGGCGAGCGCGCGTTCCTGCGCTTCGAGGCCGTCAACTACAAGGCCTACGTTTACCTGAACGGCAAGGAGATCGGCCGGCACGAAGGCGGATTCACGCCGTTCGTGCTGGAAGTGACGGACGCGCTGAAGGAGGGCGACAACCGGCTGACCGTCGGCGTCGATTCCACGCACGACGCGCAGTCGATCCCCACCTTCATCACCGACTGGGACCTGTACGGCGGCATCACCCGGCCGGTGCGACTGATCCGCACGCCGGCCACCTTCATCGACGACGCCACGCTGACGCTCAAGCCGGACGGGCGCATCGCCGGCGAAGTGCGCCTGCAGGGCGCGCAGGCGGCCAACCAGGCGGTCACGGTCGCCATCGGTGCGCTGTCCACGGCCACCGCCAGGACGGATGCGAACGGACGGGCCGTGTTCGACATCCCGGCGCCAGCGAAGCTTGAACGCTGGTCGCCGGACAGTCCGAAACTGTACGACGTGCGCTTTTCGGCCGGCGGCGACACGGTGCGCGACCGCATCGGCTTTCGCACGATCGCCGTCAAGGGCAACCAGATCCTGTTGAACGGCAAGCCGCTGTTCCTGCGCGGGATTTCGCTGCACGAGGAAGAGTTCGGCCCGAACCCGGCGCGCAACATGACGGAACAGGCATCGCGCGCGCTGCTGTCGGAAATCAAGCTCGGCCTGAATGCGAACTACGTGCGGCTGTCCCATTACCCGCATTCGGAAACCACGGTGCGGCTGGCCGACGAGATGGGCCTGCTGGTATGGAGCGAGATTCCCGTCTACTGGACGGTGGACTGGGAAAATCCGGCCGTGCTGCGCAAGGCGCTGGCGATGCAGGCCGAAACGATCTACCGCGACCGCAACCGCGCCGCCGTGGTGCTGTGGAGCGTGGGGAACGAAACGCCGGTGTCGCCGGCCCGCACCGCCTTCCACGGCGCCATGGCCGACAACGTGCGCGCGCTGGACCCGACGCGCCTGGTCAGTGCCGCGCTGCTGGTCGACCGGCACAAGGAAAACGGCGAGGATGTCACCGTGATCAAGGACCCGCTGGTCGACAAGCTCGACGTGCTGGCCGTGAACACCTACGCCGGCTGGTACGGCAACGACACGCTCGATGCGCTGCCCACGCTGAAGTGGAAGGTGCCGGCCGACCGGCCGCTGATCCTCTCCGAATTCGGCGCCGACGCGCTGGCCGGCTACCGCAACGACGGCATGAAGAAGTTCACGGAGGAATACCAGGCCCAGTACTACCGCAAGACGCTGGCGATGGCCGAGAAGATCCCGACGCTGCGCGGCCTGTCGCCGTGGATCCTGAAGGACTTCCAGTCGCCGCGGCGCGAGCATCCCGTGTTCCAGGACGGCTGGAACCGCAAGGGGCTTGTCTCCGAAACGGGTGCGCGCAAGCAGGCGTTCGGCGTGCTGTCCGACTACTACCGCGGCAAGGCAGGTACCGCACCGTAACTGTCGAGTCCGTGTCACACTGGTGCCAGGCACCAGTGTGACACGAGCTGGGCTGTAAATTCGTTGCCGCGCGGGTATTGCTGGCAACATGCTACGATCATCCCTTCGCGTGTGATAAAGGGACGTAAGTGGAGTCGTTGATACTGATCGGCCTGATCGTGTTGAATGGGGTGTTTGCCATGTCGGAAATCGCGCTGGTGACGGCGCGCAGGGGCAAGCTGATGAAGCTGGCGGGCGAGGGCGATCATGCAGCGGCAGCGGCGCTGAAGCTGGCGGAAGACCCGACCCGCTTCTTGTCCACTATCCAGATCGGCATCACGTCGATCGGCATCCTGAACGGTATCGTCGGCGAGGCCGTGCTGGCGGCGCCGCTGTCGCGCTGGTTCATCGGGCACGGCATGAACGAACAGCCGGCCGAGATCACCGCCACGGCCGGTGTCGTCATCGTCGTCACCTACGTGTCGATCGTCATCGGCGAGCTGGTGCCGAAGCGCCTGGGCCAGCTCAGCCCCGAGCTGGTGGCGCGGCTGGTGGCGCGGCCGATGCAGAGCCTGGCGGTGATGACGCGCCCGTTCGTGATGCTGCTGACCGGCTCCACCCACGCGATCCTGCGGCTGATGGGCGTGCGGCAGACATCGCAGAACAGCGTCACGCAGGAAGAAATCCACGCGATGCTCGAAGAAGGCTCGGAAAGCGGCGCCATCGAGCAGCAGCAGCACGACATGGTGCGCAACGTGTTCCGCCTCGACGACCGCAAGCTCGGTTCGCTGATGGTGCCGCGCTCCGACATCGTCTATCTCGACATGCGCCTGTCCGTCGACGAGAACCTGGCGCGCCTGCTCGACTCGGAACACTCGCGTTTCCCCGTCTGCGACGGCGGCCTGGCCAACGTGCTGGGCATCGTCACCGCGAAACAGGCGCTCGCGGTGGTGGCGAAAGGGCAGTTGCCCGACTTCGCCGCGATCGCGCAGCCGGCCGTCTACGTGCCCGAGACGCTGACCGGCATGGGGCTGCTCGACCAGTTCCGCGCCAGCGGTGTGCAGATGGTGTTCGTCATTGACGAATACGGCGGGATCGAAGGCCTCGTCACGGTGCAGGACATGCTCGAGGCGCTGACCGGCGAATTCACGCCGCGCAACGTGGAAGAAGCGTGGGCCGTGGCGCAGCCGGACGGCTCGTGGCTGCTGCAGGGCACGATTCCGATCCACGAGCTGAAGGACCGCCTGGTCCTGCGCGCCGTGCCGGAAGAGGAGAAGGGCCATTACCACACGATCAGCGGCATGATCATGCTGCTGCTGGGCCGCCTGCCCGCGGCGGGCGACTCGGTGGAGTGGGAAAGCTGGCGCTTCGTGGTGGCCGGCATGGACGACAAGCGCATCGACAAGGTGCACGCCTTTTGCCTCGGCAAGGACGAGGAAACGCCCGGCGAGGCCTGAACCGGCGCGGCGCGGGCATCCGCGCATCTGCCCCAAGGGGCATGACAGCCGGCTGCGCAAGCTGTAACGTGGTGCGGTCCACTCACCAAGGGGTATCCATGCACCAATTCCAGTATCGCCGGCGCTCGCTGCTGCAGGTAGCGGCCGGCGCGGCACTCGGTGGCGCCGCGCCGGCCGGCAACGCCGCGGCGCCGGCGGCGCACGGCCGCGACACGCTTGCCGGCAGCTACGACCTGGCGACCGGTTTCGTCAACCTCGAGAACGCGTATTACGGCGTGATGTCGGCACCGGTGGCGGAAGCCTACCGCCGCAATACCGATTACCTGAACCGCAACAACTCGCGCTACCTGCGCCGCGAATTCGACCGCGAAGGCATCGAGGCGATCCGCGCCACGCTGGCCGCCCACGCAGGCGTGGCCACCGCGGAACTGGCGATCACGCGCGGCGCCACCGAATCGCTGCAGAACCTGATCTCGAACTACCGGCTGCTGAAGGCGGGCGACACCGTCATGGTCGGCAACCTCGATTACGGCACGATGATCGATGCGATGAACGATCTTGCGCGGCGCGGCGGCGCCACGGTGGCGACCGTGCTGATCCCGGAACCGGCATCGCGCGCGAACGTCATCGAGGCCTATGAACAGGCACTGGCCAGGCATCCGCGCACGAAACTGCTGCTGCTCACGCATGTCAGCCATCGCACCGGGCTGGTGATTCCGGTCACGGAGATCGTGCGCATCGCGAAAGGGCGCAACGTGGACGTGATCGTCGACGTGGCGCAATCGTGGGGCCAGCTCGACTATAAAATTCCCGATTTCGGCGCCGACTTCGTGGGCGCCAACCTGCACAAGTGGATCGGCGCGCCGCTGGGACTGGGTTTCCTTTATATCCGTGCCGGGCGGCTGCAGGATATCGGCATCGAACGGGGCAACAGCCTGTTTCCCGCCTCGGATATCCGTGCGCGGGTGCACTCCGGCACGGTCAACGTGGCCGCCATCATGACGATTCCCGCCGCGCTGCGGTTCCATGGCCAGGTGCCGCTGGCATGGCGCCAGGCACGCCTGCGCGCGCTGCGCGACCACTGGGTGCGCCAGGTGCTGGAGGTTCCCGGCGTGCAGATACTGACGCCCGAGGAAGCGGGGATGTACGGGGCGGTAACGTCGTTCCGCCTGCGCGGCAGGACGACCTTCGAGGCCAATGTGGCGCTGGCCCGCACGCTGATGGACGATCACGGCATCTTCACGGTGGCACGCGACGGCCCGGCGGCCGGCAGCTGCATCCGCGTCACGCCGTCGTTCTTCACCACCACGGCGGAGCTGGACAGGCTGGTTGGGGCGATCCGCACGCTGGCGCGTGCCTGACGGCCGCCTGCGGCGCCCGTTGCCGGTGCCGCAAATCCTGCCAGCGCTCCTTGCCAGCGCAGTTGCCGGCGCGCTTTGCCCCTTCTAGCGGCGAAAGCGCGAGTAGATCAACAGGCTGGCCGCCCCGATCAGGAACATCAGCCACCCGGCCGGTTCCGGCACCGGCAGTACCGGCACCCTCGCGGGCAGCGGCCCGCCCGGCATGGCCCCGATCGGCCCCGGCGTCCAGTCGCCGAACGGACGTGCCGGCACGGTCTCCAGCCGCGGGGCGGGGGCGGCGGGCGCCATGGACAGCTGCGCCATCGCGTCGGCCGCTTCGATATCCACTTCCGGCGCGCCCGCGGGTTCCGGGATCGCCCCCGGGCGGTGCGGGAAAGCGGGCAACGCGGTGCCGGGTCCGGGCCCGGCACCGCCCGTTTCGCCGGCATTGCCGCCGCCCGACGTGCCGCCGCCTGTCATGCGGATGCGGCTGATATTGCCGCAGATTTTCGGCACGATCAGGCAGTAGCCATCGGCGCAATACACCTTTGCCGGCTCGCGCGCGCCGGCCGGCCAGCGTTCCCGCGTGACGCGTTCGCACACGGTCTGGCGCCCGAAGTGCATGTCGGTGATGGCGGCCTGGTATGCATTGCGGCCGCGGATCGCGTCGCGCGTGATGGTCACGTCATCGTCGGCCGTGCCGGCATCGATGCTGGCTGCCAGCCGGGCACGCGTGTCGGCCGGGATGTCGATGTAGCGGGAGACCGCTTCGGTGGCCGTGCCGCGGTAGGGATTGCGGCCCGGCGAGTTCCAGGAACAGGCGGGGACCATCGCGGCTGCCGTCAGGGTGGCCGAAGCTAATAACAGGGACATGATTGGAGCGGCGTGCGCTGTCGCAGCGATGGCTACTGCAAGACGGACGGCCTGCCATCGCGGCCGTCCGGGTGGCGATGAGGGCACCGGACTTTGGTGGCGGTAGTTTGGCCACGGAAAGAATCCTATCATCAATAAACTGCTGAAGAACAACTTTTAGTTTTGATGAAGCCCGAATTGCAACGTAACTGTTGTGTCGATGTATCAAAGTTCCTGGGAGCATTCAATTGCAAGATTGTAATAAAATTGTCCCGCGGATATACTCATAGTTACCCAAATTCAACACCCACGACATCATGTCCACTCTGCTCGCCAGTGCCGCCGTTGCCACCGCCATGCTGTCCCACTGTTCGTGGAACCAGCCCGGCCGCAATCCGTATCGTGGCAGCGTGACCGAAGCGGTGTCCCGCTACGTGGATATTCCCGCGCCGGTACGCACCCAGCTGATCGCCAGGATCGAGAGCGGGCGCGCGGACGACACGGTTGCCATCATGCGCGACAGCATCGCTGGCAAGTACGATTACAGCCCGCGGATCACCGGCATGCATTTCGGCCAGCGCACCGTGTGCGAGACGGTTACGCGCAACGGCTGGTCCGCCGCGGCGCGCGAGCCGGCTACCGTGTATTGCGTGGGCGAGCAGTGCCTGATCGTGCCGAAAATCTGCGGCAACATCAGCCGGGTGCAACGGGTAGCGGGCGGCGGCAGCGGGGCGGGCGGGCCCAAGGCCGGGGCGGCGACGCCGCCGCAAGTGGATGCCATCCCCGTTGCCGAACCCGCGTTCACGCGCGTCGCCTCGCCCGACGACGTGGCCGCGGCCGACGCCATGGCGCAGACCGTGGCCAGCGAGCCGCAGCCGGCGCTGCTACCGTTGGCGGGCTTTCAATCGCCGTTCGGCGCGGTCACCTACGGCATGGGCGGCCACACGCCGGGCCCTGGCACGGAGCACACGCAACTGTCGCCCGTACCGGAACCGGCCACGCTCGGCATGATCGGCGCGGGCCTGGCGCTGCTGGCCGGCATGGCCCGGCGCCGCGCCCGCGGCCGCCGCGCCGCGCAGCAATAAGCTCCGGCCCGGCGCAAGCCGTCCGCCGGCGTGTTGGCATGCCGGCCGGCATCCAGGTTTGAATCGTGTCTCTCCGCGCATTCCCTCACCAGCTTGCGCGGTTGTATGGTTGCGCTCAACATCACATTCTGTGCAAAATTGAGCGCTAACAAGGCCGCGAGCGCGCGGCCGGATGCCTTACAACCCGAAGAGACGATATTGCGATCCACGACCCTCGCCAGCCTGCTGCTGGCCGCCAGCTGCACGCTCCCGCAAGTCCATGCCGCCACCCCGGCCGCCAAGGCCGCCAGGGCCGTTGCCGCCCCGATGCCCGCCGGCGTGTGGATGCCCGACCAGGGCGACGGCACCTTCATCAACCCGATCCTGAATGGGGACTATTCGGACCCCGACGTGGTGCGGGTCGGCGACGACTTCTACCTGACCGCCTCCAGCTTCACGAACGTGCCCGGCCTGCCGGTGCTGCATTCGAAGGACCTGGTGAACTGGACGCTGATCGGCCACGCGCTGGCGAAGAACGTGCCCGAGGCGCATCACGCGGTGCCGCGCCATGGCGGCGGCGTGTGGGCGCCGGCGATCCGCCATCGCGAAGGCCGCTTCTACATTTATTATCCGGATCCGGACTTCGGCATCTTCATGGTCAGCGCCACCGATCCGAAAGGGCCGTGGTCCGCGCCGGTGCTGGTCGACGATTCGAAGGGCGCGATCGATCCTGCGCCGTTCTGGGACGACGACGGCCAGGCCTGGCTGGTGCATGCCTTCGCCGGCTCGCGCGCCGGCTTCAAGAACGTCGTCACGCTGAAGAAGATGAGCGCGGACGGTACGCGCACCCTCGATGCCGGCAGGCGCATCATCGATGGCGACAGGCTGCCGAAGGCGGCCACGTCGCAGGGTCCGACGCCGTGGTTCACCACCGAAGGGCCGAAGCTGTACAAGCGCGGCGGCTACTACTACGTGTTCGTGCCTTCGGGCTCCGTCAAGGGCGGCTGGCAGGGCGTATTCCGCGCCAGGCATATCGAGGGGCCGTACGAGGGCCGCAACGTCATGGACCAGGGCGATACGGCGATCAACGGCCCGCACCAGGGCGCTTGGGTGCACACGCCGGCCGGCGAAGACTGGTTCGTGCACTTCTCGGACACCGACTCCTACGGGCGCCGGGTGTTCCTGCAGCCGATGCACTGGGGCGCCGACGGCTGGCCGGTCATCGGCGCGCGGCAGGGCAAGGAGCATTATGGCGAACCCGTCACCCGCCACCGCAAGCCGAAGGTGGCGGCGCAGCCACCCGCGACCGCGCCCGTCGCTAGCGACGAGTTCGACGATGGCCGCCACCTGGGCTGGCAATGGATGGCCAACCCGATGGCGGACTGGGTGGACGGCGGCGTGAAAGGGCGGCTGCGCCTGAAGGCAGTATCGTCCCCGGCCAACCTGTGGGAGGCGGGGCACCTGCTGACGCAGAAGCTGCCGGGCATGACGTTCTCGGTCACCACGTCCATCGAACTGAAGCCCGGCGGCCAGCCGGGCGAGCGTGCCGGCCTCCTGGTGTATGGCTACGACTATGCGTGGATCGGCCTGGAAAACACGCCGGCCGGCCAGCGGCTGGTGCAGGCCACGCGGCTCGATGCCGACCTGGGTGTCAACAAGGGGAAAGTGCAGCAGAGTTCCGAAACCGTGCTCGCGGCGCCGCTGGAAGTGACGGGGCCCGTCCACGTGCGGCTGTCGTTCAGCCCCGTCGAAGTGGCCGAACCGGCCCCCGACGTGCCGCATTACTGGCACTCGATGCTGCGTTCCACGCATGCCAGGGTGACCTTCAGCTATAGCCTCGATGGCGTCGCTTTCCGGCCATTCGGCTCCGCGTTCACCACGCGGCCCGGCCGCTGGGTCGGCACCCAGGTGGGACTGTTCGCGCAGGCGCCGGGCGGCACGCCGTCGAACACGGCCACGCGGGCCGGCTACGCGGAGTTCGATTACTTCCGTTTCGGCCGCTGACCGGGTCGCGCCTTTCCCTGGCGGGGGCGGCGTAGCCATGCCTTGCAACGCGATAAAAAAATATAGTTAGGAGTCCTTGACATATTTCCGGGATGGCCTAAGATGACGGTCATGGGCAGCGGTGAACGCGACGCAGCAGAAAGTGAAGCCCCCACCGCATCCCATTTTTCGTTCCCGATCTTCGTTCATGATATTTACGAATCCTAACTTACAGTCGAAAGGAATCGCCATGTCCGTCACCTCCCACCCCTCCGCCTCCGCCCGTGTCGCGCTCGTCGAACCCCGCACCGCCACGGGCATCGCCGGCGACCTGCTCGAACAGATCCACGGCACGTTCGGCGCCACGCCCAACATGTTCCGCGCCGTGGCCAATTCGCCGGCCGCCCTGGCCAGCATGTGGTCCGCGTTCGGCGCCCTCGGCGGCGGCACGCTGGGCCACAAGCTGGGCGAGCAGATCGCCGTGGCCATCGCCGATCGCAACGCCTGCGAATACTGCCTGGCCGCGCACACGGCGCTGGGCCGCAAGGCCGGCGCCAGTTCCGCCGAGATGAGCGCCGCCCAGGCCGGCCGTTCGGACGATCCGAAGACCGCAGCCGCGCTGGGGTTCGCCGTGGCCGTCGTCGAGCATCGCGCGCAGGTACGGGATGCCGACGTGGAAGCGCTGCGCGCCGCCGGTTTCGACGACGGGCAGGTCGTCGAAATCCTGGCGCACGTGGCGCTGAACCTGTTCACCAACTACGTGAACGTGGCGCTGCAGGTGCCGGTCGACTTCCCCGCCGTGAAGCTGGGGGCGAAGTGAACGGGCCCGCGCCCGAACTGGAAGTCTCGGCATGGTTCAACGCGCCGCAGCCGCCGACCCTCGAATCGATGCGGGGCAGGGTGGTGGTGGTGCATGCCTTCCAGATGCTGTGCCCGGGCTGCGTGAGCCACGGCATCCCGCAGGCGAAGGCCATCCGGAACCTGTTCTCGCCGGCCGACGTGGCTGTGATCGGCCTGCACACCGTGTTCGAGCACCACGCGGCGATGAACGACGGCGCGCTGGCCGCTTTCCTCCACGAGTACCGGATCGGCTTTCCGGTGGCGGTCGACCGGCAGTCGGAGCAGGGGCCGGTGCCGCGCACGATGCGCCGCTACGGGCTGCAGGGCACGCCCAGCCTGCTGCTGTTCGACCGCGCGGGCCGGCTGCGCCACACGCTGTTCGGCCAGGTGGACGACCTGCGTGCCGGAGCCCTGATCGGCCAGCTGCTGGCCGAAGCGGCAGTCGGCGGGCGCGGCGACGAGGGGCACGGCACCGACGGCTGTGGCACCGACGGATGCCGCGTGCCGGAACGGGCAACGGCATGAAGACCGGCGCGACCGCGCGCATCGCGTTCGGAACTGCTCAACCGTCCGCGTTGCGACGTGTCACGCTCCCCAGGATACCGGCCAACGCGTTGAGGTCGACGGGCTTCACGAAGTAATGGTCGAATCCGGCCGCGGCGGCCTGGTCGCGGTCGTTCGCCGTTCCGAAACCGGTCAGTGCGACCAGGACAGGCGGCCGGGATGCCGCCTTCCGGATACCGATCGCCAGGTCATGTCCGCTGCTGTCGGGCAGGCCGATATCGAGGATGCAGACGTCCGGTGCCGATGACCGCACCATCTCCAATGCCTTGCCTGCCGCATGCGCAAGCCGGACGGCGTGGCCCATCGTCGTCAGGAAGAACTGCAGCATCTCCGCCGCGTCGATATTGTCGTCCACGACCAGCACGTCGAGATGGGTGTCGCCAACCGGCAGTTGCGTCAGCCGGTCGGCGCCGCGCCGCTCGGGCAGCGCCGCATCCGGTGGCAGCGCCGGCACGCAGACCGTGAACCGGCTGCCATGGCCGAGCCCTTCGCTGTGGCACGACACGGCGCCGCCATGCATTTCGACCAGGCTTCGCACCAATGCCAGGCCGATGCCGAGGCCTCCCAATACCCTGTCCGAATTTCGCTGGACCTGCTCGAACAGTTCGAACATCCGTTCCTGTATGGCGGGTTCGATGCCGACGCCGTTGTCGGCCACTTCGATGCAGACGGTCGAGTCCGAGACCGACATGGCGATACGAATGTCTCCACCGGGCGGCGTGTACTTCGCGGCATTGTTGAGAAGGTTCGCGATGACCTGGACGAGCCGCTTCTCATCGCCGCTGACGTAAGCCCTGGCCGGCGCCAGGCTGATTGCCAGCGTGTGGCGGCGGTTTTCGATCAGCGGGCGGACCTGCTCGACAGCGTTGCCCACCACGGTCTTCATGTCGAGCGAGGTCATTTTCAACGTGACCTGGCCGCGCGATACCCGGGAGACATCCAGAAGGTCGTCGACCAGCTCGGTCATGTGCTTGACCTGGCGAATGATGACCTGGCTGGCTTTCTTCGACGACCCCGCATCGAGCGTGCCGAGCGCAAGCAGTTCGGCCGCGGCGCTCACGGGTGCCAGCGGGTTGCGCAATTCGTGCGCGAGCATGGCCAGGAACTCGTCCTTGCGCCGGTCCGCATCGCGCAGCGCCGCTTCCATCCGCTGCCGTTCGCCCACGTCGTGGAACACGATGACGATGCCGCCCGGTTCGCCATCCCTGCCGGGCATCTTCGACTGGCGCATTTCGATCACATGCCGGTCACCGCCTCGTGTGCGAAGCACTTGCGTTGTGCGCGGCGGTATGCCACTGGCGTCGGCCAGGACAAGCATCGCCTCGTGCGCGCTGTAGTGTTCGGGCTGCACGATGTCGAATACCTCTTCGACAGCGGTTCCCCTGGCTTGCGCCTGCGCCCAGTCGACCAGCCGCTCGGCCTCATGGTTGATGTATTCGACGCGGCCGGCAGCATCCACCGAGATGACCCCGTCGGCGATGACATCGAGCGTGACTTCGGCGCGCTCTTTCTCGGCAACCAGGTCGTCCTGCAGGCGCTTCATGCCGGTGATGTCCCGCGTGAGCTTGCAGAAGCCCTTGAGTTCCCCGCCGCCGTCCCGTATCGCAATGACTTCGACCATGGCCCAGAACAGCGAGCCGTCCTTGCGCTGCCGCCACGCTTCTTCCTGGAACGTTCCGTGCTCGGCCGCGTGCTTCAGATTATGTTCCGGATGGTGCCGGCGCCGGTCCTCTTCCGTATACAACATGCGGAAGTGCCGGCCGATCACTTCATTCGCAAGGTAGCCTTTCATGACTTGCGCCGCCGGATTCCAGGTCTGTATCATGCCGGCGGGATCGACCAGGAAAATGGCATAGTCGGTGACCTCCTCGACCATGCGGGAGAAGCAGAACTCTGCGAACGGATCGGCCATTTGCGCCCTCGATGTAGGTGGCATCAGCTGTCGGCGACGCCGTTGCAACTATACGTGCAAGTCACGCAGGCAGGCGAACGCCTGCCACCACGGCGATGTGCAGCAGTTACTGCCCAGCTCGCGTCGACAGGGCCACGATCGCGGCACCCGCGGCGACAACCAGCGCATCTTCGATCAGCCCGCTGCGGGTCTGGCCGATGCGCGCCATGGCCTGCTTGCGGCCGGCCAGCGTCAGGTAGGCGAGCGGCACGGCGGTCGCGACCGCGACCGCGGCGCCGGCTTTTTCCCGGCCCGGCGGCGCCAGCGCCGCGCCGGCGATCCCGGCGCTCATCACGCGCGCCAGCAGGCCCAGGAAGACGGTGCGGTCGGGCGCGCTCTTCATCTTGTCGCCGAACAGTTCACCCGCGCCCATCGCGAGCGCGCCGGCCTTGAACACGGGGCGGTCCAGCAGGAACAGTTCGCCGGAGGTATGGCGGCCCGCGAGGCGCGCCGCGGCGATGGTGGCCATCGGGGTCATCGAGCGGGCGCTGGCGACGGCGCCGATCAGGGCGGAGGGAAGGAAGTTGCGAATGGTCATCTTGTATGGGCTCTCGGGGAAGTGGGTTGTCGATCGCAACGGCATGCCGTCGGTCCGGGCGCAGGGCCCGGGCCGGCGCCCTGCCGGCGATCCAGTCGGATACGGTCTCGCCGTGCGAGACAGTCACTCAACTGTAGCCACCTCGGCGCCCCGGTGTCGCCACGTACATATTGCGGCCGCGCCGAGCGCCGCCCGGTGGGCCGCCGGGAGCGGCCGATGGCTGCCCGATGGCGGCGCCGGCTCAGCCCCCGGTACGTTTCGGTTCGTGGCCGTGTTTCCGGAGAAACGCCATGACCGGCTCGCAGTGGTCGCCCTGTACTTCGATCACGCCATCCTTCACGGTGCCGCCGGAACCGCATGCCGTGCGCAAGCCCTTGGCCAGGGTGGCCAGTGCGGCAGCATCGAGCGCCAGTCCGTCGACAAGCGTGACGCACTTGCCGCCCCGGCCCTTCGTGCTGCGCGACACGCGAACGATGCCGTTGCCGACGGGCGCGGCCTTGGCCTTGCACGTGCATGCCGACAGGGCCGACCGGCATTCGGGGCACATGCGCCCGCCGTCGGTGGAATAGACGAGGCCGCCGGATGAACTGCGTTTCATGTCTTGCCTGGATTTCGTAAGTTGTGAAGCATGCAGTTTAACCGACCCCGGCCACCCACCGGCAGCGTCGCGTTTCATCAATCCTCCTGTCTTTGCAAAAATATCTTTGCAACGTCGGGCGCTGATGGTAACGTTAACGCCAATGATGTTAGTGAAGATGTGAACCCATGAAAACCCCTCCCGTAACCCTGATCACGATCGCCGAAAAAGCCGGTGTCTCGGTCATGACCGTGTCGCGCGCGCTGAACGGCGAAGGCGCCGTGGCCGAGAAGACGCGGGCCAAGGTGCGTGCCATCGCGGCGGAACTGGGCTACTCGCCCAACCTGTCGGCGAAGATGATGAAGGGCAGCCGTACCAACGTGATCGGCATCCTCGTCAACGACCTCCAGTCGGCGGTGATCAACGAGATCATCGGTGCCGTCAGCGGCGCGGTGCGCCGGCTGGAGATGGACCTGGTGATCTACAACTCGATCGGCGGCGTCGACGACGCGCCGAACCGCGGCCTGGGCCACATGCTGCAGGGCCTGTGCGACGGCCTGCTGCTGATCCTGCCGCGCATCAGCGATGTGCACCTGCGCCAGCTCGAACAGCGCGACCTGCCGGTGGTGCTGGTGAACTACTGGCGGCCCACGCAGCTGCCGGTGGTCCGCGGCGGCAACGGTGATGCGGCCGCCGCCGTCACGCGCCACCTGCTGCAGCTGGGGCACCGGCGCATCGGCTTCATCGCCGGCTCGGCTTTTACCGGCCAGAGCCAGGAACGCCAGCGCGGCTACGAGGATGCGCTGGAGGGGGCCGGCATCGCCATCGATCCGGCACTGATCGCGCCGGGCGATTTCGGCCGCCGCTCGGGCTACGAAGCGGCCTGCGCGCTGCTGACGGCCGCCGACGCGCCCACGGCGATCTTCGCCGCCAACGACGAGATGGCGTTCGGCGCGATCGACGCGGTGCGCGCCTGCGGCCTGCGCATGCCCCAGGATGTCTCCGTGGTCGGCTTCGACGACATCCCCGCGGCGGCGCACGTGCATCCGGGCCTGACGACGGTGCGCCAGCCGCTGGCCGCGATCAGCGAGGCGGCCGTGCGCGAGCTGCTGCTGCGCATTTCCGGTGCGGGCGGCGAGCAGCAGCGGGTGGAGTTTCCATCCGAGCTGGTGCTGCGCGAATCCACCGCGAAGGCGCCGCGCCGCGCCGGTACCGCCATCCAGCCCCCGGCGCCGGCGGGTGCGGGCACCCGCAAGCGCGCCACCAGGAAGGGATGACGGTGAATACGTCGATGGACAAGCCGATGAATACGCCGAGACGCGCCGCGATGCCGGCCAGCCCGAACCCCGCGCCGGCCCGCGCGCCGGCCGGCTACCTGCGCCGCCTGGGCCGCGACCTGGCGCGCAACCGCGTCGCTTACCTGATGCTGCTGCCGGTGGTGCTGTACTTCGCGGTGTTCCATTACGTACCCATGTACGGCACGCTGATCGCGTTCAAGGACTTCAACCCGGCCGCCGGCATCGCCGGCAGCGAGTGGGTGGGTCTCGACTGGTTCCGCCAGTTCTTCAACGGCCTGTTCGTCGAGCGCCTGATCGCCAACACGCTGCTGCTCAACATCTACGACGTGCTGTTCGGCTTTCCCGCGCCGATCGTCCTGGCGTTGCTGCTGAACGAACTGACAAGCGAAAAATTCAGGCGGCTGGTGCAGACCATCACGTACCTGCCGCACTTCATCTCGGTGGTGGTGGTGGCCGGCATGCTGCTGGACTTCGCGGCCCGCGACGGCATCCTCACGCAGGTAGCCGTGGCGCTGGGCGGCACGCCGGACCCCCTGATCAACGATCCGTCGTGGTTCCGCACGCTGTTCGTCGGCTCCGAGATCTGGCAAAGCGTGGGGTGGGGCTCGATCATCTACCTGGCCACGCTGTTCGGCATCAACCCGTCGCTGTACGAGGCGGCGCGTATCGACGGCGCCAACCGCTGGCAGCGCATGGTGCATGTCACGCTGCCCGGCCTGCTGCCGATCGTCAGCACGCTGCTGGTGCTGCGGCTCGGGCAGCTGATGACCGTCGGCTTCGAGAAGGTGATCCTGCTGTACAACCCCGGCACCTACGAGACCGCGGACGTGATCTCGACCTACGTGTACCGCCACGGCATCCTCGATGCGAACTACAGCTATGCGGCCGCGGTCGGGCTGTGCAATTCCGCGGTGGCCCTGCTGCTGCTCGCGGCCGCCAATCGGCTCAGCCGCAAGCTGACCGGCAACAGCATCTGGTAGGAGACACCCATGCACGAGACCATGCAAGGCAGCCCGCTGCCACCTGCGGCAACGCTGCCCCGGCTGCGGCTGCGCCACTACCGGCCGCGCCGGGGATGGGGCAGTGCCGCCTTCGATACACTGAACGTCACTGTGCTCACGCTGCTGTGCTTCATCACCTTCTACCCGTTTTACTATGTGCTGATCGCATCGCTGAGCGAGCCGGTGGCGCTGGCCGCGCACCAGGGCCTGATGCTGCTGCCGCAGGGCCTGTCGTTCGAGGCGTTCGGGCGGGTCTGGCAAAACCCGATGGTGCGCAGCGGCTTCGCCAACACGCTGTTCATCGTCGTCGGCGGCACCGCGCTGAACCTGGTGCTGACCTGCTGCGGCGCCTATGCGCTGTCGCGCCGGCGGCTGATGCTGGAAAAACCCGTGATGCTGATGATCATCTTCACGATGTTCTTCACCGGCGGGCTGGTGCCGAACTACCTGCTGGTGCGCGACCTGGGCCTGCTCGACAGCCGCTGGGCGGTGATCCTGCCGTTCGCCGTCAGCGCCTGGAACCTGATCATCCTGCGCTCGGCCTTCAACGCGGTGCCGAAGGATTACGAGGAAGCGGCCCGCATCGACGGCGCCGGCGATCTCACGATCCTCACGCAGGTCTACGTGCCGCTGTGCATGCCCACGCTGGCGGTAGTGGCCATGTTCTACGCGGTGGCCCACTGGAACGGTTATTTCTACTCGATGATCTACCTGTCCGACCGCGAGCTGTTCCCGCTGCAGCTGGTGTTGCGCGAGATCCTCGTCTCGAGCAGTACCGATTCGATGATGACCGGCGAGGCCGCCGGTCGCGAGGCGCTCAGCACCACGATCAAGTACGCGACCGTGATCGTGGCCACGCTGCCCGTGCTGGCGGTCTATCCCTTCCTGCAGCGCTTCTTCGCCAAGGGCGTGCTGGTGGGCGGAATCAAGGAATGAGCGCTCTTTCTTCAGGACTGATGATGTTAACGTTACCGACGCGTTTATCGAACATGGTTCTGCTGAACCTTGCCCTGCTGTCGCTGCCATTGACTGCGGCGGCCAACGAGCCGCAGGCGCTGCCGATCGTGCGCGACCCGCTGACCCTGACGTGGTTCGTCAACTTCAACGCCAAGGCCGCCGTGTCGATGCACAGCTATGCCGAACAGACCGCCTACCAGGTGCTGGCCGAACGCACCGGCATCCGCGTGCGCTTCGACCATCCGCCCCTCGGCGCCGAGAAGGAGCGCTTCAACCTGCTGGCGGTATCCGGCAAGTATCCGGACGTGATCGAGGCCGACTGGTTCGGCTATCCGGGCGGTTCGGAAAAGGCGCTGCGCGATGGCGTGATCATTCCGCTCAACGACCTGATCCGTCGCCATGCGCCGAATTTCCAGGCGCTGCTGGACGCGAACCCGGAAGTGTTCCGCCAGGTGTCCACGGCCGACGGGCGCATCTATGCGTTCCCGATGCTGCGCCTCGATCCGGAGGTGCGCAGCGTGTGGGGGCCGCAGATCCGCGCCGACTGGCTGCGGAAGCTGGGGCTCGCCGCGCCGCGGACGATCGACGACTGGTACCGCGTGCTCAAGGCGTTCCGCACGCGCGACCCCAACGGCAACGGCAAGATGGACGAGATCCCGTTTTCCGTGTTGACGATCAACGGCGACCGCGCGGTGCCGGGGCTGCCCGCGCCGATGTGGGTCTTCCTCGGCGGCTTCGGGCTGGCGCCGGAATTCTTCCGCAAGGATGGCCGCGTGCATTACAGCCCGGCGGAACCGGCCTACCGCGATTTCCTGGCCACGATGCGCCGCTGGTACGCGGAAGGCCTGATCGATCCCGATTACGTATCGCAGACCGAACGCCAGTTCGACGCGCGCATGACCAACAACCTGGTCGGCGCCTACGCCGGCTTCAACGGGGGCGGCCTGGCGCGTTTCACCAGCATGAACCGGCAGCGCTTTCCCGGCTTCCGGCTGGTGGCGGTCCCTTACCCCAGCGGTCCGGGCAGCGGCGGACGGCATTTTCTTACCTGGCCGGAGGCTGGGCAGATCTATTCGGGCCTGGGGGCCGCCGTCAGCAGCCAGAACCGGCACGTGGTGGAAACCGTGCGCTACCTCGATTACGGCTATTCGAAGGAGGGCGGCCGGGTGCTGGCCTACGGGCGCGAAGGGCTCAGCTACACGATGGTCGACGGCCAGCCGCGCTACACGCAAAAGGTGATGCACCACCCCACCTTGTCGGTGGCCGAAGCGATCTACGTGCACGCCCGCGTGCAAAGCGCGCCGCTGGTGCAGGACGCCAACTACCTGACGCAGTTCTACACGATGCCGGAACAGCGCGAAGCGGTCGCCACGTGGGCCGCCGCCTCGCCGGAACTGCTGCTGCCAGCACTGGAAGTCGACCCTGCCGACTCGCGCAAGTTCAATGCCATCATGAGCGACCTGAAGCTGTACATCGCGGAGATGACGACGCGCTTCATTACCGGCCGCGAGCCGATGGAAAATTTCGACCTGTACCTGAAACGGCTCGACCAGGCGGGCGTGCGGCGCGCGACAGGCTATATGCAGAAGGCGCTCGACCGGTACCACGCCAAATCCGCCGCACGCACACCTGCGCCCCCGACACAAGCGGGCAAATGATGCGCGCCATGGCGGCACCGGCCTTTGTTGCCTGGAATAGTTAACGTTACCAACAATAATCACGACCTGAACATGATTTCAACCACCCTGGAAATCCCGGCGCGGGGCGCCGTCTTCGACGAGGCGCTGGCGCTGGCGCTGCGACAACTGGCTGCCAATCTCGAACGCTTTGCCGAACGGTTCCCGGACGACACGACGGCCGGCAACCACTACACGCTGCGCCGCTACGAGCACCACGAGCCCGGCGTCAACGCCGGCTGGACCAGCGGCTTCTGGACCGGCATGCTGTGGATCGCGCACGAGTTGACCGGCAACCCGGCCTTCGGCCAGGCCGCCGCGCGGCAGTTGCCCAGCTTCGCATGGCGGCTGGCCGAACGCATCCAGGTCGACCACCACGACCTGGGCTTCCTGTACACGCCGTCGGCGATCGCCGAGTGGCGCAACACGGGAGATAGCCGCGCACACCGCATCGCGCTGCAGGCCGCCGACTGCCTGATGGCGCGCTACCTGCCGGGCGCCGGCATCATCCAGGCCTGGGGCGACCTCGACGACCCGGCACAGCGCGGCCGGATCATCATCGACTGCCTGATGAACCTGCCACTGCTGCACTGGGCTTCCACGCAAAGCGGCGAGCAGCACTACCGTGACGCGGCGCTGTCGCACCTGCGCCAGTCGCGCGACCACCTGGTGCGGCCGGACCACTCCAGTTTTCATACGTTCCACTTCGATCCCGTATCCGGCGCACCGCTGCGCGGCAGCACCGCGCAGGGCCGCTCGGACGACTCGTGCTGGGCGCGCGGCCAGGCCTGGGGCATCTACGGCTTCGCGCTGAACCACCGCCATGCGCCGGACCTGGGCCTGCTCGACGTGGCGCGCGGCCAGGCCGATTACTTCCTCGCGCGACTGCCGCCACATGGCGTGGCGTACTGGGACCTGGCCTACGGCGACGGCAGCGGCGAGCCGTGGGACAGCTCGGCATCGGCCATCGCCGCCTGCGGCCTGCTGGAACTGGCATCGCTGATGCCGCCGGGAGCGGAGGGCGCGCGCGACCGGGCGCATTACCACTCGGCGGCGCTGCACATCCTCGAAGGGCTGGCACGGCGCTGCGCGGCCAGCCCGCCGCACAGCGATGCGCTGCTGCTGCACGGCGTCTACAGCAAGCCGCACGGGCAGGGCGTCGACGAGGCGAACCTGTGGGGCGATTTCTTTTATCTCGAAGCGCTGGCCCGGGTCGCACGCGGGTGGACCAGCTACTGGTAACGGCGGCGCGGGAATCGTGGAGGAGGAGACAACCATCACTGCACTGCATAGCACTGCACGCGAATCGGCTTACATCAAAGTAGTTAATAAAAGTTAGTCAATAACATAGGCAGTTCTCATCAGGAGAAAACATGATTACGCACTACAGCAGCAATTCCACCAGCGGCCCGCGGCTGCGGCCCGCGGCGGCAGCCATCGCGCTCGTCGTCATCCCTGCGATGCTGGGCGCCGTGCCCGCCCGTGCGCAGCAGGCCGAAGGGTCGGAGGGCGCGAAACTCGAACAGGTGGTGGTGACCGCCAACAAGCGGGCCCAGAACCTGCAGGACGTGCCGGCCGCCATTTCGGTGATCAGCGACGCCACGCTGCAGCGTGCCAACGTGCGCGACATCGACGACCTGCCGTCGCTGTCGCCGGCGCTGACGATCTCGTACGGCTCGCAGCCCGGCAACAACAGCATCAACATGCGCGGCATCGGCACGTTCTCGCTGGGCATCGGCACCGAGTCCGACGTTTCCGTGATCGTCGACGACATCCCGATGGGCATGCAGGCCGGCGCGTTCAAGGACATGACGGACATCTTCCGCGTGGAGGTACTCAAAGGACCGCAAAGCACGCTGTTCGGCAAGTCGTCGATCGCCGGCGTGCTGAACATCACGACGAAACCGATCGCCGGCACGCGCAAGGCCAGCACCAGCTTCCTGCTGACGGACGACAGGGAGTGGCGCGCCAGCGCCACCGTGTCCGGCCCGGTGAGCGACACGCTGCGCGGGCGCATCACGGTGAGCAAGACCGGCTTCGGCGGCGTGGTCGACAACATTTACGATGGCTCGAAACTGAATGGCAGCCGCGGCGAAACCATCATGGGCAAGTTCGAGTGGAATCCGACGGACCAGTTCCAGGCCGTGTTCTCGCCGCACTACAACCGCACCAACCGCAATTGCTGCGTGAACCCGTACACATCGATGACACCGGGCGGCTTTTATCAGAACGTCCCGCAATTGCCCGCCACGGAACTCAATGCCGGCATCCCGATCGGGCCCGGCAACACGAAGGTCAGCAACGATTACCCGGCCGGCGGCAAGTTCCGCGACGCCGGCGCCGGCCTGCGCCTGAACTGGCAGTTCGGCGACGATTCGGCGCTGGCGGGGCACAACCTGACGTCGATCACGTCGTTCGACAACTACCACATGGACGACTACCAGGATGGCGACGGCACGAGCGCCGATATCCTCCGGTACCTGCCGGTGAACGGCCGGCCGACCGGGCTGTCCGGCGGCCTGTACAGCTACGGCACGTTCGACGTGAAATCGGTCACGCAGGAAGTGCGCCTGACGTCGCCCGACACGGGCCGGTTCCGCTACGTGGCGGGCTTCTGGTACGGCCGCAATATGCTGGGCCGCGTGCTGGTGCGGGCACCGGCCAGCAGCTACGTCACCGCGTACGAAGCGCAGGCATGGAATACGAACTACGCGCTGTTCGGCCAGTCCAGCTTCGCCATTACCGCCACGACCAGCGTGATCGCCGGCCTGCGCGCGAACCGCGAGGATTCCGGCTACGGCTTCACGCGCTTCACGCCGCCGCCGGCCGCGCTGGTGCCCACCGAGTTCTACACCGACGACCATTCCGACAATGCGGTCACCGGCAAGTTGGAACTGGAGCATCACCTGAACCGCGATGCGATGGCATATGCCGTGTACTCCACCGGCTACAAGGGCGTGGCCTACGATTTGACCAGCGGCTTCAACGCCGCGGTGGCACGCAACCAGCCGGTCGATCCGGAAAAGGCGAAGAACTTCGAACTGGGCGTGAAGACCACGCTGCTGGACAACCGCGCCACGCTCGATATCGCGCTGTTCAACACGAACTTCCGCGGCTTCCAGCAATCGGCCGGCTTCGTCGACGACGACAACATCTTCCGCACCACGCTGCACAGCATCGGCGGCCTGCGCACCCGCGGGCTGGAAGTCGACGGCACGCTGCGCGTGAGCCGCGCGCTGCTGCTGAACGGCAGCTTCGCATGGACGCAGGCCACCATCACGGAATTCGAGAACGGCCCGTGCTACAGCGTGCTGAACGCGGCTGGCACAGGCGCGGCCGTGGGCGGCAATTGCGCGCCGAACCCGAAGTATGCCAACGCCAACGTGCAGAACCTGGCGGGCGCCACGCTGCCCAACGCGCCCAAAATCAAGCTGAACCTGGGCGGCCAGTTCGACCTGCCGCTGCGGGAAGCCGGCTTCGACCTGTTCTTCACGGGGGCGTATCGCTGGCAGAGCCGCACCCAGTTCGCGCTGAACCAGGATCCGGTGACAGTGCAGGGCGCGTACGGCATCGCGAACGTCGGCTTCGGCCTGAAGGACAAGCGCGACCGCTACAAGCTGTCGGTCTTCGTCAACAACCTGTTCGACAAGACCTATGCGATCGGCCTCGGCAACTCGGTGGCCACCGGCACCTGGAGCGCCCGCGCGCCGAACCCGGTGGCGGTCGTCAGCACGACGTCGTGGCTGCCACCGCGCGACTACACGCGCTATGTCGGCGCCCGGCTCGACCTGAACTTCTGATGCCGGGCATCTGATGTCGAACTGTTGATGCGGGGCTTCCGACGCCGAGTTTTTAATTCGGTCCGTGGGCGGCGATTACCGGCTCCCCCTGGTAAACGCCGCTCTTTCGAAGGGACGCCGCCGCGTGGCGGCGCTCCCTTCTTTTTTTATTTCGCACACCATGCAAAATCCTTCCTTCACGATTTCCGGCGACCGGTTCATGCTGAACGGCGCACCGCTGCGCGTGCTGTCCGGCGCGCTGCATTATTTTCGTGTCGTACCCGGCCAGTGGCGCGACCGGCTGCTCAAGCTTAAGGCCATGGGCCTGAACACCGTGGAAACCTATGTCGCCTGGAACCTGCACGAGCCCCGGCCCGGCGCGTTCCGTTTCGACGGCGCCCTGGACCTGCCGGCCTTCGTCCGGCTGGCGCAGGAGCTGGGGCTGTACGTGATCGTCCGGCCCGGGCCCTACATCTGCGCCGAATGGGAATTCGGCGGCCTGCCGGCCTGGCTGCTGGCCGATCCGGCCATGGAAGTGCGCTGCTGCTATCCGCCTTACCTGGCGGCGGTGCGGCGCTTCTACACCGCGCTGCTGCCGCAGCTGCTGCCGTTGCAGGTGCAGCACGGCGGGCCGATCCTGGCGATGCAGGTCGAGAACGAGTACGGCAGCTATGGCAGCGACGCGCAGTATGTGGAATGGGTGCGCGCGCTGATGGTGGAACTGGGCGTGGCAACGCTGCTGTTCACGTCCGACGGCGCTACCGACTACATGCTCGCGCATGGCACGCTGCCCGATGTGTTCAAGACGGCCAACTTCGGTTCGCGGGCCGACGGCGAGTTCGCCAAGCTGCGCGAATACCAGCCGCGCGGCCCGCTGATGTGCATGGAATTCTGGAACGGCTGGTTCGACCATTGGGGCGAACCGCACCACACGCGCGAAGCGGCCGACGCCGCGCAGGCGCTCGACGAGGTGCTGGCGTCCGGCGCTTCCGTCAATGTCTACATGTTCCATGGCGGCACGAACTTCGGCTTCATGAACGGTGCCAATACCGATTTGGAAACACGCGCGTACCAGCCCACCGTGAACAGCTACGACTACGACGCGCCGCTGGGCGAAGCAGGCGAGCCGACGGAGAAGTTCCACGCGTTCCGCAAGGTGATCGAACGATACGTCGATCTGCCGCCGATGGCCCTGCCGCTGCCCGCCGCGAGGCTGCCGTCCACCACCGTCCGCTTCACGGGCAGTACCGCGCTGGCCGATGCGCTGCCGGCGCTGGCCGCGCCGCGCCATGACATCGTGCCGCGACCGATGGAAAGCCTGGGTCAGGACTACGGTTTCATCCTGTACCGCACCGACATCGTCCATCCGCCGGGCAGGGTGGTGCTGTCGGTCGAACGGGTGCACGACCGCGCGCAGGTATTCGTCAACGGCGTGGAGGCAGGCGTGGTCGAGCGCAATGGCGGCGGCACGCTGGAACTCGACCTGCCCGCAGGCCCGGTCAGGCTGGAACTGCTGGTGGAGAACATGGGGCGCGTCAACTACGGGCCGGACCTGCAGGACCGGAAAGGGCTGCTGGGCTGGGTAAGGCTGGGTATCAACAAGCTGTATCACTGGACGATGTTCCCGCTGCCGTTGGACGAACTTTCGGCACTGCGCTTCGGCACGGCGGCGTGCGCCGGCCCGGCGTTCCACCGCGCCGTGTTCGACGTGGCGGAACCGGCCGACAGCTTCCTGTCGCTGCCGGGCTGGAACAAGGGCGTGGCCTGGATAAACGGTTTCAACCTGGGCCGCTACTGGGAGCGGGGACCGCAGCAGGCGCTGTATGTGCCGGCGCCGCTGCTGCGGACCGGCGAAAACGAGTTGATCGTGTTCGAGCTGCATGGGGGCGCCGGCGACGCGGTGTTGGCGTAACCGCAGCATTTGAGGCTGCTGGTGTCGGATTTTTTTTCCGGGTGGTGCTTCCGGAAAATGTGTCAAACACCGGTTTTCCGCTGCAGGCTACCGGAAACCGGTGCGCACGCGTTCCGACTTCCGGCGTGGAAAACCGGTGTCCGACACCGTTTCCGGATAATTCCCGGAAATAGTGTCCGACACCAGGCGCGACATCAGACGCTCACGAACCGTTGAATCTGCCATCCCGCGTCAGTAATAATCCACCACCAGCGCCGGCAGCGGCGCGGTGCCGTTTTCCCGGGTCGGGTATTCCACCCAGCCGTTCGCGCCGTAGTTCGCGGCCGCCTCCACCCGCACCGACAGCAGCTTGTCGCCACTTTGCGCGGCGGTCGCAGCCGACGTCACGTCCAGCGTCGCGTAGGTGTTCACCGCGGGCACGGTCCACGTGCCCAGCGTGGCGATGTCGGCCGGCCGGCTGTTCCAGGCGACACCCGTTTCAGCCCACGTATCGGCGACCTGCAGCACGTTGTGCGTCATCGCCGTGCCCTGGCCGACGAAACGCGGCGCCAGCTTCAACGTGGCGGCGCCGATCGTGCCGTCGATCGACGCGAGGTCGAAGCGTGCCAGCGCCTGCCGCGCGTAGCCGGGCGCGTCGTTCTTGACGGTCATCGTTGCCGCGCTCCCGTAATTTGTCGCGCCATACGTGCCGTCGCGCAGCGTGGCATCCGCGACCGGCCGCAGCGTCTTCGTGCGCAGCAGCCTGAAGCTGGCGCCGAACGACTTGCCGGCAGCGGCGTCGACGTCGACCGTGAGCCTGATCGTCGGCTTCAGCTGGCTGACCGTCACGCCGGCCGATGACGCGATCACCGCGCCCGCGGCGCGGGCAACCTCGATGACGATCGTGCCGGTGTTGGCCTGGGTGGGGTCGGCCACGGCCACCTGCAAGACGTTATCCGCCTCCTGCGTGATCACCGCCGCCTTGCGGTTGCTGGTCAAGTACGGCGCGCCGTCGACCTGCACGGTCTTGTCGGCATCGGTCCAGAAATGCGCGCCGACCAGGCCGAGGGCCGTATCGCGCACCGCCGTGGCCGTGGCCGAGCGCTCCAGGATCGTGACGCCTGGAGCGGCGGCATAGGCCGCGGCCTGCGCCGCGCTGCGGCCCGGCAGGATCACGTAGGCATAGCTGCCGGATGCCGGATCGGTGCCGTGGGGCAGCGCCAGGCTGTGGAAGTGGTTCGACAGGCTGGCCGTGCCGCCGCCGCTGGACATCGTCTGCCACGTGGCGCTGCGGGTTTCGCGCAGGCTGTTCATGGTGGGCGCGTCGGGGAAATACCACGCCACGTCGGCGCCGGGCACGTTGCCGGCCAGGTGCGCCCAGCGCACGGCGGCCAACGCCGTGCCGCCGCCCGGCGCGGCGGGTTGCGCGGCGCCGTTGACGGTGAAGGCATTGCTGCCGTCGGCATTGAGCTTGCTGTTCTCGACAATGGTTTCGACGGGGTTGCCCGACCCTGCGCCGCCCGTGCTGGCGATGCCGGCGCCGACCGCCACGATCCGGTCGCCGAACATGAACCATGATTTCTTCCCCGTGAGCGTACTGCCGGTCACGCCCGACGTGGCGAAGTCCATGCCGATTGCCGCGTACTTGCCGGCCAGCGCGGCGCCGCCGGCCCAGTTGCGGGTGTTCGGGTACTTCTTCCAGGCCACCGGCGTGCCGCTGCCCGAACGGTCGGTGGTGGTGCCGGGCAGGCGCCGCTTGTCGATGGTGGGCCAGTAACCGTTCAGGTACCGGGCCTGGTCGGCGTCGTACAGCGTGAGCATGCCCATGCCGGTCCACCAGCCGGCCAGGTTTTCGCCGTTGCCGTATTCGAAGGCCGAGATCCGGTTCGAGAACAGCGCCAGGCTGGCCGCGAAACCGGGGCCGCGCTGCACAGCGCGGTCCATCGAGGCAAAGACGTTCACGCCGGCGGGCTCGGGCGCCGCCTTGACGTCCGGATTGGCAGCCAGCGCCTTCATCAGTGTCATTTCATAGACCGGCAGCGGGGAGTAGACGCCCGCCACCGCCGTCGGCGTGGCCGCGAAATAGCTGGCGCCGAAAGTCGTATCGCGCGCCATCCAGCCCTTGACCGCGGCGTCGATGGCGGCGCTCTGCTGCGGATACGTGGCCGCGCCGGCATGCGTCAGCCGCACCAGCGCGGTGACGATGCTGCGCCCGGCCGTATGATCGGTGGAGTACTGGCGCGCGATGCCGCGGCCGCGCACCGCATCCATCATGGCGCCATCGTGGATCAGCGGCGCGAAGGCGTTGATGCTCCAGTCGTATACGTTGGTCACGTTCGGGTCGGTGAATGCCCATGTTGAACCGGTCAGCAGGTACAGCAGCTTCGACATGTCGTCGATGACCGCCGGGCCGTAGGAGCCCGTGTACGGCACATATTCATGCTGGACGAAGGAACCGTCGCGGTAGAAGCCGTCGCCGGCCGTCACGTACAGCAAGCCGGGGCTGATCGCGTCGCGGCCCTGGACGATCTTCGCCGCCGATTTGCCCAGCACGCCGCGCAGGATCACGGCCAGCGCCTTGTCCAGCAGGTTGGCGCCGGTTTCGGTGGTCAGCGCGGTGCCGTCGGGCCTCAGCCGCACCGCGGGGTCGGGTACGAACTTGTCGATCGCCTTCAGCCAGCTGGCGCGCTGCGCGGTGGAGAGCTGGCCGTACATCAGCGTCATCGTGCCCGTCAGCGATTGGGGCGTGCCGATGTGCCAGTCCCACCAGTTGTCGTAATACGTGACCGTTTCGTTGTAGCGGTTCGCGTACAGCCAGTCGAGCGCCGCGACGATATCGGCGGCCAGGGCCGCATTGCCCTTGAGCGGCGAGCCGGTGGTGGACCAGGCCAGCGCCATCGAATGAAGGCGGCCGTAGCTGTTGGTGACATGGGCCGACGTGGCCGTTGCCGCCAGGTCGCTCCACAGGAATGTGCGGCCGGCGCCCTTGTCCATCGCGTTCCAGTGCAGCTGCGCGTTGGCGGCGAGCGTGGCCACGGCCTGGGCGATGTCCGGATCGCCCGTGTCGATCGCGACGCCGCCGGTCAGGCGGGTCTGCCACTTCGTGCGCAGCGTGTCGTATTCGTCGGCAAGGGCGGTGTGGGGAGCGAGGGCCAGCGTGGCAAGCGCCAGCAGCACTGCCAGCACCTGCGGCGCCGGCACGCGGCGGCTCGGGGAGGTAGGGGATACGCGGGATGGTCGGGTCAACATGTGCTCTCCATTGTCGGTGGTCATGCATTCTGTGGCAATCATCGGTAACGTTATCATTCGGAGCCCATGAATTCGTTGCATCCTGGGATAACTGGGGCTAATATACGCCGAAGAGGCGGTAACGTTAACATTTATGTTCAACTTTTCAGGGCGACAGGCATGGCGGCGATCTCGTTACAACAGGTGCGCAAGTTCTACGACAACGGTTTTCATGCGGTGCGCGATTTCAGCCTCGATATCGGCGACGGCGAATTCGTCGTCTTCGTCGGTCCGTCCGGCTGCGGCAAGTCGACCACGCTGCGCATGATCGCGGGACTGGAAGACATCTCGGACGGACTGCTGCGCATCGGCGGTACCGTCGTCAACGACATGGAACCGAAGCAGCGCGATATCGCGATGGTGTTCCAGAGCTACGCGCTGTATCCGCACATGACGGTGCGCCAGAACATGGGCTTCGCGCTCAGGCTCGACGGCGTGCCGAAGGCGGCGATCGCCGAACGGGTCGACGAAGCGGCACGCATGCTGCAGCTCGATCACCTGCTGGAGCGCCGGCCGAAGGAACTGTCCGGCGGGCAGCGCCAGCGGGTGGCGCTGGGCCGCGCGATCGTGCGCAAGCCGCAGGCGTTCCTGATGGACGAGCCGCTGTCGAATCTCGATGCCAAGCTGCGCGTGGAAATGCGCGCGTCGATCCTCAAGCTGCACCGGCAACTGGGCGTGACCACGGTGTATGTCACGCACGACCAGGTGGAGGCGATGACGATGGGCGACCGTATCGTCGTGATGAAGGGCGGCGAGATCCAGCAGGTGGCCAGCCCGATGGAACTGTACGATCGGCCCGTGAACGTGTTCGTGGGCGGCTTCATCGGTTCGCCGGCGATGAGTTTCCTGGAAGGCGAACTGCGCGGCGGCAGCGTGGCCGGCGACGGCTACACGGTGCGTTTGCCGGCCGGGATGGCCGCGCGGCTGGCGGCGTGGCCCGGGCGCGCGGTCAAGCTCGGCGTGCGTCCTGAAATCTTCTCGCTGGACCCGACGGCCGGGGAGGCGCTGAACGCGGTGGTCGACGTCGTGGAGCCACTCGGCGCCGAAACCATCGTCAGCCTGCGCGTGGGCAGTGGCAGCGTGGTGGCGCGGCTCGATGGCCACGTGAAGCTGGTGCCGGAACAGCCGGCCACGCTGTACCTCGATGCCGAACGCCTGCACGTGTTCGATGCCGCCAGTGAGGCGAACATCGGCCTCGGCCCGCGGGAGGGCGCATGATGCCGGCGCTGACCCTGCTGGCGATCGACGAAGGACGCCAGCGCCTGCACCTGGTCGACACGGGTGACGCGGCCGCCGGCTGGCAGCGCGACCTGGCCGACTTTCCGCTGGCGCGCGACCTGCAGCGCATTGGCCGCGACCGCGCGCTGATCGGCTTCGAGCGCGGCTTCATCGAGATCGATATCGGCAGCGGTGCCGTGCTGCGCACCTGTGACCGCTGGCGCGGCGTGACGGCGGCGCATCGCCTGCCCGACGGGCGCACGCTGGTGACGGGGATGAACCTCGATGGCAGTACCAACGGCATCAACGTGGTGACGCTGGATGCCGACCTGCGCGAAACGGCCTCGGTGCGCCGCGAAGGCGACTACGTGCGCCTGATGCGCCCGGCCGGCGACGGCTACCTGCTGTGCACCAACGACCATATCCTCGAAACGGACGCGGCGCTGCGGCCGCTGCGCAAGCTGGCCGCGCCGGGCTTCGAGCACGCGTGGAAAGCCGAGCGGCTGGCCGATGGCGGCACGCTGGTCTCGGCCGGCTATGGCGCGTTCATGGCATGCTTCGATGCGGGCGGGGCGCTGGTGCGCACGTTCGGCGCGGCGGGCCAGGTGCCGGAAGAGGTGGCGCCGTTCTTCTACGCGACCTTCCAGGTGCTGGGCGACGGCCGCATCGTCGTCGCCAACTGGCAGGACCATGGGCCGGAAAACGGGCACAAGGGGCGGCAGCTGCTCACCTTCGATGCGGAAGGCCGGCTGCTCGACGCGTGGTCGGACCCCCAGCGGATCTCGTCGCTCCAGGGCATCCTGGTACTGTGAGCCGGACAAGGGAAGGAGGGTACCCATGAGCCGGATTCCACGCCGCCGCTTCCTCGGCGGCACGGCCCTTGCCGGCCTGCTGGGCGCCATGCCGCCGTTGCTGCGCGAGGCGCTGGCGGTGCCGGCGCGGCGTTCCACGGGCACCCTCGCCGATGTACGCCATGTCGTCATCCTGATGCAGGAAAACCGCTCGTTCGACCATTACTTCGGCACCCTGGCCGGCGTGCGCGGTTTCGGCGACCGCATGGCGATTCCGCTGCGCGACGGCCGCACGGTGTGGCAGCAGCACAATGGCCGCCGCATCGTGATGCCTTACCGGCTGGACGCGCGCGCCGGCAATGCGCAGCCCGCACTGGACCTGCCGCATGCCTGGCCCGATGCCCAGGCTGCCTGGGACGACGGCCGCATGAACGCCTGGCCGCGCGCCAAGACCGACGCGGCGATGGCGTACTACACGCGCGACGAACTGCCGGTGCAGTTCGCGCTGGCCGACGCATTCACGCTGTGCGATGCGTACCACTGCTCGCTGCAGGGCGGCACCAATCCGAACCGCCTGTTCATGCTGACGGGGACGAACGATCCGTCCGGCCGCCATGGCGGGCCGGCCATCGACAACCGCATGGAAGGCTTCGGCCCGCCGGAGCAGGGTTTCACATGGACCACCTATGCCGAGCGGCTGGAGGCCGCCGGCGTCGGCTGGAAGGTCTATACCGACATGGCGGACAACTACGACTGCAACATGCTGGCCACGTTCCGCCGCTTTCGCGAAGCGCATGCCGCGCGCCCGCATCCGCTGGCCGACAAGGGCGTGAGCAGCACGCTGCGGGGCGGCACCCTCGATGCGCTGCGCGAGGATGTGGTGCACGGCCGCCTGCCTCAGGTGAGCTGGGTGGTTCCGCCGCGGCTGTACTGCGAGCACCCGGGCCCCTCCACGCCGGTGCAGGGCGGCGCCTATACGCTGCAGGTGCTCGAAGCGCTGCTGGCCGATCCCGAGGTGTGGAGCGGTACCGTGTTCCTGCAGATGTATGACGAGAACGACGCGTTCTTCGATCATGCGCCGCCGCCGGCGCCGCCCGCGCTGCGCCGCGACGGCACCCGCGCGGGCAAGTCGACCGTTGCCTTTGCCGACGAATGCCACGCCGACGGCCAGCTGTATGGCCTCGGCCCGCGCGTGCCGATGCTGGTGATGTCGCCGTGGAGCAAGGGCGGCTGGGTCAACTCGCAGGTGTTCGACCACACGTCGATCCTGCGCCTGCTCGAGCGCCGCTTCGGCGTGATGGAGCCGAACATCGGCGCCTGGCGCCGTGCGGTGTGCGGGGACCTGACGAGCTGCTTCGATTTCGCGTCGAACGATGCGGCGAGGCCGCGCCTGCCGGCCCTCGGCATGGCGCAGGCCGACGCCGTGCGCGCACGCCAGCGCGCCGGCCCCGCCATCGATGTGCCCGCGGAAGGCGCGCAGGCCGCGCCGCGCCAGGAATCCGGCACGCGGCCGTCGCGTGCGCTGCCGTACCGCCTCGAAGTGAGCGCCGAACCGGGTGCGGACGGCATCGCCCTCCGGTTCGCCAACACGGGTGGCGCGGGCGCCGTGTTCCATGTCTACGACCGGCTGCGCCTGGGCGGCATCCCGCGGCGCTACACGGTGGAGGCGGGCAGGGAGCTGGACGACCTGTGGACGCCCCCGGCGCCGGCGGGGGCCGCGCCGTCCGCCGCCGTGCCGTCCGGCGCCTACGACCTGTGGCTGCTCGGCCCGAACGGTTTCCACCGTGCCCTGCGCGGCACCGGTACGCCCGACATCGCCGTGTCCGCGGTGCGCGACAACGATCGGCTCGTGCTGGACCTGCACAACGGCGGCGCCGTGCCGCGCGAGGCCACCGTCACCATGCTCGCCCATGGCGACCCGGCCCCGCGCATCGTGCGCCTGGCGCCAGGCACGCGGGAACGCGTCGTGCTTCCCGCGCCGTGGTATGACGCCGCCGTCAGCTGTGGCGGCGCGGCCTGGCGCTTTGCCGGCCGCGTGGAGACGGGCTTCGATGCCACCAGCGATCCGGCCATGGCCGTCACGCCCGCCCAGCCCTGGTGAGGCAGCCGGCAGCCGGCAAACCTGCACTTTTGTCCTGCACGACCGGCGTGCACGGCCAGGGTTTCGACCTGATGCCGGCCGCCTACCTACGCTTTCACCACACGATCCAACACCGCTGCGCAAGACATTTATTCCACCAAAACGTAGGTAAAAAACAACGGGGGATGATAACGCTATCGAAAACATGTAATGTCCTTCGCGCTGTTACGTTATTTGCAAGTCACTGTCGATGACGTTGCCACCGCGCCCTAGTGGACGGGGCGCATAGCAGGCTGTCGCTCCGAAATGAGCTGTCGATGCCTGAAGCAGCGAACCACGCCAAACGCTACGGATTACTACCGTAAATGGTAGCGCTATCGTTCGTCTTGTCACTTGGAAGGAAGCCGCAACAATGGGAAATCGAATAAAACCCGGCATGCCGGGCGCAGGAATCGGGCGGCTGACAGCCGTGGTCGGCGCGGTGCTGCTGCTGTGCTGCACGGCCGGCACGGCCGGCGCGGCCGAGCCGGTCCGCAAGTCGTACATCGTGCAACTGGTCGACAAGCCGGCCGCGTCGTATGCCGGCACGGTGTCCGGCATGCGGGCCACCAGGCCGGCGGCGGGCCAGCGCCTCGAAGCCGGGGCGCCGCACGTGCAGACGTATATCGCGTACCTGGAGGAACGCCGTGCCGACGTGCTGCGCACGATCGGCGCGGCATCGGTGACGCACCGCTACAACGTGGTGTTCAACGGTTTTTCGGCGCTGCTGACCGATGACGAGGTGCGCCAGCTGAAGAAGAACGGCGCCGTGGCGAAGGTCAGCGCCAACGTGCTGCTGCACACCTCCACCGGCTACACCCCGACATTCCTCGGCCTGAACGCGCCCGCCGGCCTGTGGCAGCAGCTCGGCGGGCAGGCCGGCGCCGGCGAGGATGTCATCATCGGCATGCTCGATACCGGCGTGTGGCCTGAAAACCCGGCGTTCGCCGACCGTGTCGACGGCGACGGCAGGCCCGTCTTCGAGGGCGGCACGCCGGCCTACGGCCCGCCGCCCGCGCACTGGAAGGGCTTTTGCCAGCCGGGGCAGGGTTTCACGACCTCGCATTGCAACAACAAGCTGATCGGCGCCCGGGCGTTCCTGCCCGATGCGCAGATGTCGAACTGGGAGTATGTGTCGGCGCGCGACAGCGATGGCCATGGCACGCACACGGCAAGCACTGCCGGCGGCGCATCCGGCGTGGCCGCCGGCATTGGCGGCGTGGGCTTCGGCAACGTCGGCGGCATGGCGCCGCGCGCCCGCCTGGCCGTCTACAAGGTCTGCTGGACGGCCGACTACGGCGGCGGCATGCAGAACGCGTGCCCGACCGACAGCAGCGTGGCCGCGATCGAGCAGGCCGTGCTCGATGGCGTCAATGTGATCAGCTTTTCGATCGGCAACTCGGCCGGTGGCGGCACGTTCGACGAGCCCACCGAGCAGGCCTTCCTGGGCGCGGCCAATGCCGGCGTGTTCGTCGCCGCGGCCGCGGGCAACCAGGGGCCCGGTTCGACGGCACCGGCGCCCGTCACGCACATCAGCCCGTGGCTGACGACGGTGGCCAACTCCACCCACAACCGCACCTACGCCGGCAACGCGAGGCTGGGCAGCGGCGTTGTGCTGACGGGCGCATCGATCAACGCGCACACGCCGTCCGCACCGCTGCTGCTGGCGAAGGATGCCGGCAAGCCCGGCACGTCGCCGGATGATCCGCGCATCGCCCAGTGCTTCGGCCCCGACGACCAGGTCGGCATGCCGTTCGATCCGGACAAGGTGAAGGGGCGGATCCTCGTCTGCGACCGGGGCGGCAATGTGCTGGTCAACAAGGTCGCCGCCGCCAGGGCGGCCGGCGCGGCAGGCGTCATCCTCGTCAATGTCGAAGGCGGCGCGACCACGCTGCCGGCGCAGCCCTACACGCTGTCGACGGTGCACCTCGACCTGGCCGGGGCGCGGCAACTGAAGAGCTACATCGCCGCCGCGCCGGCCAGCGCCACGGCGGCACTGGGCGACGTGCGCGCGGTCTACGATCCGGCTCCCACGGCGGCGCCGGTGGTGGCCGGCTCCTCGTCGCGCGGGCCGAACGTGGCCGATGCCAGCATCCTGAAGCCGGACCTGGCCGCACCGGGCACCGACATCCTGGCCGCCTACCTGCCGGTGATGACGGAGGAGCAGTTCATGGCCCCGTTCACGGGCGGCACGCTGGCGCCGCCGGCATGGGAATTCCTGACCGGTACGTCGATGGCGACGCCGCACGTGTCGGGCGTGGCCGCGCTGCTCAAACAGCTGCATCCCGACTGGAGCCCGGCCGCGATCAAGTCGGCCCTGGTGACGACCGCGTTCGCCACGCAGAGCGACGGCCGCGCCGCGCCGGTCGCATGGGATGGCAGCGCGCTCGATTCCGGCAAGCTGCCATGGGGGCAGGGCGCCGGGCAGATCGCGCCCACGGCCGCGGCCGACCCCGGCCTCGTGTATGACCTGGGACCGGACGATTACCGCCGCTTCCTGTGCGGGCAGGTGCTCGCCATGCCGCTCGACTGCGGCGGCGTGACGCCGCTCGACAGCACGGACCTGAACCTGCCGGCGCTGACCGCCGAGCGCGTGCTGGGCGTGGCCGAACTGCGCCGCACGGTGACGAACGTGGGCAACAGCCGCGCGACGTACACGGCAACCGCGAGCCTGCCGGGATTCAGGGTCGACGTGGCGCCCGCCGCGCTGACGCTGGCGCCGGGCGCGCAAGGCGCGTTCACCGTGAAGCTCACCCGCACCGATGCCCCGCTGCACACCTGGCGTTATGGCGCGCTCACCTGGCGCGATGGCGGCGGCCACAAGGTGGCCAGCCCGCTGATCGCCCGGGCGGCGGCGCTGGACGTGCCGGACACGGTGGCCAGCGAAGCGGCCGCCGGCAGCAAGGTCGTCGCGCTGCGCTCCGGCTTTGCCGGCGCCATCACCGCGCGCAAGGGCGGCCTGCTCGCGGCCGTGCAGAGCGAAGGCACGGTCGGCACGTCGAACAGCGGCAACACCTGCCCGTTCCCGTCGGAAGGCCAGACCGTCACCCCGGTCACGATCGCGCCGGGCACGCTGCTGGCCCGCTTCGCGCTGTACAACAGCGACACCAGCGGCGGCGAGCAGAGCGACCTCGACCTGGTGCTGGCGAAGGAAGACGGCACGGTGCTGGGCGCCAGCGGCAACGGCGGCTCGGACGAGATGCTCACCTGGCGCGATCCCGCGCCCGGCAACTACTTCGTTTGCGTGCTGGGCTATGCGCCGCAGGATGGCAGCGCCACGTACAAGCTGTCCAGCTGGATCGTCACGCCGGGCGCCGGCGCCAACCTGAAGGTGACGATGCCCGGCGTGGTCTACCCGAACCGGTCGGCCACCGTCGGCTACAGCTGGTCCGGGCTGGAGGCGGGCAAGCGCTACGTCGGCATGGTCAGCTACCTGTTCGGCGGCGCCAGCGAGGCCGGCACGCTGCTCGAAGTGGACACCACCGATCCGCTGCCGTCGTTCGCCAGCGGCCGCGCCCGGTCGAAGGCCCTGCACTGAATCTTTCACCCCCTGGAAAACACATGAAAAAACTCTTGCAGACCCCTGTCCGGCAGGCGCTGTTCGCCTGCGCGCTGCTGGCCACGGCCCCGGCGATGGCCGGCGTGATCACGTTCGACAGCCAGGCGCCGGTGATCCTCGGAGGCGGTGAAACGCTGGCCGAATCGGGATTCACGCTCGCCGCTCTCGATAATCCCTGGGGCATCGCCAACGGCGTCAACGGCCTGAGCGGCGCGATCCTCGACGGCGGCGATCCGTCCGGTTGCGACGGCATCGCCTGCCCGGCGGGCAACGCCAGCCTGTATTACGCGGGACTGAATGACAGCGCGCTGCGGCTGTCCCGGGCGGACGGCCGGACTTTCTCGGTGACGAGCCTGGACTTTGCGTTCCTCGCGCCGCAACCGGTCGATGCCGGCCTGCGCGGCCAGCTGGTGGTCAGCGGCACGCGCGCCGATGGCGCCACCGCCACGCTGGCGCTGGATTTACCCGGCCTCGACGCGAACGGCGCATATGCGTTCGCCACCGCGGCGCTGGACGGCTTCAACGGCGCCGCGTTCACCAGCGTGACCTTCAGCGCCTGCGTGTTCATCGAAGGCAGCTGTGTCAACTCGCTCGACCAGCCCGCCTACAACCTGGCCCAGTTCGCGCTGGACAACATCGATGCGACCGTCAGCGCGGTGCCGGAACCGGCCACGTGGATGGCGCTGCTGGCGGGCCTGGGCGTGCTCGGCGCGGCGGTCCGGCGCACCCGCCAGGCTTGACGGCACAACCCGATCCACACTGAGGAGAAAACGATGCAAACAACCACCCGACTGGCCCGCACGCTCGCGGCGACCGCGCTGCTCGCCGGCCTCGCGCAGGGCGCCAGCGCCGAAATAGTCACCTTCACCGGCGACACCAGTAACGCGCCCACCTTTACCCGCATCGAGGAAGACCCGAAGTCCTGGCCGGACGGCGCGGTCTATCCGGGCACGCGCTATCTCGCCTACGATGTGCATATCCAGGAAGCGGCGAATCCGTTCAACTTCGCCACCACCTGCGTGTTCGACTGTTCGATGTACCTCTATACGGGCGCATTCGATCCCGCCGATCCGACCAGGAACTTCTTCGCGGCGAACGGCAACTACGTGACGCCATGGGCGGTGGCCTTCGGCGGGCCGCTCGATCCGGGCCATTACACGATCGTCGTCACCGGCGAGGATGCCACCCAGTTCGGCAGCTTCAGCACCACCATCTCCGGTGCCGGGGCCTTCACCATCACGCCGGTTGCCGCCGTGCCCGAGCCATCGGCCTGGCTGATGCTGGGCGCCGGCCTGCTCGGCCTCGGCATCGCCGTCCGCAGGCGCGCCGCCCCATCCACCAGCACGAAAGGACACATCGATGCGATCCGCTAAAAAACTCCGCGCCATCCTGGCCATGGCCGGCCTGCTGGCCGCCGGCCTGCAGGGCGCGCGCGCCGACGTGGCGACGATCACCGGCGACACCACGTTCGGTCCCACGTATGCGCGGGCCGGTTCGTACGGCGGGCCCACGCCGGACTACGTGACCGCGGTGACCTACCGCGCGTTCAATGTCAGCGTCGACACCAGCGACTGGCAGTATTCGTTCCTCACGAACTGCGCCTTCAACTGCATGTCGTTCTTCTACAGGGATGCGTTCGATCCGCTGCAGCCGCAGAAGAACCTGATGTCGTCGGACGGCAGCGACGGCTTCGAGCTGACCTCCGTCATGGCGGCGATGGATCCGGGCAAACAGTACGTGTTCGTGGTGGCCGGCTACTACGACTACGACTGGGGCGCGTTCAGCACCACCGTGGGCGGCAAGGGGCTGGTCCATATCAGCGCGGTGCCGGAACCGGCTTCGGCGGCGATGCTGCTGGCGGGCCTGGCCGCGCTGGCGGGGTCGGGCATGGCCGCGCGCCGGCGGCGCCGGCGCTGACGCCACGACGCCCGGATGCACGGAAGGGAGCCGCCCGCATGGAGGGCGGCTCGCGCGTACGGTACAGCAGGAACATACTTCTCGGCCACGAAAGTGTATGATCGCTAACTATTTCGGCATCTCGCGCCGCCCCGGCGCGAATCGTGACCTGACCGTACTGCTACCGTATGACGCATATTTCTCCACTGTTCCTGCCCGCCGGCAGCCGCACGGCCGAGCTCATTCGCGCATTTCCCTGGGCCGATACCGCCCTCGGCGCGATGCACGAATGGCACCCCGGCATGAAGACCACCGTCGCCCTGATCCTGCAATCGCCGGTACCGATCGTCACGCTGTGGGGCCCGCTGGGCTACATGATCTATAACGATGCGTATTCCGAATTCGCGGGCGCCCGCCACCCCACGTTGCTGGGCTCCGAGGTGCGCAAGGGCTGGCCGGAAGTGGCGGACTTCAACGACAACGTGATGCGCGTGGTACTGCGGGGCGGCAAGCTCAGCTACGTGGAACAGGAACTGACGCTGCACCGCAGCGGCCAGCCGGAACCGGTATGGATGAACCTCGATTATTCGCCCGTCACGTACGAGGACGGCACGATCGGCGGCGTGTTCGCGGTGGTGGTGGAAACGAGCGCGAAGGTGCGCGCCGAGCGCTCGCTGCGCGAGAGCGAAGCGAGCCAGAAAGCGGCCGCGCAGGCGCTGGCGCGCATGAACGCCACGCTCGAATCGCAGGTGGCCGAGCGCACCGCCGAGCGGGACCGGATGTGGCGGCTGTCGAAGGACATCCTCCTGGTGGCCGGTTTCGACGCGCGGCTGACCGCCGTGAGCCCCGCTTTCACGTCGATCCTGGGCTGGCAGGCGGCCGAGGTGATCGGCCAGTCGTTCCTCGACCTGGTGCACCCGGAGGATCGCGAAACCACCGTGCGCCAGGTGTCGGCGCTGAGCGCGGGCGCCCACGTGTTCCGCTTCGAGAACCGCTACCGCCGCAAGGACGGCAGCTACTGTTCGCTGTCGTGGACCGCGTCGCCGGATGCCCGCTACATCCACGCGATCGGCCGCGACATCACCGCCGACATCGAGCAGGCCGAAGCGATGCGTCGCACCGAGGCGGCTCTGCAGCATGCGCAGAAGATGGAAACCATCGGCAAGCTCACCGGCGGCGTGGCGCATGACTTCAACAACCTGCTGCAGGTCATTTCGGGCAATCTGCAATTGATGGCGCCGCGGGTGGCCGACCGGCCGGAAGTGATGCGGCGCCTGGAAAACGCGCGCGCCGGCGTGGAGCGCGGCGCCAGGCTGGCCGGCTACCTGCTGGCGTTCGCGCGGCGCCAGCCGCTCGAACCGAAGGTGGTCAAGGTGAGCCGCCTGATCGCCGGCATGGAAGACATGCTGCGCCGCACGCTGGGCGAAGAGGTGGAGATCGAGACGGTGATGTCCGGCGGCCTGTGGAGCGCGTCGATCGACGTGGCGCAGGTGGAAAACGCCATCCTCAACCTGGCGATCAACGCGCGCGACGCCATGAACGGCCACGGCAGGCTGACCATCGAGGTGAACAATGCGCTGCTCGACAGTAACTACTGCGCATCCCACCTGGACGTGGTGCCCGGCCAGTATGTGATGGTGGCCGTCAGCGATACGGGCACCGGCATGAGCGCCGAGGTGATGGCGCAGGCGTTCGAGCCGTTCTTTTCCACGAAGCCGGAAGGCAAGGGCACGGGTCTCGGGCTGTCGATGGTCTATGGCCTGGTCAAGCAGTCCGGCGGCCACGTGAAGATCTACAGCGAGCCGGGGCTCGGCACGACCGTGAAACTGTACCTGCCGCGCACGCGCGAGGCGGAAGACGCCTACACCGTGCTCGATGCCACGCCGGCGACCGGCGGTACCGAGACCGTGCTGGTGGCCGAGGACGACGACGAAGTACGCGGTACCGTGGTCGACATGCTGACCGAACTCGGTTACCGGGTACTGAAGGCGCACGACGCGGCGGCGGCGCTGACGGTGATCGACAGCGGCATCCACGTCGACCTGCTGTTCACCGACGTGGTGATGCCGGGCACGCTGCGCAGCCCGGACCTGGCGCGCAAGGCCAGGGAACGGCTTCCCGATCTCGCCGTGGTGTTCACGTCGGGCTACACGGAAAACGCGATCGTGCACGGCGGGCGCCTCGACCCGGGCGTGGAGCTGATCGGCAAGCCCTATACGAAGGAAAGCCTGGCGCGCAAGATCCGGCATGTGCTGGCCGGCGAGCGGCAGCGCGCGCGCGTTCCCGGCGCGCCGGCGGTGCCATGGCCCGCCGGCGCCGTGCCGGTGGCGCCGCCGCCGTCCAGGCTGAAGGTGCTGCTGGTCGAGGACGAGGAAGCGATCCGCGCCAATACGCGCGACATGATCGAATTCATCGGGCACGAGGTGATCGCCGTGGCCAGCGCCGAGGAAGCGCTGGCGCTGCTCGGCACCCAGATCGACGTGCTGATCACCGACCAGCAGCTGCCCGGCATGCAGGGAATCGAACTGGTCAGGCTGGCGCGGCAGCGCGTGCCGCACCTGCATACCGCGATCGCCTCCGGCTTCGGCACGGCGCCCGACTTGCCGGGCACGCAGGCGCTGGCCAAGCCGTACGGGATCGATGACCTGCGGCGGTTGATCGGGGCGCTGGGAAAGGGCTAGGAATTTACCGGGATTTTCCTGGAAATCCACCCCGAAAAGTGTCAGTCCCCAGGATCCCGGCCCCCTGCGGCCAGCCGGCAATCCAGCGGAATATCGATCAGGAACGTGGTGCCGGCCGGCCCGGAGCTGTCGACGACGATCGAGCCGCCGTGGCCTTCGGCCACCGATTTGACGAACGGCAGGCCGATGCCATAGCCCGCCACCGGCAGCACGTTCTCGCGGTGCAGGTAGGCGAAGATGTGTTCGAACCGGTCGGTGGCGATCGGATTGCCCGTGTTGTGCACCGACAGCAGCAGCCGGCCGTGGGTTTCGGCCGAACGGATCGTGACCGCGTCGCCGTCGCCGTATTTCGCGGCATTGCGCACCAGGTTTTCCAGCGCCCGCTGCAACTGCACGAAATCCCACCAGCCGTGCACCGAGCCGCCTTCGATTTCGATCCGCACGTGCTGCGCGGAGAATTCCTCGCACACGGCACGCACCAGCAGGCGGATGTCGAACGGCGCGGGATCGAGCGGCAGCCGGTCCATGCCGGCCACCGTCAGGGCGTCGAGCAGCTGGGCGATCATGTGCCCGAGGCGCTGGCCGTTTTCCAGGATCTTGCGGGACGTGCGCCGCGCCGCGGTAACGTCGGTGGCCAGACCGATCAGCTCGGCACCGGACACGATGGTGGCCAGCGGCGACAGCATGTCGTGCGACAGCGTGGCCGCCAGCTTGCGGCGCAGTTCCTCGTGGATGGTACTGAACTCCCCGATGGCCCGGCGCTGCGCGATATCGATTGCCGCCTCGATATGGGCACGCTGGTACAAGTCGAACGACAGCCCGGCCGCGCCGGTCACTTCGTAGATCGCATCCCGGAACAGCTGGTATTCATGGATCACCTGTTCGGGGCCGTAATGCGTCATCCTGGCGCGTTCGCCGCCGTGCTGTTCCGCGGCGTTGTTGCCCTCCGTGGCCAGCAGGCGCGGACAGCCGGGAGCCAGGGTCCTGGCGATGCTGTCGTAGAAGGCGGGCAGGGTATCGGCCAGGATCGGCGCAGGCAGGTGACTGGCGCCGCGCACTTCGCGCCGTGCCAGCGCCATCCAGTGTGCGATGACGTCGTCGCGCAGCGCGAGTGCCCGCCGGGAGATCTCGGCGAGCGGCTGGCCGGATTGCTGGTCGGTTGCTCGCATCATGGCGCCCATTGTAGGCGGTGCAGCGGGTCCTTCCGTGCTTGACCGTACATAACGGCCCGCATGGCACCGACTCCCATGGCGCCGGCCCGCGGAGCGTCCCGAGCCGGCGAGTCAGGTCGTGCTCAGCGCACGATCTTCAGGCGCGCGATGTCATGCAGCGCCGTGTCGAGATGATGGCTTTCCGCTTCGGCGGTGGCGGTCACATAGCCGCGCGCATAGCTGAGCTCGCCGGACGGGCCGCGCGCTTCCATTTCACCCAGCAGCGTGCCCGCCACGGCCAGGTCGTTCAGCAGGCCCAGCTTGTCTTGCAGCCCCGACAGCGCGCGCACGTATTTCTTCACCGGCCTGGCGGGCAGCAGGTCGTGGAAGAACTCCGCCGCGTAGCGCGCCTTTTTCGCGGCGATGCGTACCCGGTGGCGCGCATCGGGATTGTCTTCGTCGAGCGCGTCGATGCGCTTGCGCAGGCGCTGCTGGGCCTTGTGCAGCAGCGGCGCCATCGCATCCGCCGCGCGCAGGGCCAGTGGCGAGCCCTTCGGCAGGGCGTCGCCGTCGCGCCAGCCCTTGCCGTGGAACCAGCCGTTCAGCTGCAGGATCAACTGGGTATAGCGGGGCAGGTACAGCGTCTGCACCAGCGTGCGGTGCAATTCGTCGCCCCGCTGCTGCGCAATGGCGCGCAGGGTGCCCGTATCCAGCCCGGCGATCCGCGGCAGCGTGGAGCCGGCCAGCACGTCCCAGTCGCGAGCCGCGCCGAGCTCGCCGGCCAGCCACTCCAGGCTCTCGGCCATCGGTTCGGGCAGCGGCGCGATGTCCCGGAACATGTCGAGCAGCGCGCGCAGCCGGCGCAGGCCCACGCGCATCTGGTGCAGGCTTTCCACGCTCTGCTTGAGCACGCCGGGCACGTTCGCTTCCAGCTGCTGCAGGCAGTTCAGGCCCATGCACTGCAGCGCGTCTTCCAGCCGCATTTTCTTCGTCAGGTGCACGGGCACCGCCTTCACCGGGGCCGGCGGCGCGATGTCGAGCAGCGCATAGCCGCGCGCGGCCTTGCTGTCGTTGGCGATCTGCAGCGGGATATCCTTGTGCAGCGACAGCGCCAGCTCGAACAGCTGCGTGGGGTCGCCCCGCTTCAGCTCGAATTCCAGCTCGCCGATCGGCGCGTTGCGCCCGCCCGCATGGATGTCGCCCGCATCGAGCACGCATTCCACCTGCCGGCCATCGGGCAACAGGATATTCCACCTGGTGCGGCGCGTGACGTTGTTGAAGACGGGGCGCAGGTTGTTGACGATGTTCGGCGAGCGCAGCAGCTCGGCGATGCGCTTCGTCTTGATCTGGCGCGCCACTTCCGCCGGTTCCGGCGCGGGCCCGGCCAGCGCCGATTCCCATTCGCCCCGTTCGTGCAGGCCGGCCGAGCCGCCGGACGCCGTCTTCACGGTCTGGATGTATGCCTCGTTGTCGGTGCGTACGCGCAAGGTCAGGCCGTTGTGCCACAGGTCGAGCTTCGGCGTGTCGTAGTAGGTGTCGCGCAGTTCGTGTTCTTCCGGCGTGGCGATCGCCAGCTCTGCCAGCAGCGCGTGCTCGCGCAATTTGGCCAGGTCGCGCTGGGCGACTTTCAGCTTCAGTTCGGTTTCCATTCGCTTCTCCATTCGTTTGCGCCGGCGCGGATGCGTACCCGGGCGTCAGTGTTGTCAGTCATGGGGGACCGGCAGGCGTCACTCCCGGTTCCCGGAAAAACGAACTATACTGTTTCCGGAACTCGGCCGTCGCCACGGACGGGCGGTGTGATTGTGTCGCTGCGTCACGATGCGGTCACATTGTTGCATTACCATTTGCAACCTATGTTCCATGTTCGCCCACCCGCGCGGTTTGCCCCGCATTCCTGGCTGCCCGCGCTCTGGCCCCTGCTGGCCGCGCTGGTGACGGCCGTCTACTGGTTCGCGATGGCCGCGCAGATCGCGCACGACCGCCGGCTTGCCGAGCGCGATGCCATGCGCGAAGTGCGCTCGTACGCCGAAGCGTACGAGCAGTACGTTACCCGTTCGATCGGCCAGCTGGAACAGGTCGCCGTCCAGCTCAAGCACGCGTGGGAGCAGGCCGATGGCCACCTCGACCTGGAGGCGCTGCGGCGCGACGGCATGTTCACCGATTCGGCATTCCTGGAAGTGGCCATCTTCGATGCCGGCGGCAAGGTGGTCTCCGCGATCCCGCGCAGGGGCCGGTTCGCCCTGCCCGCGGCCGGTCCGGCGCTGGCCCACCACCGGCAAAACAATTCCAGTGCGCTGCTGCTCGGCGCCGCGCCGGGCGACGCCGCCGGGCGCCAGCGCAACCTGCGCGCGACGTTGCGGCTGGAGTCGCCCGACAACGAGTTCGCGGGCATGGTGTCGTTCGTCGTCGCCGGCGACTACCTGACCGCGTTCTACAACGAACGGGTGCTGGGCATGCGCGGCCTGCTCGCGCTGGTGGCGGAAGATGGCGGGCTGCGGCTCGAGGGCCATGCCGCCGGCCGCCGTGAAACGCTGTTCGGCACGGCGCCCGCCGTCCAGGGCGGCGACGGCGGCGCCCGCTTCGATGGCGCCCGTTTCAGCGACGGCACGCCGCGGCTGCTGGCATGGCACCGCTCCGCCGTCTATCCGGTGGTCGCCATGGCGGGCAGGACGATGAGCGACGCGCTGGCCGGCGCGGATGAACGCGCCGCGGCGATGCGCCGGGTGTGGGCGGTGATATCGGCGGGCCTGATGCTGGCCGCGCTGGCACTGGCGCTGGCCACCCGGCGCTATCTGCTGCGCCGCGCCGGAGAAGAGGAGGTACGCACCGCCTACCGGGCCGCGACCGAAAACGCCAAGGACGGCTTCTACATGGCGCAGGCGGTGCGCGACACGACGGGCGCCGTGACCGACTTCATCGTGGTGGACTGCAACGAGCGGGGCGCCTCGTTCTACGGCGGCAGCCGCGACGATCTGGTGGGGCGGCGCATCTCGTCGATCGAACGCGAGCATGACGTGCAGATGCTCGATGCGTACCACGCGGCGATGGCCAACGGCATCCATGAAGACGAGCGCCAGATGCCGGCCGGGCGGCGCATGCAGATCACGTGGGGCCGCCGGCGCATCGTCCGTGTCGGCAACGGCCTGGCCATCACGCTGCAGGATATCAGCGAACGCAAGGCGTTCGAGAGCGAGCTGCTGTACCTGGCGAACTACGATTCGCTGACCGGCCTGCCCAGCCGGCCTTGGCTGACACGCTACGTGCCGCAGGCGATCGAGGAGGCGGCGGGGCGCAACGGCACGCTGGCGCTGCTGCTGGTCGACCTGGACGGCTTCAAGCATGTCAACGAGACCCATGGCCATGGCGCCGGCGACGATCTGCTCAAGCAGGCCGCGCTGCGCCTGGGCGGCCTGCTACGCCCGCAGGACATCGTGGCCCGCCTGGGCGGCGACGAATTCGTCGTCGTGATCTCGCCCGGCGGCGGGGACGACGAACTGGCCGCGATCGGCGGCCGCGTGGCGGCGGCGCTGTCCCGGCCTTACGAGCTGGGCAACGTGCGCTACACGATCGGCGCATCGATCGGCATCAGCTGCTACCCGCGCGACGGCGAGGACGCCGCCACGCTGCTCAAGCATGGCGACATCGCGATGGCCGCCGCGAAGCGCGACCGGGGCGGCAAGTTCCGCTTCTTCGATCCGGACCTGTACATCGCCGCCACCGCCCGCGCGCAACTGCGCCACAGCCTGCAGGGGGCCCTCGCGGCGGAACAGTTCGAGCTGCATTACCAGCCGCGCGTGGACCTTGCCACCGGCCGGCTGTGCAGCATGGAAGCGCTGCTGCGCTGGCGCCACCCCGACCTGGGCATGGTGCCGCCGGCGAAATTCATCCCGATCGCCGAAGAAAGCGGCCTGATCGGCCCGATCGGCCGCTTCGTCATCGAGGAAGCCTGCCACCAGCTGGCACTGTGGCGCACCGCCGGCCTGGCGCTGGTGCCGGTGTCGATCAATGTCTCGGCGCACCAGTTCGCGCACGAAGGCGTGCACGCGCACCTGGCCATGCACCTGGCGCGCCATCACCTGGCGGGGGCGATGCTGGAGGTCGAGATCACCGAGTCGGCCATGGTCGCGGAAGGCGTGGACGTGCAGCGCGAACTGGCCGCGCTGCGCGAGCTGGGCGTGCGCCTGCACGTGGACGACTTCGGCACCGGCTATTCGTCGCTGGCGCAGCTGCAGCGGCTGAACATGGACGTGCTGAAGATCGACCGCGCGTTCACGTCCGAGCTGACGGTATCGCCGGAAGGCCGGGTACTGTTCCAGGCGATCGTGTCGATGGCGAAGGCGCTGGACATGGCGGTGGTGGCCGAAGGCGTGGAAACGGCCGGCCAGCTGGAAGCGCTGGTCGCCCTCGGCTGCGACGAAGGCCAGGGCTACCTGTTCGCCGCGCCGATGCCGGCCCGCCAGGCCGGCGCGCTGCTGGGCCGGCCGCAGATGATGACCATGCCGGCGCGCTCCATCGAAATGTCAATGTAGCAATACTGGTTTCATTCCGTTACGAACGTCATGGCAGTGTCACAATTTCTTTCTAGAATGATCGGAAACCTTTGCGAGCCGTCATGACCGAATCCTTCAACCCGTCGCGCCTGCCATTGCCGCGCTTCCGGCCAGCCACCGCGGCCGACCTGTGCGTGCCGACGGCGTGCGTGCCGGCCGACGCCAGCAACGGCGACGTGCTGGCGCTGTTTACCGGGCGGCGCGAGCTGATGACGCTGCCGGTGGTGGAAGAGGGCCGGCCCATCGGGCTCATCTGCAGAAACATCTTCATGTCGCAGATGTCGAAACCGTTCTACCAGGAGCTGTACGGACGCAAGAGCTGCATCGCGTTCATGGACAAGGACCCGCTGGTGGTCGATGCCGGCCTGGGCATCGAGGCGCTGACGTTCCGCGCCGTGGAGTCCGGCGAGAAGGCGCTGGCCGACGGTTTCATCATCACCCGTGCCGGCCAGCTGCAGGGCGTGGGCTTCGGCCTGCAGCTGATGAACGTGGTTGCCGACATGCAGGCCGAGCGCAATCGCCAGATCATGCACAGCATCGAGTACGCCAGCGTGATCCAGCGCGCGCTGCTGCGCGCCTCGGACGATGCGCTGGCCGCCGCGCTGCCCGACGCGGGACTGGTGTGGCAGCCGCGCGACGTGGTCGGCGGCGATTTCTACCATGTCGCCCGGTACCCGGACGGCTGGTGCGCCGTCATCGCCGACTGCACCGGGCACGGCGTGCCGGGCGCGTTCATGACGCTGATCGCCTCGTCGCTGCTGACGCAGGCGCTGCAGGCGCTCGGGCCGCGCGATCCCGCCGCGCTGCTGGCGGAACTGAACCGCGGCGTGAAGGACATGCTGGGCCAGCACATGCCGGGGCAGCCGGCGGCGGTGCAGACGGCGGGAGGGCAAGCAGTTGGGGCGGGGTACGGGCCGGGCCAGTACAACAAGGGCGCGTCGCTGTCGAACGACGGCCTCGATGCGGCCGTGCTGTGGTTCGACGGCGCGACCCGGCACCTGTCGTACGCGGGCGCGCGCCTGCCGCTGTTCGTGCTGGCGCCGGACGGCGACGCGTTCGGCGTGCTCGAACCGGACCGGATGGGCGCCGGCTACGCGGAAACGCCGGCCGGCCATCGCTGGCCCGTGCACGCCGTTCACCTGCCGCCGGGCAGCCTGCTGTTTACCGGTACCGACGGGCTGTTCGACCAGATCGGCGGAGAGCGCGACATCTCGTTCGGCAAGCGCCGCGCGCAGCGCCTGCTGCTGGAGCGGCGCGACGACCCCGCGGCCGGCCTCGCGGCGCTGCTGGCCGCCGAGCTGGCCCGCTGGCAGGGTGGCCAGCCGCGCCGCGACGACGTGACCTTCCTGTGCTGCAGGCCATAGACGCCCCGGGGCCGCAGCCTGGCCGGATCGACGAACGACAGCACCGAACCGCATGACCGAACAGACCACCGGACAGTCCACAGGACAAATCCCCGACAACACCGCCATGGGAGCCGCCGCCTTGCAATACCCACAATTCCAGGAATTCTGGCATGCCGCCAGCAAGCGCCAGGTCATCTTCTTCTATGCCGGCTATTTCTCGCAGCACGTGGTCAGCGCGATCGCCGAGACCATCAAGGCGCGGCTGAACGCGGCCGGCACCGCCGGGCCCACCAGCCGGCGCATCTTTTCCGCATTCGTCGAAATGTCCCAGAACATCATGCACTACTCGGCCGACGCGCTCACGCCGGCGGCGCAGCCGGACCGCCAGATCCGCGGCGGCGCGTTCTGCATCGGCGTCAGCGGCGACCAGTTTTACCTGCTGTGCGCCAACCCGGTGGCCAACGCCAGCGTCGAAGCGATCCGCGGCAAGATCGCGCCACTGTGCGCGATGACGGTGGACGAGATCAAGTCCGCCTACCGCACCGCGCTGCGGCAGGCCGCGCCGGAAGACAGCAAGGGCGCCGGCCTCGGTTTCCTGACGATGGCGCGCGATGCCAGCGCGCCGCTGACGTTCCAGTTCCTGCCCGACAGCGACGATGCCGGCCGCACCGTCTTCTGCATCGCCGCCACCATCTGAACCCCGACCGACCATGGAACACTTCTTTCTCCCCGCATCCCCCACCTCGCCCGAAGTCTCGTTCGAGTTCTCGCGGCACGCCCTGTCGATCCGCGGCGAATCGTATCCGGAAAACGCCGCCGCTTTCTACGGCCCCGTGATCGACAGCGCGCGCGCCTACCTCGCGCTGTGCGACGGCCAGTCGATCGACGTGCACGTGGCGCTGGCCTACTTCAACAGTTCCAGCACGAAGATGCTGTTCGCCCTGTTCGACGCGCTGAACGATGCCGCCATCTTCGGCAACGAAGTACGCCTGCACTGGTACCGCGACGAGGAAGACGAAACGATCCTCGAATTCGGCGAGGAACTGCGCGACGATTTCGCCGCGCTCGAATTCGTCGACTGCGTGCTGCCCGCCCGCCAGGCATGACGGTGGCGGACCAGCCGGACCTGTTCGCCGCCGAGTTCCAGGCATTGCTGCGGGCGCGCGAGGCATTCGCCCTGGAGGCGGACAGCGCCGGACACCGGCGCGTGCTGGGCGAGCTGATCGCGCACTACGAACGGCTGATGCGCGAGACGCGCCGCCTGATCGGGCGCAGCGACCGGGCCGAGCGCGACATGCAGCAGATGAACCGCGAGCTGCACCAGCTCGCGCTGCAGCTGCAGCACCGCGCCACCCACGATCCGCTGACCGGCGTGCTCAATCGCGGCGCGCTGATCGATTACGCCGCCGGGGTGCTGGAACGCGAAGCCGCCGCGTTGATCGTGCTGGACATCGACCACTTCAAGCGCATCAACGACGAGTTCGGCCATCCGGCCGGCGATGCCGTGATCTGCGCCATCGTCGACCGCCTGAAGGCGCTCGTGCCGACGCCCGCCGCGATCGGCCGCGTCGGCGGCGAGGAGTTTTCGATCGTCTGGCCCGGCCTCGCGCCCGAGGCCACGGTGGCGGTGGCCCGGCAGCTGTGCGACGCGGTCGGCGCGCTGGCGCACCGCGCGCCCGTCGACCGGGCCGTGACGGCCAGCCTCGGCGCGGGCTGGTTCGACCGGGGCACGGCGTTCGAGTCGGCCTACGGGCAGGCCGACGCGGCGCTGTACCGGGCCAAGCGGGAAGGCAGGGGGTGCGTGCGCACCATTGCGCCGGTGCCGTCGGCTTGCCGACCCGCGCTTGACGCGGTGAAACCCCTTCGTTGAACGGCCAGTGCCGCCACCGGTGGCGGCACTGGGGGAGCACCGGTATCGTGGATGCCCTGAGGGTCAACGCCGGCTCCCGTCACGGCCGGCTTCTCATGCGCGCTTGCCAGGCCTGCACGTCAAGCCTGCACCTCAAGCCCGCACCTCAAGCCTGCCTGCCCTCGATCAGCGCCAGCAACCCCCCGATATCGGCCGGCTTGGTCACGTGCGCATCGCATCCCGCGGCCAGCGACGCGGCGATATCCTGGCGCTGGCCGTAGCCGCTGAGGGCGATCAGCGTCAGCGGCGCGCCGGCCGACCGGCCGCGCAGTTCCGTGGCCAGCACGTGCCCGCTCATGCCCGGCAGCCCGATGTCGAGCAGGTACACGTCGAACGGCGGCAGGGCCAGTGCCGCCCCGGCATCGTGCACGACCGACGCGTCGTGGCCGGCGGCGGCGAGCAGCCGCTGCATGGCGCCGGCGCCGTCGACGTTGTCGTCGACCACAAGGACACGCCTGCGCCGCACGGCGCCCAGCGGCGCTGCCCGGACCAGGCCGCTCTCCGGCGCCGCGCCGGCCGTTCGGTGATGCGGCAGCGAGACGGTAAACACGCTGCCCTTGCCGATGCCGTCGCTGTGCGCCTCGACCCGGCCGCCATGCAGCCCCACCAGGCTGCGCACCAGCGCCAGGCCCAGTCCCAGGCCGCCCTGGGAGCGGTCCGGCGTGCGCGTGGCCTGCGTGAACAGGTCGAACACCTGGGGCAGCAGGGCCGCCTCGATGCCGATGCCGGTATCGGCCACCTCGAGCCGCACTTCGTCCGCGCCGGCGCGCAGCGTGACGGCGAGCTCGCCGCCGGGATCGGTGTATTTCGCCGCGTTGGTCAGCAGGTTCGCCACCACCTGGATCAGCCGCTTGCGGTCGCCCAGCACCGGCGCATCGTTCGAGCCGATCCGCGTGGTCAGCAAATGGCCGTGGCGCTCGATCAGCGGCCGGGCCTGTTCGATGGCGGCGTGCACCACGCCTTTCATGTCCACCGGTGCCTGGTCGAGTTCGACGAGGCCGCGCTGCACGCGCGACACGTCCAGCAGGTCGTCGACCAGTTCCGTCATGTGCCGCACCTGGCGCCCGATGACTTCCGCCGCGTGCGCCACGTGCTGCGCGGCCATGCCCGGCATCCGGAGGATCTGCGCGGCGCTGCTGATCGGCGCCAGCGGATTGCGCAGTTCGTGGACCAGCATCGCCAGGAATTCGTCCTTGCGTTCGCTGGCGGCCGCCAGCGCGTCGGCAAACGAGCGCAGCTCGCGCTCGGCGGCCCGCTGGGCCGTCACGTCCATGTTGGCGGCCACGGCGCCCACGATGGCGCCATCGTCGTCGCGGATGGCGGTGGCGCGCACGAGTAAAGTGCGCCGCACGCCCGGCTGGTTGAACGGCTCGATCTCGATCAGGTCGCCGTCGACGGTTTCGCCGCGCAGCGCGCGCACCAGCGGCCAGTCGTCCAGGGCGATGGGCTGTCCGTTGCGTGCGGGCCCGTCGGCCCACCAGCCTTTCCAGGCGCCATACTCGCGCCGGTCAGCCGACATCGGGTGGTCCCCCCACAACTGCCGGTTCATCGGGTTCACCAGCACCAGCGCGCCGTTGGCGTCGGCGTACACGATGCCCACCGGCGCCGATGCCAGCAGCGCATCGAGCGCCTGCCGCCGCGCGTGGGCTTCCGCCGCCAGCGCGCGCGACTGTGCCTCGCTGGCGATCAATGCCGCCTCGGTGCGCTTGATGTCGGTGATATCGGTAAACAGCAGCGTCACGCCATCGCGCATGTGGGCGGCGCGGCTCGCATACACGTTGAACCAGCGCCCCATCGTGCCCGATTCCTCGACGAACCGGCGCGCCACGCCGGTATCGGCGACTTCCGCATACACGTCGATCCAGCGCTGTTCGATGGCCGGCACCAGCTCGCGCACGCGCCGGCCCTTGGCTTCGGCGAGCCCGGTCTGCTGCGCGAACGCCCGGTTGGTTTCCACGAACAGGTAGTCGACCGGCCTGCCGGCCGCGTCGCGCAGGATCTGCAGCAGGCAGAAACCTTCGTCCATGGTTTCGATCAGCGTGTCGTAGCTCTGGCGCAGCCCCTCGCGGTTGACGTGTTCGCGCGTGACGTCGTTGCAGATGACCAGCACGCCGCGCACGCGTCCGTCATCCTCGATGGGGCTGTAGCCGTAGGTCCACCACACGTCTTCGCGGCGTCCGAACCGGGTCAGCGGAACCAGGCGGTCTTCGTGCCACGCGGCCGTGCCGCCGCTCATCACCGATTCGATGTCGGGCCCGATCAGGTGCCAGGCCTCGGCCCAGCACTCGCGGCCCAGCGCGCCCAGGGCGGACGGATGGCGCTCCGGGCCCAGCGTCTGGCGGTAGCCGTCGTTGTAGAACTGGACCAGGTCGTCGCCCCACCAGACGAACATCGGGTGGTTGCTCGTCAACAGCAGCCGGATCACCGTCTTGAGCGGCTGCGGCCAGCCCGACGGGTGGCCCAGCGGCGTGGCGGTCCAGTCGTGGCGGCGCATAAGCGCGCCCATTTCTCCACCGCCGGAAAGGAAATCGATGTGGTTGGTCAAGGTGAAGGATGGTTGGCTGATGGATGCCCGTCATTCTAAGGGACGGCCGGCGGGGAGCCGGTTTACGCTGCCCGACGCCCGGCGTCGCCGGGCGGGGGCCTCGGCGTCCGGCTCAGCGTTCAGTGCGCGGCGCTCCCGGCGCAGCCGAGCCGGAAGGGCGCAGGCGCCGGCGGCGGTCGCCCGAAAGGGCCTGCAGGGCCGGCAGCGGCAGCCCGCTTTTTTCCTGGATCTGCAGGTACATCGTGGCGGTGAGGGCGAGACGGCCGGCACGCAGGCCGGCAATGATGCCGGCGCTGAATCCCAGGGTTTTCGCAAGCTTTTTGTCCGTCGTGATCTTCAGTTCGCGGGCCAGGGCAGCGAGCAGCCTGTTCGGGTCATAGGTAGCGTCCAACGGTGTTCTCGAAGCAGGTAAAGCGCGCAAGTATAAGGGCAAGCGAGGCAGGTGGGGCGGTTGCGGCGTGCGCCGCGGGCGGCCGGAGCCGCGGTACGCTGGCGGAATTACCGTGCGCCCTGAGTGCTACGCAGAAATGGACGAAATTCGGGGTCAGATCGATGCAGATAGGCAACGTAGCGCCACATTATTTATTTTCAACGTAGACTTTTTTACATGGAAAGCACACCGGAACCGAAGCACGCCGCGGATCAGACCGTGGCAGTACCCATCCTCCGCGAGGAGGTGGCGATCACGACCAGGGTCGTGGACACGGGGCGTGGCGTACGCGTCACCAAGAATGTCACCGAGGAGTCCGCGGAAGTTCGCGAACGACTCTGGCACGAGGAAGTGGACGTGCAGCGCGTGGCTGTCGACCGGGTGGTGGCCGAAGCGCCGCCGTCCCGCTACGAAGGCGACGTGCTGGTGGTGCCGGTACTGGAAGAAATCCTGGTGATCGAGAAGCGATACCGCATCAAGGAAGAGCTGCGGATCACCAGGGTAAGGAAGGAGCAGGAGTATCGGGAAACCGTTCCATTGCGGGTCGAAGACGTGCAGATCGAAGCCTTCGACGACAACGCGCGGAACGACATTCCGTAATCAATCAACCTGAATAGGAGAATCAACCATGAGCCATACGCTAGCAGCTGTTTTCGACAACCGCGCTGATGCCGAGCGTGCCCGCGACGAACTGATCGGTTCCGGAATCGCCAATGTTCAACTGAACGCTTCCAGTTCCTCCACCGCCAACGCCAGCGGCACCACCGGCGCCGGCAGCACTTCGGCCACCGGCAGCTCCGCCACGGGCGAGCAGTCGCTGGGCGACAGCATCAAGAACTTCTTCGGCAACATGTTTGGCGACGACGATGACGACCGCGTGGTCTACGGCGAAGCGGTCAACCGCGGCAACGTGGTGCTGACCGTGGAAACCGCGTCGCAGGACGACGTGGAACGCGCCGCCGATATCGTCGAACGCTTCGGCCCGATCGATATCGACGAGCATCGCTCGCAGTGGGAAGCGGGCGGCTGGAATCCTGCCAGCGCGCGCAGCAGCAGCGGCGGCGCGCTGCTGTCGGCCTCGCAGCAAAGCGGTAGCGTGCAGGGCGGCAGCCTGCAGGGCGGTTCGCTGTCCGGCTCGGCGGTGACGTCCGCGTCCGGCACGCAGGGTTCGCTGCAGGGTTACGGCGACTCCGGCACGCTGCAGCGCGCCGAGACCGAATCGCAGGTGATCCCCGTGATCCAGGAAGAACTGAAAGTGGGCAAGCGTACCGTGCAGCGCGGCGGCGTGCGCATCTACCAGCGCACGGTGGAAACGCCGGTGCATGAAAGCGTGAGCCTGCGCGAGGAACACGTGAACGTGGAACGCCGCCCGGTGGACCGCTCGGTCGATCCTTCGCAGGTAGGTGCATTCCAGGAAACCTCGTTCGAGCTGCGTGAAAGCGCCGAAGAAGCCGTGGTCCAGAAGACGGCCCGCGTGGTCGAGGAAGTGCTCGTCGGCAAGGAAGTCACCCAGCGCACCGACCAGATCACGGACACCGTGCGCCACACCGAAGTGGACGTGGAACAGCTGGGCAGCACCGATGACGAGGATTACTACCGCAGCCACTGGACCAGCAATTTCTCCACGGCCGGCGGCACGTATGACGATTACGCGCCTGCCTACCGCTACGGCGCCGCGATGCGCGGTACCGAGGGCTACAGCAGCCGCTCGTGGGACGATTCCGAGAGCGGCCTGCGCACCAGCTGGGAAAGCCGCTATCCGCAGTCGACCTGGGACAAGGTCAAGTCGGCGGTTCGCCACGGCTGGGAACGCATTACGCAATAACGCCCGGTATTGAAACATCACCGCCGGCGGCGGCAGGCGTAATTGCCCGCCGCCGGCATCCGGGCCCGGCGCGTCATGCGTCGGGCCTTTTCACGTCCGCGGCCCCCGCTTGCGAGGCGCAATCAGGCCTTCCCGCGATCCTGCCGCGCGAAAGTCTCTCGCACATTACCGGCAGCAACATCCGCCATCTACTGCCAGCGAGCTTTTTTCGCTGAAGCCTGCATCCAAATCCATTCCCGCCGCGTATATACCTGCATCCGCTCGATCCGGTCCACGCCTTGCGCCCCCGCTTGTGGTGCGCCGTCGACTGTTGCAGCGAATGTTAAGACGCGGCGGTGTATTTTCTTATCAATATTGGCGCCTTTGCGGACGCTGGCCTATAGTGCCGAATATTCACTGTTGATTCGTATTTAAAATTGATAGTTGGTTCATTAATGAGTAGTTGAGGGATTTGCGCAATTGATTGGTTCGTCCGCGTGCGGGTGAACACGGCTTCAGGGTTCGACGCTCAACCATGAGAAATGGGCGCGATGCGGAACATTCAACTGTCGATACAATGTTCATAAAAAAACTTCTGGGCATCACATCCGGAAGCTGGGAAGCAAGTGCCGCACTGATGGCCGCGCGCAATTTCGAATTGTCCGCGGCACGCGATCTCGACCATGCGCGAACACTGCTGAGCAGCCGGACGATCTTGGTGGGCATCATCGAGCTGGGCGCCGCCGTGCCCGCCGAAGCGATCGACCTTTTCCTGCGCGAACACCCGTGGGTGACCTGGGTGGCGGCGTGCCGTGGCGACACCCTGCAGGACGAGCGATGGCGGCGGCTGATCCGCGATCACTGTATCGATTACCACACGTTTCCCATCGATCCGGCCCGGCTCGGCCATACCCTCGGGCACGCCTATGGCTTCGCCGCGCTGGGCGATACCATGCCGCGCCTCGTCCGTGGCGGCGGCATGAAAATGACCGGCAACAGCCCGGCGATCACGGCCCTGCGCCAGCGCGCACTGAAGGCCGCCCGTGCCGAGGCACCCGTGCTGATCTGGGGCGAAAGCGGCACCGGCAAGGAACTGGTGGCGCGCGGCGTGCACGAGAACTCGGCGCGGCGCGCCGGTCCGTTCGTGCCCATCAACTGCGGGGCGATCCCGGCGGGCCTGATCCAGTCGGAGCTGTTCGGCAACGAGCGCGGCGCCTTCACGGGCGCCGGCAAGGCGCGCATCGGCCTGATCGAATCGGCCAGCGGCGGCACGGTGTTCCTGGACGAGATCGGCGACCTGCCGCTGGACATGCAGGCGAACATGCTGCGCTTCTTGCAGGAAAAGACCATCTACCGGCTGGGCGGAAACCGGCCGCTGGCCGTGGATGTGCGCATCGTGGCCGCATCGAACGTGCGCCTGGAGGAGGCGGTCGAACGCGGCGCCTTTCGCGAAGACCTGTTCTACCGCCTGAACGTGCTGTCGCTCGAGGTACCGGCGCTGCGCGAGCGGCTCGACGACGTGCAGCCGCTCGCCGAGACCTTCTTCCACGACTACGCCTGCGAGCGGGCGGCCGGCGTCAAGGGCTTTTCCCGTGCGGCGCTCGCGGCGCTGCGCGCCCACGACTGGCCGGGTAACGTGCGCGAGCTGCTCAACCGCGTGCGCCGCGCCTCGGTGATGGCCGAAGGGCGCCTGATCATGCCGGAGGACCTGGGCCTGACCGAAGCCGGTGCCGGGTTCACGCTGCCGTTGAACGGCGCCCGCGTGCAGGCCGAAAGGCTGGCGATCGCGGCCGGGTTGGCCGCCGGCAAGAGCATTACGCTGCTGGCCCAGGAACTGGGCGTGTCGCGCATGACGCTGTACCGGCTGATGGCCAAGCACGACATCAAGCTGCCGCCGCGGCGGCGCGCCTGACGCCGAGTGGGCGGGTGCTGTCCGCCGGCCATGCCGGTGGCGCTGTCAGCGTTAAACAAGTTCCGCACTTCGGGGAATTACATAGTTCATGCGAACGGCGCCAACGCGAACAGCGCCATGCCGGCGTGTTCGGCACGCCTTGCATTGTCACACCAGCGTTACAAAGCGCCTAGAGTACCCGTTGCCCTGTGAAAAGGGCGGCGGCGAGCCAGCGCGGCGCGATTTCGTTGTAACACGGAAGTGACAAAAGGCATTCAATTGCGGATCCAACATCGATATGGCAATGCAGATAATTGAGCAATATCAAGAGTTTAGCTTTCGTTAATACCGATGGCATCAAGCTTGCATTGAAGAGGCCGCTGAGGAACGACGTTTCTCGGAGGGTGAATTGGCCAACTACTTCAGTGAGGATCAAATGAAAAAAACCATGCTTGCCGCAGCAATCGCACTTGCCTTCAGCGTTGGGGCGCAGGCCCAGACCACGACGACGCAGAGCGGCGCCGGTGCCCATGCCACCGACAACGCGTCGGCGGTACAGGACAGCAGCAGCAATCGCAACAATGATTCCAGCTCCAACCGCAACAACGATTCCAGTCAGGCCAACGCCAACAACAACAGCAGTGGCGACGCCCGCGCGCTGGCCATCGGTGCCGCCGCCGCGAACAACGGCGCCACGGCCACGTCCAGCCTCGATAACGCCTTCAACACCTCGACGGCCACCGCCGTCAGCACGCTGACGGGCACCGTCACCGGCAACAACGTGCAGAACATCGGCAATGTCGCCACCAACAGCGGCAACGCCAACGGCGGCACCGGCGCCGGCGGCATGGGTGGCAGCGCGGGCGGCGGCAACGCCAGCGCCACCGGCGGCAACGGCGCGGCCGGGCAGGGCGGCGCGGGCGCCTCCGGTTCGATCGGCGGCGTGGCGACCAACGGTAGCGCCAACGGCGGCGCAGGCACTGGCGGCGCCGCCACGGGCGGCAACGCCAACACCGGCGCGGCCTATGCCGGCGCCGGCGGTGCCGGCGGTGCGGCAAGCGGGGCCACGTCGGGCGCCGGCGGCGCCGGCGGCACGGGTGGCGCGGGCGGTGCCGGCGGCACCAGCTCCGACGGCTACGGCGGCGCGGGCGGCAGTGGCGCGGCAGGCGGTGCCGGTAGCGGCGGCGCGGGCGGCCTGGCCGGCGCGGCGACCGGCGGTGCCGGTGGCGGCAGCGGCAATGCCAGCGGCGGGGCCGGCGGCGCCGGCGGCAGTACCGGCAACGCCAACGGCGGCGCGGGCGGTGCGGGCGGCAGCGGCGCGGCGGGCGGCGCGGGTGGCCTGGCCGGCGCGGCAACCGGCGGCGCCGGCGGCGGCAGCGGCTATGCCAACGGCGGACAGGGCGGTTCCGGCGGCTACACGGGTGCCGCAACCGGCGGGGCTGGCGGCAGCGGCGGCAGCGGCGCGGCAGGCGGCGCCGGTGGCGCCGGCGGTTCCGGCGCGGCGGGCGGCAGCGCCTCGTCGGGCAATACCAGCGCGAGCGGCACCGCCACGGCGGCCGGTGGCTGGGGCGGCAACGGCCCTGGCGGCAACGGTACCGGTGCTACGGGTATTGGCGGTACGGGCAGTGCCGGCGGTGCGACCAGCGGCGGGTCCACCGCCAGCAACACGACCGGCACGCCATCGGGCACCAATCCCGGCACGTCGGGCGACCAGACCGCCGGTGCCGGCACCGGCACGGCAACGGCAGGCACCGGCACCGGCGCGGCAGGCACCGGCGGCACGGGCACCGGCGGCGCGGGCTCGGGCGGTTCCGGCACGGGTGGTTCGGCCACCACGGGCGCCACCACGGCCACCGCAGGCACCAACACGGGCGGCGCGGGCGGTGCCGGGGCTGCGGGCGGCGCGGGCGCGGCCGGCGGTGCCGGGGAAGCCGGCGGTGCCGGCGCGGCAGGCAGCAACACGGCCGGCGCGGGTGCGGCAGGCGGCACCAACACCAGCGGCGCCGGTGGCGCGGGCGCGACGGCCAGCACCACGGGCGGCGCGGGCGCGGCCGGCGGCTCGGGATCGGCGGGCGGTGCCAGCACGGCGGGAACCAACACCGGCGGCGCGGGCGCGGCGGGCGGCACCAACACCAGCGGCGCCGGCGGTGCCGGCGCCACGGCCAGCACGACGGGCGGCGCGGGCGCGGCCGGCACCGGCGGCACCGGCGGCAACGGTGCGGCGGGTGGCAGCGGCTCCAGCGTGGCCGGTGCCGGCGCGGCCGGTGCCGCCGGTGGCACCGGCGCGGCCAGCGGCTCGGCGGAAAACACCGCCGGTGCCGGTGCGGCAGGCGGCGCGGCCACGGGCGGTACCGCCACGGCGGGCACCACGACGGGCGGCGCCGGCACCGGCGGTGCCGCGACCAACGGCAATGCCACGGCCGGCGACGGCGGTGCGGGCGGTGCCGGCGGTGCGGGCAGCGGCGGGGCCGGCGGCGCGACCGGCGCCACGACGGCTTCGGCGACCGCGGGCAATGCCGCGGGCGGCACGGGCGGTGCCGGCGGCACCAACACCGTCAATGCCGGTGTGTTCAACATGTCGAACACGATGAGCGGCGTGGCGCAATCGGCGGCCGGCATTTCCGTCATCAGCCAGAGCAGCGGCATCAGCTCGCTCGTGCAGCAAAGCATCAACGTGCAGGCCAACCTGGGCGTGGGCCGCTAAGCGGAGCGCACCGGCCGGCCCGCGGGCCGGCTTCGACCAGGCCGCCGTCCGGTCTTCCGGGCGGCGGCTTTCCGGACATCGAGGAGGCGACATGCATGACCAGCAAAGCATGATGCGGACAATGATGCACAGCGGGCCGCGCCATCGGGCGCGGCGAACGGCGGGCCTGGCGCGGGCCTGCGGGGCGGCGCTGCTGGCCACCGGGTGGCTGGGCGCCCACGCGCAGCCACCGCAGGCAGGGGCGGCCACCACCGCGCCGCGCGAGTTCGCGGTGGCGGCCGGCACGGCGCCCGCGCCCGCGCTGCCCGCGCTGGCGCTGCCTTCACCGCACGGCGGGGCAGCAAGGGCAATCGGCGACGACCGCCTGGCCGAACTGCGCGGCGGCACCGACACGCCGTGGAGCGACATGAAACTGGGCGGCACGGTGGGCAACAACGCAGCCACCAACGTGGTCACCGGCGCCAACATCATCACCGATGGCGCGTTCAGCAATGCGTCGGGCTTGCCGATGGTGATCCAGAACTCGGGCGCCAACGTGCTGATCCAGAACGCCACGATCGTCAACCTGCAGATGCGATGACGGCGCGGCGGGTGGCAACGGCGCTTGCCGCCGTGTTCATCGCGGTGCCGGCGGCGCGGGCGGCCGACCTGCCGCTCGCGGGCGGCGGGCCGGTGACGCTGCGCGTCAAGAGCATGAAGGAAGTGCGCTACCTGTCGACGGTGCGCCAGCAGTTCGATTTCAGCTGCGGGTCGGCGGCGCTGGCCACGCTGCTCACCTATCACTACGGCTATCCGGTCACCGAGCAGCAGGCATTCGCAGAGATGTTCCAGCGCGGCGACCAGGCACGCATTCGCCGCGAAGGGTTTTCGCTGCTCGACATGAAGGGCTTCCTGGGCGCGCACGGGTTCACGGCGGACGGCTTCCAGCAGCCGCTGGACGAGCTGGCGAAGTCGGGCTTTCCCGCCATCGTGCTGGTGGCCGAGCATGGCTACCACCACTTCGTGGTCGTGAAGGGCGTGCGGGAAGGGCGCGTTCTGCTGGGCGATCCCGCGGGCGGCACCCGCGCGATGCCGCGCGCCGCGTTTGAAAAGATCTGGCTGAACCAGCTGCTGTTCGTGATCCACGGCCGGCCGGGCAAGCCCCGTTTCAATGCCGAGGAAGACTGGGCCGTGGCGCCGCGCCTGCAGCCCGGCCTGGCACTGGAGCGCGACAGCCTGCAGCGCATCACGCTGCCCAAGTTCGACGCCGGCGACTATTAGGGAAACAATCATGCTGGGGAGACAACCATGAAACCATTGTGGCCGGCGCCGTATCTGTGCTCGCTGTCCCTGCTGTCCTTGCTGTGCGCGCCCGCCGCGCGGGCCGACAGCCCGCCGGACGGCTGGCTCGCCGTCGACGAAACGCTGCTGGCCGGCTCGCGCGGCGGCTTCGATGCCGGCAACGGCCTGCTGGTCTCGCTGTCCGTCGATCGCCTGCTGAGCCTGAACGGCAACACGATCGCCAGCAGCCAGATGGCCGTGCCGGACGTGGCGAAAGCCGCCGCGGCCGGCATCGGCACGGCGTCGTTCCACACGGCCCAGTTTGGCGCCGGCAACGCGCTGCTGCTGGAGAATCCGCCGGCGATGGGCCTGGTGCTGCAGAACAGCGTCAACAACCAGCTGATCCGCGCCCAGACCACGATCGATGCGACCGTCAACAGCGCGTCGATCATGAAGGACCTCAATTTCGGCGACAGCCTGCGCCAGGCACTGTCGACCGCCATCGTGCCGCGCTGAGGGCACACGACCAAGGAGAACAACGCATGCCGCTTCCCCAGATCCTGCGTGCCGGCCCGGCCGGTCTATCGTTGTGCATGCTCAGCGCCTTCGCGCAGCAGGAGCCGCCGCCGGATCCCGCGGGCGGGCGCTCCCCGGCCGAGCTTTCCGCCGAGCTGCGCGAACTGAAGCAGGAGCTGGCCGAGCAGCGCGAGCTGCTCAGGCAGATGCGCGCCGAACTGGCCGCGCAGCGGCAGGCCGTCATCCCCGAGTTGTGGCCGCAGGCGGGTGCGCCGCGGGCCGCGGCCGTGCCGGCGCAGCGCCCGATGGCGGCGGCGGCGCTCGAGGCGCTGCGGGGCACGGGCGGCACGCCGCAGTCGCAGCCGCAGCCGCCGCTGCAGCCGCCGGGGCAGGCACCGATGCCGGGCCCGGCACCGGCCGCGCCGGCCGTCGGCCAGGCGCCGCAGCGCGACAGCCGGCCGCCCGAAGTGGCGCCCCTGTTCGAAGCGCCCGGCGTGCTGACGGCGCGCGGCAGGTACGTGCTGGAACCATCGTTCCAGTTCGGCTATTCGTCGAGCAACCGCGTGGCGCTGGTGGGCTACACGATCATTCCGGCGCTGCTGATCGGTCTGGTCGACGTGCGCGAGGTCAAGCGCAACACGTTCACCGCGGCGATGACCGGCCGCTATGGGCTGACCAACCGTACCGAACTGGAGCTGCGCGTGCCCTACGTGTACCGCTCCGATTCGACGGTGAGCCGCGAGCTGTTCACCGGCACGGCGGTCGAACGCGTGTTCGAGACCAGCGGCAGGGCGATCGGCGACGTCGAGCTGTCGCTGCGCCACCAGCTGAACGACGGCGGCATCGACAAGCCGTACTACATCGCCGGGCTGCGCATCAAGTCGCGTACCGGCCGCGACCCGTTCGAAGTCGTCACCGATTGCACGCAGCGCTGCGTGGGCCAGAACGCCACCGGCACCGGCCTGCCGCTGGACCTGCCCACGGGCTCGGGGTTCTACGGCGTGCAGCCGAGCCTGACCTGGCTGTTCCCGTCGGACCCGGCGATCTTCTTCGGCAGCGTCAGCTACCTGCACACCGTGAAGCGCAAGGACGTGGAGCGGCAGGTGCTGGACGGCGCAATGGAATGGCTCGGCGAGATCAAGCCGGGCGGGGTGCTCGGCTTCAACTTCGGCGTGGGCCTGGCGCTGAACGACAAGGCGTCGCTCAGCCTCGGCTACGACCACAGCTCGATGTCCCGCACGAAGCAGGATGGCGTGCCGGTGCCGGGTTCGGTGCGTACCCAGCTGGGCACGCTGCTGATGGGGTTTTCCTACCGGCTGAACAACCAGCGCACCATCAACGTGACGGTGGGCGCCGGCCTGACGCAGGATACGCCGGACGTTTCGCTGTCGGTGCGGCTGCCGATGAATTTCTGATTCGGGACACCAGTGAGGCGACCGGTGCGTTCCCGGCCCGTCAACGGCCGCCGAGCGCTTCCTCGAGCTGCTCCATCGAGAAGGGCTTGCGGATCGCGCCGCACGGGAAGTCGACTTCCGGCCGCGCGCCGCCGCTGGCGAACACGATCCGCACTCCCGGGTGCTCGCGGTGGGCCCTGCGCGCGAGGTCCAGGCCCGACATTCCCGGCAGGCCGATGTCGGTGAGCAGGATGTGGCTCGCCTCCAGCAGCGGCAACGCCTCTTCCCCGCTGCTGGCCCCTGTGGCCTCGTAGCCGAGGAAGCCGATCATTTCACACAGCAGTTCCCGGCCGTCGTCGTTGTCTTCCACGACCAGCACCTTGCGGCGGGCCGGTTCCGCGGCCGGTTCCGCGGCCGGGCCGGGAGCAAGACCAGGGTCTGGCCCGGGTGCCGGTGGCGTCACCGCGTGCCTGTCCAGCACTTCGCGGACCTGCAATGCGAGCTGTTGCCGGCTGTAGGGTTTGCTGAGCAGTTCCACGCCGGGGTCGAGGCGGCCGGCGTGCACGATCGCATTTTGCGTATAGCCCGACGTGAACAGCACGGCGATCCCCGGCAGCATGGCGCGGGCAATGCGCGCCAGCTCCGGGCTGCGCAGCGTGCCGGGCATGACCACATCGGTGAACAGCAGGTCGATGGGGGCGCCGCTTTGCAGCACGGCCAGCGCCGCTTCCGGATGCGGCGCCTGCAGCACCGTATAGCCCAGTTCGGTCAACCCGTCGGTCACGACGGCGCGGACATCGGCATCGTCTTCCACCACGAGGATCGTTTCGTGGCCGCCGCGCACCGTGATGCCGGGCGCGCGCGCCGGTTCCAGCGGTGCTTCGAAGGTGCGCGGCAGGTACAGCTTGACCGAGGTTCCCTTGCCGGGCTCGCTGTAGATCTTCAGGTGGCCGCCGCTCTGCTTCAGGAAGCCGTAGGCCATGCTCAGGCCGAGGCCGGTTCCTTCGCCTTCCGGCTTAGTCGTGAAGAACGGTTCCACGGCGCGGGCCAACACCGCCGGCGACATGCCGTGGCCCGTGTCGGAAACGGCCAGCATCACGTACTGGCCGGGCTGCAGGTCGTCCTGCCGGGCCGCGTAATCCCGGTCGAGTTCCACGTTCACCAGCTCGATGGTCAGGCGCCCCGCGCCGTCCATCGCGTCGCGTGCGTTGATCGCCAGGTTCAGCAGCACGTTTTCCATCTGCGCGCGGTCGACGGGCGTGGCCCACAGCGCTGTTCCCACCACCGTGTCGATGTCGATCGCTTCGCCCAGCGCGCGGCGCAGCATGTCGTCGAGGCCGCGCACGACCACGGCGAGATCCACCGGCTCCGGTCGCAGCGGCTGCCGGCGCGCGAACGCCAGCAGCTGCGCCGTGAGCCGGGTGCCGCGGTCGACCGCGACCATCGCGCTGGCCACCCGTTTCGCCGGGCCGTCGGCGGTGTCCACTTCCCGCGCCAGCAGTTCCAGGTTGGCGCGCAGGATTTGCAGGATATTGTTGAAGTCGTGGGCCACGCCGCCGGTGAGCTTGCCGATCGCTTCGAGCTTTTGCGCATGCAGCAGGGCGGCCTGGGCTTCTTCCAGCTCGGCCGTGCGTTCCGCGACCAGGCGCTCCAGCTCGTTCTGGTGCGCCACCAGTTCGTCGCGCATCAGTTTTTGTTCGGTCACATCGTTACCCTGGCAGAAGATGCCCCACACGCGGCCCTCCTTGCCCTTCAGCGGCTGGTACACGAAATCGAGATAGCGCTGCGCGAGGGCTGCATCGGGACGGAGGCGCACGCCGACCGGCACGTCGCGCCCCACGAAGGGTTCGCCGGTGCGGTACACCTCGTCGCGCAGGGCCAGGAACGCCTGGTCGCGCAGCTCCGGAAACGCGTCGTGCATCGTGCGGTCCAGCAGCGCGCGGTCGCCGAACGTGTCGAGATAGGCCCGGTTCGCCAGTTCGAACACGTGGCCCGGACCGCGCGTGACGGCCAGGAAGCCGGGCGCCCTGTCGAACAGCGTGGCCAGGTGGCGGTAGCGGCTGTTCGCCACCGAAATCGCCTCGCTGCTGCGCGAACGTTCCAGCGCCAGCTGGCGGTGGCGCTCGGACACGTCGCGCAACAGCAGCATGGCGCCGGCGTACGCGCCGTGGTCATCGGCGATGGCCGACAGCGCCACTTCGAGCACCTCGACCGTGGTGCCGCGCACCGCCCGCACCTCGGCGACCGCGTGTTCCGGGCCGGTATGCAATTGCGCCAGCGCATTGCCGATGTCCGCGTGCCAGAACGGCAGGTCGCGCACGGCGCGGCCGCGTGCTTCGCGCGCGCTCAGGTGGAGCAGTCGCGCCGCCGCGTCGTTCCAGTACAGCACGCGGTCCTGCTGGTCCAGCCCGACGATGGCCTCGGCCGATTGCTCGAGGAAGCGCGCGAGGTAGCGTTCGGCGGTGGCAAGTCGCTGGAACCCGCCGGCGCCGATGCCGGCGCTGTTGCCCGCGCCGGGGGCCAGCGTGGCGTTGGCGCGCTGCAGCGTGGTGCGCAACTGGCGGGCACGCCCCTCGGCCTGCACGGCCCGCACGATTTCGCCGGCGAGGGCGGGGTCGCCGGCGTCGAGCAGCATGACGTTGGGGCCCAGCAGCGGCATGTAGCCCATCTGCCGTCGCAGGGCGGGCAATGCCTGCGCCGGGCAGGCCAGCAGCAGGGCGCCGGTCCAGACGCGGCGCAGCGCCCTGGCCAGCGCCAGCGGCGCGGGCACGTCCGCCAGGACGCACACGGCCGGCGGGCTGCCCGCCCGGACGGCGCCGGACAGCGCCGCCACCGCATCGGCCGATGCCGCGTGTTGCAGTTCGATGCCGTCCCGCGCCAGCCTGGCGGCCAGCTCGTGGACCACCTGATGGACCACCTCATGGGCTACCTCATGTTCCACCTGATGACTGACCTCGTGCGCAACCTCGTGCGCCGGTGTGTCGCTCACCAGCAGCACGCCGGCCTGCCACGGCGCCTTCATAGCAGCGGCACGCCGAGCAGCGCGCGCCCCGCCCAGATGTGGAGCATGTCGGTGGTCGGCGACATCACGTGGCTGGCGCGCGCATCGCGCAGCATCTGCGCCACCCGGCTGTTGTCGCGGTAGGCGGTGCCGCCGCAGATCGTCATCGCGTCGCCGGCCAGCGCGATCGCGGTTTCGCCGGCATCGGCCTTGCTGGCGAGGATGAACGGCAACGCATCGGGATCGCCGGCGTCGCCCCGCGCGGCGGCCTCGAACACCAGCGCGCGGGTCTTCTGCCAGGCGATCCACATTTTCGCGTAGCGCGTCTGCATCGTCTCGATGTCGCGCAGGGCGGTACCGGAATGGGCATAGCGGCGGCTGCGCAGGTGCGCGCCGGCCGCTTCCAGCGCGGACTGGGCCACGCCGAGGTAGGTGCCGGCCATGGCCATCAGGAAGTAGGGGGCCACCACTTCGAACACGTACCACACCTGGTCGCCCTCCGCGCCCAGCAGGTTGGCGGCCGGCACCTGCACGTTGTCGAGCGCCAGCGCGCGCGACGAGTTGCCGCGCATGCCGAAGCCTTCCCACTCGCCCTGCCAGCCGATGCCCGGCGTGTCGCCATCGACCACCAGGCAGCTGAAATCGCCGCCGGCCGCGCTACCGTCGCTGGCGAGCGTGGAGACGACATAGGAGTCGGCCCGGCTACCGTTGGTGACGAACTGCTTGGTACCGTTGGCAACATAGTGGTCACCGTGGCTTTCCAGCCGTGTTTCCGGCAGGTAGAAATGCGCACCGGTGCCCGCTTCGGACAGGGCCAGCGTGGTGATGTGCCGGCCCGCGGCGATCGGGCGCAGGTAGCGCTCCTCCTGGTCGGCCGTTGCCTTCGCGGCGATCACCGCGGTGCCCACGCAGTGCATGCCGAAGCATAGCGACGACGATGGACACACACGGGCGATCTCGGCGCTGACGGCGGCCAGCGCGAGCAGCCCCTGGCCGTGGCCGCCCAGCGCCGCGGGCACCTGCAGGCCGAGCAGCCCGGCCTCGGCGAACGCCGCCATCGATGCGGCCGGCCATCGGCAATGCTCGTCCACCTCGGCCGCTGCCGGTGCGACGACGTTTTCGACGATGCCGCGGGCGAGGCCGACGAGCTGCTCAAGTTCATTTGGAAAAATCATGGAGGTACCGTGGTGGGGCAGGAGCCCAGTATAGGCCAACGGCTCAGCGGCGCCGCGCACGATCGTTCGCGCCCGGGTGCCTGCCGCGCCGCCGGTCGGCCAGGGCATGCGCGCACGATGGTGACTGATTGCGGGTAACCGTCCACTTTTCCCGGCGATGCGGCTATGCTGGGCGGTTGTTTCCCACTGCCTTCGGGCCCGCACCCCATGCATGCACACACCAAGCGGATATTGACCGCGGCCACCCTGCTGGCTGCCAGCGGCGCCATCGTCGCAGCCACCGTCGCCGCCACCCCCGTTACCGAGCAGCGCTACCTGTCCGGCAAGGGGCCGGGCAGCGCGGTGCCGTGGGAATTCAAGGTGTCGGACGGGCGCCGCGCCGGCGCGTGGAGCACCATCGCCGTGCCGTCGAACTGGGAACTGCAGGGCTTCGGCGGCTACGACTACGGCGAAGGCGACAAGCGGCACAACGAGCGGGGCAGCTACCGCGTGAAGTTCGCCGTGCCGCCGGCCTGGAAAGGCCGCGCGATCAGGGTCGTGTTCGAAGGCGTGATGACCGAAGCCACCGTGCGCGTGAACGGCGTGCAGGCGGGCGAGCCGCATACCGGCGGGTTCTATCGCTTCGGCTACGACATCGGCAAACTGGTGAAGTATTCGGCCGGCGCCGACAACGTGCTCGAAGTCGACGTGAACAAGGTGGCGTCGGATGCGCTCAGCGAAAAGGCCGAACGGCGCGGCGACTACTGGGTGTTCGGCGGGATCTTCCGCCCGGTGTGGCTGGAAGCGGCGCCGGCGCGGTCGATCGCGCACGCCGCCATCGATGCGCGCGCCGACGGCAGCCTGGCCGCGCTGGTGACGCTGGCCCGGCCCGTGCCCGGCGCCACGGTGGAAGCGCAGGTGCTCGATGCCGCCGGCAAGGCGGTGGGCAAGCCGTTCGGCGTACCCGTCGACGGTGGCGGACCCGTGACACTGTCCGCCAGGGTCGCCGGCCCCCGCCTGTGGTCCGCCGAGACGCCGAACCTGTACTCGCTGCGCCTCACGCTGCGGGGCGGCGGCAAGGCGCTGCACACGGTCACCGAGCGCTTCGGCTTTCGCACGTTCGAACTGCGCAAGGGCGACGGGCTGTACCTGAACGGTCGCAAGATCGTCATCAAGGGCGTCAACCGGCACAGCTTCCGGCCCGGAACGGGGCGCGCGCTCGACACCGAAGACAACTACGCCGATGCGCGCCTGATCAAGTCGATGAACATGAACACGGCGCGCATGTCGCATTACCCGCCCGATCCTGCCTTCCTGAAGGCGGCCGACGAACTGGGGTTGTATGTGATCGACGAATTGTCCGGGTGGCAGGCGGCGCACGGCACGCCGATCGGCCGCAAGCTCGTGGCCGAAATGGTGCCGCGCGACGTGAACCACCCGAGCATCCTGTTCTGGGCCAACGGCAACGAGGGCGGCTTCAACCTGGAGCTCGACGGCGAATATCACAAGCACGATCCGCAGAAGCGACCGGTGATCCACCCCTGGGCGATCTTCGGCGACATCGACACCAAGCACTACCCGAACTGGCAACTGCTGAACGAACGCCTGCGGGGCCCGAACCTGTTCATGCCGACCGAGTTCATGCATGCGCTGTACGACGGCGGCGGCGGCGCCAGCCTGGACGACTACTGGAACGCGATGATGGCGTCGAAGGTGGGCGTGGGCGGCGTGATCTGGGCATTGAACGACGAAGGCGTCGTGCGCACCGACGAGAACGACCGCGTGGACCCGTACGGCACGTATGGCCCGGACGGCATCGTCGGGCCTCGCCACGAAAAGGAAGGCAGCTACCACGCGGTGCGGCACATCTGGTCGCCGGTGCGGCTGGGGGCCGCCGTGCTGGATGCGAAATTCGACGGCAGGCTGGCGGTCGACAACCTGTACGACTTCCATGGCCTGGAAGACGTGCGCTTCGGCTGGCGGCTGGTGCGGTATGCCGGGCCCGATGCGGCGTCGACCGACGCGGCCGTGCTGGCGAAAGGGGAAGTGCGCGGACCCGCCGTGGCGGCGCGCAGCAGCGGCACGCTGGACCTGGGCCTGCCGGCCGGCTGGCGCGGGCATGGCGCCGATGCGCTGGAGGTGACGGCCACCGGGCCGGATGGCGGCCAGCTGTGGACCTGGAGCTATCCCGCGCCGGACCTGTCGGCGCGGCAGCGTGCACCCGATGGACCGGCCAGCGCCGCGCCGCGTGCCGAGAGCGACAATGGCGGCATCCGCCTCACGGCCGGCGGCGTCAGCGCCAGCTTCGACCCCGTCGGCCAACTGCTGGCGCTGCGCAGCGGCGGCCGCGTGTCGGCGCTGGCGAACGGCCCGCGCCTGGCGTTCGCGCGGCCGGCGAAGGACGTCGCTGTCGAATGGCTGCCGTTGGCCGGCGAGGATGCGGCCGGCGGCACGCGGCGCCTCGACCGGGCACGGATCGCCAGCGTGCTCGAAATCATCCCGGCGATCGACAAGCAACAGGCGTACGCCCGGTTCAAGCTGGAGATCAGCGCCGACGGCCGGAACTGGAAGACGCTGTTCGACGCCTCGCGCCGGCGCTCGGACGGCAACGAATACCGCTTCCCGCCGCAGCCGGTGCTGGCCGTTCGCGTGACGAACCTGGCCGATCCCCAGGGCCGGCCCGTGGCGCTGGAGCGCCTGCGCCTCGGTCATGCGGCGCAGCGTTTCCCGCTCCCTGCCGGGGCGGCGCCCGCCGTGACCAGCGGCACCGGCGCCGATGCCGACGGCAGGCCGGTGGCATGGGTGGAAGCCCTGAACAGCGCGGGCCTGGACCGCGTGCGCTGGACGCTGCACGGCGACGGCGCGCTGCGGCTGGACTATGCCTACCGGCTGGAAGGCAGCATGCAGTACCACGGCGTGACGTTCGACCACCCGGAAAACGCGCAGCGTTCGATGCGCTGGCTCGGCGAAGGGCCATACCGCGTGTGGAAGAACCGGCTGCACGGCACCTGGCTCGGCGTGCATGACGTGGCGCATTTCGACCAGCAGCCGGGCGAGACATACCGCTACCCGGAGTCCCAGGGCTTCTATGCGGGCGTACGCTGGGCGCGGCTCGATACCGGCGCCGGCGCATTGACGGTCACCCCCGGCGGGCCGGACGGCTACCTGCGGGTGGGCACGCCGCGCATCTCGCATGCGAACACCACGGTGGAGTTCCCGGCCGGCGACCTGTCATGGCTGCATGCCATTCCCGCCATCGGCGAGAAGTTCAGCGGCACGGAAGTGCTGGGCCCGGCCGCGGCCTGGCCCACGGCCGGCGGCGAATACAAGGGGAGCCTGGTGTTCCGTTACAAGTAAAGGATTGTTCTCTGGGGCAATAGCGCGCTAAGATGTCGGCCTCCCGAATTCACCCTGGATGTCGCGTCATGAAGTACCAGATCCTGATCGTCGTAGTGATCGCCGCGCTGGCGCTGACCGGTTTCCTGCTGCACGCCCGCGAGCGCAACCGGCGGATCACGCTGGGGGAATACCAGGGCCGCGACCTGATGACCGATAACGAGCTGGAGTTCTTCGGCCGCCTGGTCCAGGCGCTGCCGCAATACTACGTGTTCCCGCAGGTGGCCATGACGGCGCTGCTCGAAGCGGCGAGCCGCGACGAGGCGCGGCGCAATACCGACCGGCTGCGCATCGCCCAGCAGCGCATCGACTATGTGGTGTGCGACAAGCGCTGCAATGTGGTCGCCGTGGTCGAGCTGGACGACCGGACGCATTCGCGTGCCAAGGACGCGGTGCGGGACGAGCGGCTGGAGCAGGCGGGGATTCGCACGCTGCGGTTCGAATCGCGGGCGAAGCCGTCGCTGCGGGAGATCAAGGCGGCGCTGGCGGAGGTTGCGGGCGAGTAGCGCCATGGCGCGTCGCGCCGCCCGCGTCGATGCGGTGCGCAACGCCGCCGGCGTTGCAGCGCAGCTTATTCGTCGAACTCTTCCGCCAGGTTCTTCCAGCCGCGGCTCTTGGCGAACACCGAGAATTCCTCGGGCGCTTCCAGCACGATCAGCTTGCTTTCCTGCAGGCCGGGGTCGCTCAGGCCGAAATCTGGGCCCTTGTAGCCGAGCGAACGCAGGCGCTCGACGATTCCCTTGAGCAGCACGCTGTCCTTGTGGCCGCCATCGAGCGGCTTGGCGAAGTCGACATAGACGTCGATGATGCCGTAGCCTTCGTCGAAGATGCGGATGGCTTTCACGTCGAGCTTGCGCCCGCCGCTGTCGGCGGCCTGGAACGGGCCGGAGAGTTCAATGTCGGTATCGGTAGTCATGGGCGAAGCATAGCAGTTGCGGCGGGAGGATGGCGCATTCGTCGCGGCCCGGCTGGCGGCCGGCGGTATCAACCTTGACGGTCGTGGCTGGCCGGAGGGCCTGCCGGTCCTTGCGCCGCGTCGGCCGGCATATCGCCAGAGCGGGCAGCACATCGTTGACGGTCGTCCGTCACGTCGCGGGCGACCACGTAGACCAGGCCATTGTGCGGCACCGCGGTCCACGACAGCGGGTACGGGATTCGATTGGCTATGACAAGCGCCTGACGCTGACGAAGCACTGCTCGGCAGTGCTGACGCGAGCATCCAAGGGCTGATGGGCGCGGTGCTGATCGCAGGTGGAGCCGCCGCCGCGGGCCTGATTTGGCACATGCACGCGGTGTCGAGCGCCCGCGCCCAGGGCGACAAAGCCGGCTATGCCAGGGCGGTCGCTGCCGGCAAGGCGCAGCTCGATGCCGAGCGTGCCCGCAATCGCACCACCGAGCGCAACCTGCGCACGAAACTCGCCACGGCCGACGCCGCCGCGGCCATAAAGCAGCAAACCTATGTCGAAAATGTCTCTGCTGCTCAGCGCCGTGTGCGCCCTGGCGCCGGCGCCTGACGCATCCGGAGCTGCAATTGTGCGAGAGGTGGCTGGCGATATTCTCGGCCTCGCCGCAGATACAGGGCCAGTCCTGCGGAAGTACCAGCGTGTGGTCGAGCGATTCGAAGCCTGCTGCGCGATGAACAATGGCGCCGAGCCGGCGCCGGAGAAGTAGACCTATGCCTTGCGGCGGCGCGCTGCGAATCCTAGTAACCCCAAGCCAGCAAGCAACATCGCGTAGGTATTCGATTCTGGGACTTGGCTCGCAACGGTAAGATACGATGAAAATTCGAAAGTGCCAACTGCGGTTTCACTTCTGTTATTGTCCAACAAAAGGTTCCAAGTTTCGCTCAAATTTTCGCTGGTACCCGTTGCGCCGCCGTAGCCTAGTCGACTATCCAATCCTTCCGAACTGGCCCCGAGAAACTGCGAGTTGGCATAAAGCGACGCGCCAGCATAAACGCTTGCCCTCGCATAATCGCCAAAAGTTGCGAGGTCCGTCCGAGTCGACAAGCTCGCGTTCGTGGATATCTTGACTTGAGTGTTTCCACTAAGATAAAACTGGTTTGAACCGGTAATAAAGGTGCCAGCGCTATTCATAAAGTTCGTGCCATCGCCAACTACAGCGCTGCTCCACAACGCAGCTGGGATAACAAAATCGCGGCCAGTGATCATTGCGATCGCCGATTCCCCTGGCACGTTCAGGGAAGCGAAAGCTCCGCTAAAGCCATCGCCATTGTTTTGGGCATGATTCCCATATGATGTCCATACCTCGGCGTGTCGATGGTTAGTATTTTGGTATAGGAATGTAAGGCTCGGCGTAATGCCGTCGTTTAGATCTGTGTCGATCAGCTCGTAGGAAATTGAGCTGAGCGTCGCCTGTGCCTGACTGGCCGCTTGAGTGCTTGCAGAGGCAAAGGCGAATGCGCCAAGTAAGGCTGCAGTGAGAGTGCTTTTCATTATATTTGCTCCATTTCGTATTTAGCAGTCAACAGATTTTTCTAGGGTATCTTACATCGAAGTCCTTTACCCTCTCCAATTGTCACGGATCGAAAATAAACTTTCGGCAACATTACTGAAACCCTTTTGCTGTTTAAAAATCTGGAGCAAGCTCGTATTTGAGGCCGATCAAGATTCGCTGATGCCGTGCGTGTAACATTCTAACCGGGAGGTGCCATGGAAGATAACGAACGACTCTTTATCAAGCAGAGCGGCAACGCATTGCAAGGCCCAAGATCCCCAGGCCACCGAGCAGCATCCCATAGGTAGCCGGCTCTGGAACGGCCGATACCGAGTACGTTGTCTCTAACGTCCAGAAGTTATGCTCTGTGGTGACCCCGGCTTCTTCGGTGTAATAGCGGTAGCCGCCGAACACATCGTAAGAGTGGCCAGTCGGAGAGGATACGTCTTTGTAATCATGTGCGAGAAATTCTGGCGCGCTTTCGGGGGTATAGGAGAAGCTTTCTACGCACTTCTCCCTGCTGGCGCACAGGCTATCAACGAAGTTGATCTCGCCGAAAGAAAATTGCGTCAGCTCCTGTAGCTCGATCGAACCGTTCGCATTCAAGTCTTCGTAAGTTACGTGCAGCACCTGCTTGAGGTCAGGCACAAAGAGCCCAAGGCCGTTTGCGTTATAGCTCAGGAATCCTGTGTAGGTAACGTACAGTTCTTGAGGCGCTGCGAGAGCGAAGGTCGGCGCAAGCAGCGCGGCCAGCAGGAGGCGTTTCATAATATTCCAGTAAGTGGATTGTCATAAGTGCAATCGAATCTTAGCATCAGCTAATCGCCGCCGGGTAATCAAAATGGTACTGCCGTAGCGCACTGATATACTGTTGTTTTGTACAGTACTTGTCAGAGGCGCGAATGTTCGGCACCAGTCATTCCATGGGCAGCCCGCCCACGACCGAGCGTCTCCTGGCCATCCCTGTTGCCGTGATTCTTCTACGCCGCGACGGCCAGCGCATCACTGGGACGAGTTCAAGGCTGCAGTGCCGTTGATCGGGCGCCTGCTGCTGGGGCCTACGGGTCGCCACCAAGGCGGCACCGGCTCTACGCGGATGGCCGACCTGATGAAGCCTGGCGCGCTGGAATTGGGCTCTGTTTGCAAGCCACTCTTCAACCCCGTTGTCGAACAGGCCGACCAGCGTGGCTTTGTCCTTAGTGGCTACGAAATCCAGTCGACAGTGGAAGGGCAGAAGACAAAGCGAGAGCAGGTTTGGCTGGTGCGGCCACTGACTGCGGCAAATCCATCTTCATACTGACTCAAGCTGCCGATTGCGCTGTCCAAGGTGTACGGCTACTGAGCCGAGCTCTTCGACTTTTGCCATCAGGGATCATAACGATTGACTTGCACTAATCTGTTTATTAAGCGCCTGCGAGAACGTCGCTGAAATACGCTGCCTGAGTAGCATATCTTCCACCGAATTCCCATAGGTCTCAACAGTAACAATATATTTGTTTATTGAAAATAAGTCCGAAGTGTGGCCTGGAGCATCATAAAGTATTACGGTAGCAATAGTACGCTTATCACGCGTGCGTTTTGCAAGCTGCTGCTTATGCGCCTCGATAAATGTACGTGCTTCCGCTTGGAGCTGTTGAGACAACTCGATGGGGTTCTTTCCCTTATATAAATTAAAGCCCTCGTTAGCAAGCTTACTTATAGAAAGCACTAAGATTCCGCGAGCTGCTTTTGCGGAGTTTGCTGTAGAGTATCTTTTTTTGAGCTGCTCAAAGCCATGCTTTATTCGCTTCTCAGCCTTGTTGGCAGATTTGAGGCGTTTGCACTCGATAAATAACTCACGTTCATGAAATAGAACCCTGACATCCGCCTCGCCACCGAAGTCGACGCTAGATCCTGTAGCAGCAAACGCACCAGCGGTCGATAACTCCAAGCTAAAGTTGCGGCCGCTCGCATTATCTGATTCGTCTGTAGCAAACAGGTCATTACCTTTCACAGCAAGTTTTAATCGCTCAATAACTTTTTCGTTACTGTGTTCTTTAAGGCTGTTATAGAGCCAAATTAATTCCTCGCTTTCGAAGGCTGCATTTATCCATACATGACCATTTTTTTCATGGTAAGCGTCTAAAGAATTATTCGCTCGTGCCTCATTTAGTTCCCTTAGGATTTTTAGATACCTACCAACACGAGTGTTGGAAACTTGCACGCCATTTCTTTTTAGCCATTCGCAGGCCTCAGTCAAGCGCTTTTGTATTCCGGTGAAACTACTTAGTCCTGTAATATCAGTTTCGTTTGTTGAGACTATCTTAAGCATGATCGAGATCACTGTCGAGGTGGATGTTTGGAATTGGCCGAAGATCAGGCTACGATAGCTAATGAGTTCCTTGCAGTGTATAGCAAGGTAGTTAACTATATAGATGATGCACTCAGCAGTCGTGGAATGCAAACTGGACTTTTACCTTCTAAGCTGCTCAGCCTTTGACGCGGATCAACCTGCGCCAGTGGCGCCCGCCAACCATTCGCGTGGGAGGGCACATGGAAGAAAATGAACGGATGTCGATCGAAGAGGCTGGCGACGCGCTGCGAGACCTTGCCGACGAGCTGGAAACGACCCACTCGCCACCGTTCACGGCGTGCGTTTTGGACGAGCACTGGGAGGCGATCGAGCGGGCGCTCGGCAGGATGGTGAACGGTTCGAGGGATGAGGCCTAGCGATCCCGGGGAGCATCCGCCGCGGTGATTTATGACACAATTCCGCATGCCTCAGAAAGAGGCATTTAACATTATGGCGGAAAAGAGTCAGGATTGCGGAAAAACGTTCAAGCGTTTTGATAGTGGTCACTTCGCTTGAAACCCGCATGTAGACTGGTGCCCCGGGCCGGAATCGAACCGGCACGCCCTTGCAGGCAACGGATTTTAAGTCCGGTGTGTCTACCAATTTCACCACCGGGGCACAGCCCGGCATTATGACATGTCCGCACGCTAACTTCCAGAGCCCCCGTGCATGTCCCGAGGAGCCTTCGATCCCGCCACCCCGAACTTCCGCCACCCGCCCCATTGGTGTAGCATGCTGGACGGCACGCCAACGGCGTGCCGCTTGCTTTTTCAAGGAACACCGCCAATGCAAATCCAGATTAACGACAGTCTGCGCGCCTATATCGAGCCGCTGACCGAGGCCGAGCACGATGCGCTCGAGCGCAGCCTGCTGGCCGAAGGGTGCCGCGATGCGCTCGTGCTGTGGAACGACGTGCTCGTCGACGGCCATAACCGCTATGCCATCTGCCAGAAACACGGCATTCCCTTCAAGGTCGTGCAGAACGAACGCTTCGGCAGCATGGAAGACGTGATGTTGTGGATGATCGACAACCACCTGGGCCGCCGCAGCGTGTCCGACTTCCAGCGCGGCGTGCTCGCGCTGCGCAAGAAGGATATCCTGGCCAAGCGGCTGGAAGCCGACGCCGCGCGCATCAGGGCGGAAGATGCGGCCATCGCGCCGCCCGACTCCGATGCCGAAGCGGCCGCGCCGAAGGTGCGCACGTCGCGCGAGGACATCGCGCGCGCCGCGCGCCTGTCCAGCAATACCATCTCGCAGATCGAGAAGATCCAGAAGACGGCCACGCCGGAACTGGTGGAAGCCGTGCGCACCGGCACGATCTCGATCAACGCCGCGGCCACCGTGGCGTCGCTGCCGGCGGAAGACCAGGTCAGCGCCGTCGCCGGCGGCAAGAAATCGCTGCAGCAGGCCGCGAAGGAAGTGCGCGACCAGCGCGCCGCATCCCGCCCGGCCAAGCCGGCGAAGCCGGCCCCGTGGGAGGATGGTGGCGAGACACCATCGCAGCCGGGCCAGCCGCTGACGGAAGTCGAGCACCTGCGCGCGGAAGTGGCCGAGCTGAAGGCAAAGAATGCCGCGCTGCGTGCCGAGAATGCCGGGCTGCGCGACCGGATCGAACAGCTGGTCGACGCATCGTAGTCCGCTGCATCGTGGAGCGGCCCATGACGGGCCGGTCTTTATCTTCGACCTTTTATATATGTAACCGCAACACGCCGCATCCCGCATCACCCAATCCACCGCCATGAAGGGTCCTGAAATGCCGAGAACCGCCGTCGCAATTGCCTGCCTCCTTCCGATCGCTGCGCTGGCGGCTCCCGCCGGGCCGGCGGCCACGAAGCTCGATGCCGCCGAGGTGCTGCGCCTGCAGGCGCAGGCCAAGCGCGTGACGATCCTGCGCGACAGGTGGGGCATCCCGCACGTGTACGGCAAGACGGATGCGGATGCGGTCTTCGGCATGCTGTTCGCGCAGGCGGAAGACGATTTCCGGCGGGTGGAGCGCAATTTCATCACCGCGCTGGGCCGCACGGCCGAGGTGGACGGCGAAAAGGCGCTGTATGAAGACCTGCGGATGAAGCTGTTCATCCGTCCCGAAGGGCTCAAGGCGCAGTACAAGGCCAGCCCGGCATGGCTGAAGGGGCTGATGAACGCCTGGGCCGATGGCCTGAACTGGTACCTGCACACGCACCCGCAGGTGCGGCCGCAACTGATCGCGCGCTTCGAGCCGTGGATGGCGCTGAGCTTCTCGGAAGGCAGCATCGGCGGCGACATCGAGGAAGTGGACGTGCCGGCGCTGCACCGTTTTTACGCGGATATCCCGGTGCTGGCCGCCGCGCCTCTGCAGGAATCCCCGTCGGCGTCCGGTCGCGGCGGCCTGGACAAGGAGCCGGGCGGCTCGAACGGCTTCGCCATCGCGCCGAAGATCAGCAGCAGCGGCAACGCGCTCCTGATGATCAATCCGCACACGTCGTTCTACTTCCGGCCCGAGATCCACGTGGTCAGCGAGGCGGGGCTCAATGCCTACGGCGCCGTCACGTGGGGCCAGTTCTTCGTCTACCAGGGGTTCAACGACCGGCTGGGCTGGATGCACACGTCCGGCGGCGGCGACGTCATCGACGAGTTCCTGGAAACCGTCGTCAGGAAGGACGGCAAGTACTGGTACCAGTACGGCAAGGAACTGCGCCAGGTGAAGGAGGTGGAGATCACCCTGCCGTTCAAGGTCATCGGCGGCATGGCGGAAAAGAAGGTCACCGCCTATTTCACGCACCATGGCCCGGTGGTGCGGCGCGAGGGCGACAAGTGGGTGTCCGTGGCGCTGATGAACGAGCCGCTGAAGGCGCTGCAGCAGTCGTACCTGCGCACCAAGGCGCGCGACTACAAGGCGTTCTGGAAGGCGATGGCGCTGCGCACCAATTCGTCGAACAACACCGTGTATGCCGATGCGGACGGCAATATCGCCTATTTCCACGGCAATTTCATTCCGAAACGCGACCCGCGCTTCGATTACACGAAACCGGTGGACGGCAGCGATCCGGCCACCGACTGGAAGGGCCTGCACAGCGTGGAGGAAACCATCCGCCTGTTCAATCCGAAGAACGGCTGGATCCAGAACACGAACAACTGGCCCTATTCGGCGGCCGGGCAATACAGCCCGCGCAGGCAGGATTATCCCGCCTACATGTCGATGAACCCGGAAAACCCGCGCGGCATCCACGCCGTGCGCGTGCTGGAAAACAAAAACGATTTCACGCTGGAATCGCTGATCGCGGCGGCCTACGACAGCCGCCTGACGGCGTTCGAGCCGCTGCTGCCGCTGCTGGTGCAGGCCTACGATGAAACCCCGGCAAGCTCGCTGCAAAAGGCCGGCCTGGCGGGCCAGGTCGCCGAGCTGCGCGACTGGGACATGCGCTATTCACTGACGTCGGTGCCCACGTCGCTGGGCATCTACTGGCTGCAGGACCTGGTGAAGACCCATGGACCGGCGGCGAAGGAGGAGGGCATGCCGGTGCTCGAATATGCCGAGAAGCGCCTCACGCCGGTGCAGCGGCTGGAGGCGCTGTCGCGCGCGTCGGCAAGATTGGAGAGCGCGTTCGGCACGTGGCGCACGCCATGGGGCGAGATCAACCGGTTCCAGCGGCTCACTGGCGACATCGTGCAGCCGTTCGACGACAGCAAGCCCAGCATCCCGGTGCCCTATGCCTCCGGCAACTGGGGCGCGCTGGCGGCGTACGGCATGACGTCGCCGCAAACCACGAAGCGCATCTACGGCGACCGGGGCAACAGCTTCGTGGCCGCCGTCGAGTTCGGGCCGAAGATCCGCGCGAAAAGCATCCTGGCCGGCGGGCAGAGCGGCGATCCGGCGTCGCCGCACTTCAGCGACCAGGCGGAGATGTATGCGCGCGGCGAGTTCAAGGACGTGCTGTTCTACAAGGAAGACGTGCTGAAGCAGCTGGAGCGGCAGTACCATCCAGGGCTGTGATTCAGGGCTGTGATTCAGGGCTGTGATTCCGGGCCGTGATTCCGGGGCTGTAGTGCGCACGCCAGTGTCTCGTTTGCGCAAAAGCGGCTGACGCCGCCGGCCATCGGGCGGGCGGCGCGGGCGTAGAATGGCCTCACCAGCACGGTGGAGGAGGCCATGTCCACAACCCCCGAAGAAATTGGTCCAACCCGCGGGCCGCCACCCGGGCCGCCACCCGACCCTGCGCCGGGCGATGGCGAAAGGGTGCGGCTCGAGGAATTCATTTTCGTGCGCGAGCTGTACGAAGTCTTCCTGCTGCTCGACCATATCTCCGGCCGCTGGGACAAGGACCTGCGCGCCGAAACCGGGGCCGACCCGGCGCTGATCATCGGCACCATCTGCGAAATCGGGCTTGCCCCCGCCACCGACCCCGTGCTGCGCCTGACGCAGGCCGTGGCCCTGATGCGCGCGAAGGACATGCTGAACGCCGTGGCGCGCCCGGCGACCGGGCTCACCGTGGCGTTCACGATCCTCGTCGTTGGCGAGGAAGACCGGCGCAAGAAGTTGAACAAGGTACGCCGCCTGCTGTGCGACCTGTTCAGGCGCAGCGGCGAGGAAGCGCCGCCGGCGGTACTGGCGCAGCGACGGCAGGGCGGGGAACTGTGGGACAAGCCCACGCGCGTCACGCTGGCCCGTTACGCCTACCCGGGCCTGATCGGCGTGGCCATCAACTTCAACCGGCGCATGCTGTGGCTCGTGCTGTTCCTGCTGTCGTCCCTGGCGTTCACCTGCGTGCTGTCGTGGCACGTGGCGGCGGGGAACGTGATCCTCGGCCACCTCGATGTGGTGCGCCGGCACACGAGCGAACTGCGCGCGGAGATCTCCACCGCCGAACTGAAATACACGGCCGACGAGCGCGCGCGGCTGATGGCGGCCGATGCCACCGGCAGGCTGGCGCGCGATCCGGAACCGGTGCGCTTCTGCACGCTGGCGGACCCGGACAAAACGCCGCGCTACCGCACCACGGAGGAATACCAGTACTGCTCCCGCGCCGAGGCACTGCGCGAGGAGCGCCGCGCAGTGCGGATGAACCTGCGCGAGTGGCTGGCCCCGTGGCGGGCGTTCTACGGCGCGTTCTACCGCTTCGAGCCGCCGCCCACGCAGGACCCGGAAGAGCTGAACGTGCGCCGCCGCGGCACCGAGGAAATGGCCCGGATCGTCACCCTGGTGGTGGGCACGTCGCTGCTGCCGCTGGCCTACGGCGTGCTGGGCGCGGGCGCTGCCGTGCTGCGCCGGTTGTGGGAACGCATGCGGGAAAGCCTGCTGTCGCCGCGCGACTCGACGCTGGCGCTGCTGCAGCTGGCGCTGGGCGGCACCATCGGCGCCTGCATCGGCCTGTTCATCAACCCTTCCGGCGCGGCGCCCGGCGAATCGAAAGGCCTGCTCGATGCGTGGGCGCTGTCCGGGTCGGCGCTGTCGTTCATCGCCGGCTTCGGCGTCGAAGGCGTGTTCCGCGCGCTGGAAAATTTCGTCCAGCGCGTGTTCGGCAAGGACGAAGCGCGGCGGCCGGATTAGCGGGGCACCCGATCGGCCGCGCGGGAACGCGGGCCGGGCCGGCCGCTCAGATCGCGGCCAGCGCGCCGGCCAGGTCCCTGCGCAGGTCGCCCACGTCCTCGATGCCCACGGAAAGGCGCACCAGGCCGTCGCCGATCCCCAGTTGCGCGCGCTGAGCGGCCGGGATCGTCGCATGCGTCATCAGCGCCGGGTGTTCGATCAGGCTTTCCACGCCGCCCAGGCTTTCGGCCAGCGCGAACACTTCGCAGCGCTCCAGGAAACGCCGCGCGCCGGCCAGGTCGGTGGCCAGGTCGATCGAGATGATGCCGCCGAAGCCTTCCATCTGGCGCCGCGCCAGTTCGTGCTGCGGGTGCGTTTCAAGGCCGGGGTAGAACACCTTGCGCACCTTCGGCTGTTCGTGCAGCCACTGCGCCAGTTCGAGCGCGCTGGCGCAGTAGCGTTCCAGGCGGATCGCCAGCGTCTTCACGCCGCGCAGGGCCAGGAAGCTGTCGAACGGACCGAGGATCGCGCCCACGGAATTCTGCAGGAAGCCGAGCTGCTCGCGCCATGCGGCCTGCCGCTCCTCGCCGGCCACGACGGCGATGCCGCCGATGATGTCCGAGTGGCCGTTCAGGTACTTGGTGGCCGAGTGCACGACGATGTCGAAGCCATGTTCCAGCGGGCGCTGCACGATCGGGCTGGCGAACGTGTTGTCCGCCACGGCGATGATGCCGCGCTCGCGGCAGATGCGGGCGATGGCCGCCAGGTCGGCCAGCTTGAGCATCGGATTGGTCGGGGTTTCCACCCACACCATCTTCGTTTCCGGGCGCAGCGCGGCGAGCAGGTTTTCCGGGTCGGTCAGGTCGGCATACGTGAATTCGTGGCCGGCGCTGCGGCGGCGCACCCGCTCGAACAGGCGGTAGCTGCCGCCGTACATGTCGTCGCCGGCCACGATGTGCGAGCCGGCGTCGAGCAGTTCGAGCACCGTGGAGATCGCCGCCAGGCCGGAGGCGAACGCGTAGCCTTGCGCGCCGCCTTCCAGGTCGGCCACGCAGCGCTCGAACGCCCAGCGCGTGGGGTTGTGCGAGCGGCCGTAGTCCAGGCCCTTGTGCACGCCGGGGCTTTGCTGCACGAAGGTCGACGTGGCATAGATCGGCGGCATGATCGCGCCGGTCGACGGATCGGGGTACTGGCCGGCGTGGATCACGCGCGTGGCCAGGTGCTGCCGGTCCGGCCGGTCGCCGCCGTGCTGTTCGTTTTGCTGCCGGGTTTGCTGTTCTTGATTGGTCTCGGTCACGATAGCGTCCTGCGCAGGTGGTTGAGAAGGTCGTAGCGGGTGATCATGCCGTAGAACTGGCGGTCGTCGGCCACCACGGCGGTCAGGCCGCGGTCGAGCGTGCCGCGCAGCGATTGCACGCTGTCGCCGGGGTGCAGCGTTTCCAGCCGGGTCGTCATCGTGTCGCCCACCCGGCCGGCGAATTCCTGCGCGTGATCGCTCAGCTTCAGCAGCAGATCCGACTCGTCGATGATGCCCGCCAGGGTGCCGTTCTCGATCACGGGGAGCTGCGCCAGGTCGGCCGCGCGCATGCGGTTGAACGCCACCAGCAGCGTGTCCGACGGCGCCACGCTGACCACCTCGCCGGCATCGTAGCGGCGGCCGATCAGGTCGCGCAAATCGCCGGTGGGCGCCCGTTCGATCAGGCCCTGGTCGAACATCCAGCCGTCGTTGTACATTTTCGACAGGTAGCGGGTCCCCGTGTCGCAGACGAAGGTCGCCACGCGTTTCGGCGCCGTCTGCTCGCGGCAGTATTTCAGGGCCGCGGCCAGCAGCGTGCCGGTCGACGAGCCGCCGATGATGCCTTCGGCCCGCACCAGTTCGCGCGCGCTGTCGAAGCTTTCCCGGTCGGTGATCGTGTACGCGTGCTTCACGCGCGAAAAGTCGGCGATCGACGGCACGAAATCCTCGCCGATGCCTTCCACCGCCCACGAGCCGCTGGTCGGCGGCACCCTGGCGGTGCGCAGGAACTCGGTGAGGATCGAGCCTTTCGGGTCGGCCAGCACGAATTCCAGCTGCGGATTGGCCCTGGCGAAATACCGCGACAGGCCGGTCAGCGTGCCCGACGACCCCACGCCCACCACGATCGCATCGAGCTGCTGGCCCGCCTGCTGCCAGATTTCCGGGCCGGTGGTGGTTTCGTGCGCCAGCGGATTGGCGGGATTGTTGAACTGGTCGGCATAGAACGCGCCGGGGATGTCGGCGGCGATGCGGGCGGCCATGTCCTGGTAATACTCGGGGTGGCCCTTGCCGACATCGGAGCGGGTGATGTGGATCTCGGCGCCCAGGGCTTTCAGGTGCAATACCTTTTCGGTGGCCATCTTGTCCGGCACCACCAGCACTACCCGGTAGTTCTTGATGCGGCCGACGAGCGCGAGGCCGAGGCCCGTATTGCCGGCGGTGGCTTCGATGATCGTGCCGCCCGGCCGCAGCCGGCCATCGCGCTCGGCGGCCTCGATCATCGACAGCGCGATGCGGTCCTTGATCGAGCCGCCCGGGTTCTGGGATTCGAGTTTCAGGAACAGCTGGCAAGGGCCGGTATCGAGGCGGGTCACTTCGACCAGCGGGGTGTTGCCGATCAGGCCATACAGCGCGGCCACGGGAGAGCGTTCCAGCGTGCTTGGCATACTGTCTCCTTGCGCGGGGCCGGTCGTGGCGGCGCCGCAAGATCGTTGCAGTGGATGATGCGACGAGGACGGTGCCATGCCAGTATGCGCCGATTCGCAGCCCGGTGCCAGCGGCAGGGAGCGTTGGAACGACCGGGAAGCCGGCCCGGCCGCCGCCGGACCGGAAACCGGATTCTTGGACACCGGTACCGCCGCGGGGCGCGTTCAGCACGCGGCGGTCCGGTGCCCAGGCGTTGCGCGGCGCTGCCGGCAAGCTGCAACTCGGCCGGCAACTCAGCCGGCATTTCAGCTCACCACACCGAAGCCCGCGAAGTACTTCTTGAACGTATTGATTTCCATCGCAAATATCCCGTCCGTGTCGCGCAGCGTGATCGGCCGCCACCAGCTCACGTCGTAGGCGTGGACGGTGGCGTCGAGCGAACCGACGGTGGCTTCGGTGTTGCCCCAGGGGTTGCGCAGCAGGATGTAGCGCCGGCAGTTCCGGTAGGCCCAGCCCAGCACCGTGTAGCAGTGCGACCCGACGACGTTGGCGTCGCTGTAGTCCACATGGTCGGGCGAGGCCGCGCCGGAACTGTAGGTCCAGGCGGTCATCGGCCGGAACGTGCGGTAGCTGAGGCAGTTGCTGCGCAAAATGGTCCATAGCTGTTCGGCCGTCCGGCTCGCCGTGTCGAAGTACGCCCGGTTGCCGCCCGTCAGCTGTGCGGTTGCCCACACGCAATCTCCCCAACCCGTGGAGGTGATGTCCGGGTGGTCCGTGGTGGTTCCCGTCTTGAGCTTTGCGAACGCCTTTTCGTAGATTGCCGGCCACGCTTCGCCATCCTCGCTGGAGCGGGCATAGATGAAGCCGCCCGAACCCGTCCTGGGCACGGTTTCGCTCACTTCGATCTCGCGGTCCAGGCCCTGTCCGTCGGGCTTGTGGAAGGTAACGCGGTCGAAGAACTCGTTCTGCCCGAGGCCCGTGGCGCGCGTCTGGTGCGCGATCCGGTAGGGCTGCGACCAGGCGACGGCCGACAGGGCCGCGATGTAGTAGCAGTTGGCCACCGCGCCCTGCACCGGATCGAACAGCTCCGCAGTCTCGTTGAAGAAGCGCCCGGCGTCCTGCCAGCTGCCGCCCGGCGGTGTCCAGTCCTGCGAATTGCCCCGTTCCAGCGCGGGATCGTGGCTGATCACGCGCACCAGGGCGGGAACATAGTTGCGCGCCATGCGCAGGATGCGCACCGCCGGCGGCACGTCCAGCGTGAGATGCAGTTTGCTGATGGTGCTCCAGTCGATGCAGCGAACGCCGAGTTCGTCCAGCGTATTCAGGTTGAGCGCCGTGGCGACCGCCTTCAGCGTGACGAGCCCGCCGAGCTCGCCGACCGGCGGGTTTTCCAGGTCGTCGTGGGCGGGCGGGCGCTCCACGTCCAGCAGCGGCGAACGCTGCGCCTTCATGCTGCCGTCTTCCTGCATTGCTCCGCCGATGTAGAGCGGGCCGCCGAATTGCGGATCGAACAGTTCCGCGTAAGGCATGTCGAGGATCTGCTCCAGCAGGGCGGGCTTGTCGTCGACCCGGCGCCAGTCGATGCGCCGGCCCGACATGACTTCGGCGAGCGCGTACGGGTTGATGGCGCAGCCAGGGGCCGCCGCCCCCTTGGGCGGCTCGGTCGATGCGGGGCCTGTGGCGGCCGTCACGGACGGATGATCTGCTTTCTGGTCGGTTTGCATGGTGCCTCCTTCAAATAGTCACGGATCGGCCCGCGGACTGCCGGCGCATGTCGACCGTGGCTAACTTGTGCAATCGATATCGGCCGCTTCGCACCCCAGTCGGTGGGAGAAACGAGTCTATGCCCAAAAAAAAGGCGAAGTGTCTGGTTCTATGGCGCAAAGTGTCTCGGTTTGTCACCGGTTGCAAATTAGCGGCAGCTCAGGCTCCGTCAATCGCGGCGGCGCCGGCCGCTATGCTGCGTGCAGTGCAAGCACGGGCCCCGGGAATGTGCGCTGCCCGCAATGGCCTCCGCCGGCGGGCGCTGCTTTATAATCCCGCATTCAAATCATTCAGCAGGTCAGCAGTGGCAAAACTTTATTTCCGGTACTCCGCAATGAACGCGGGCAAATCGACAGCGATGTTGCAGGTCGCGCATAACTACGAAGAGCAGGGCCAGGCCGTGCGGCTGTTCACGGCGGCGATCGACGACCGTTTCGGCGTGGGCAGGATCACGTCCCGCCTCGGCTTGCAGCGCGAAGTGGACACCTATGACGCGGCCACCAATTTCCTCACCATCGACCGGGCCGCCTGCGTGCTCGTCGACGAGGCGCAGTTCCTCACCGTGCAGCAGGTGCAGCAGCTGCACCAGCTGGCACAGGTGAAGGGCGTTCCGGTGATCTGCTACGGCCTGCGGACCGATTTCCGCGGCGAGCCGTTCCCCGGCTCGGTCTACCTGCTGGCGCTGGCCGATTCGATCGAGGAACTGAAGAACATCTGCACGTGCGGCAAGAAGGCGACGATGAACATCCGGGTCGACGAACATGGCAACCGCATCCGCGAGGGTGCGCAGATATCCATCGGCGGCAACGAGCGTTACCGGCAGGCGTGCGGGCGGTGTTTTTATTCGGCCGGCCATTGACCGGTTGATAACCCGATACTGGATGGCGAAGCGATCTTGATCTATTCGCGTGCCGGATTTACAAGTATTTGCAATCCGGTCATCCATATCTGAATTCCGGTGGAAACTTTAATCCGTACTTAAGCGTAGGTGGCGAATCGTCGCGCGCTCTCCTGTAGAATAAGCCGAAAGCGGGCTGGAATAGTCGTGTCCGCCCGCGAATCGTCATTTTAGAATCTGGAGTATGCCGATGAAGAAGCAAATGCTGCTGGCCGCGATATCGCTGGCTATCCTGTCCGCCTACGGTCACGCCGCCCCCGCCGACAAGGCCGCCACCGAGCAGTTGAAGCCGGCTGCCCAGCAGACGCAGGCTGCGCTGTGGGCGTCGCGCGTGCTGTCGCGCTATCACTACAAGGCGCAGCCGCTCGACGATGCGATGTCGGAAAAGATCTACGACCGCTACTTCAAGTCGCTGGATGCGGAAAAGCTGTTCTTCGTGCAGGCCGACCTGGATAAATACGCCGGTGCCAAGGCCCGGCTCGACGATGCGATCGTCGGCGAAAACCTGCAGATGCCGTTCGACATCTACAATCTCTACCAGCAGCGTTTCAACGAGCGCATCGCCTATGCCCGCGAGCTGCTGAAGACCAAGCCCGATTTCACGCTGGACGAAAGCTACCAGTACGATCGCGAAAAGGCCGAATGGACCAGGAGCGAGGCGGAAGTGAAGGAGTTGTGGCGCAAGCGTGTCAAGAACGACTGGCTGCGCCTGAAACTGGCCGGCAAGGACGACAAGGCGATCCGCGAGACGCTGGACAAGCGCTACGAGAACTACCTGGGCCGCTCGCGCAAGCTCAACAGCGAGGATGTGTTCCAGATCTTCATGAACGCGTATGCGATGTCGATCGAGCCGCACACCAATTACCTGGGCCCGCGCGCTTCCGACAATTTCGATATCCAGATGCGCCTGTCGCTGGAAGGCATCGGCGCGGTGCTGCAGACGCGTGACGAATACACGGTGATCCGCGAGATCGTCACCGGCAGCCCGGCCGGCATGTCCGGCAAGCTGAAGGTGGGCGACCGGATCGTCGGCGTGGCGCAGGGCGACAATGGCGCGATCACCGATGTGCTGGGCTGGCGCATCGACGACGTGGTGCAGCAGATCCGCGGGCCGAAGGATTCCAAGGTGCGCCTGCAGGTGCTGCCCGGCGATGCCGGCCCGGATGCCAAGCCGGTCATGATCGCGCTCACACGCAAGAAGATCAGCATGGAAGAGCAGTCGGCCAAGAAAACGATCATGGAAGTGAAGGATGGCACGGTAAAACGCCGCATCGGCGTGATCTCGCTGCCCACCTTCTACCAGGACTTCGAGGCGCGCCGCCGCGGCGACAAGGATTACAAGAGCGCTACGCGCGACGTGGCCCGCCTGCTGGCCGAACTGAAGAAGGACAAGGTCGACAACGTGCTGATCGACCTGCGCAACAACGGCGGCGGTTCGCTGACCGAGGCGGTCGAACTGACGGGCTTGTTCATCGACAAGGGCCCGGTGGTGCAGCAGCGCAGCGCCGAAGGCCGTGTCGAGGTGGAGAACGATACCCTGCCGGGCCTGGCCTGGGACGGTCCGATCGGCGTGCTGATCAACCGTGGGTCGGCGTCGGCGTCCGAGATCTTCGCCGCCGCCGTGCAGGATTACGGCCGCGGCATCGTCATCGGCGAACCGAGCTTCGGCAAGGGCACGGTGCAGACGCTGATCAGCCTGGACCGCTTCGCGCAGGACAAGGACAAGGCCCGCCTCGGCGAGCTGAAGATGACGGTGGCGCAATTCTTCCGCATCAACGGCGGCACCACGCAACTGCGCGGCGTCACGCCGGACATCAAGCTGCCGCAGCTGTCCGATGCCGAGAACTTCGGCGAGTCGAGCTACGACAACGCGCTGCCGTACACGGTGATCAAGCCTGCCGTCTACATCCCGGCCGGCGAAGTAAAGGATATCGTGCCGCTGCTGACGAAGAAGCACGAGGCGCGGGTGGCGAAGGACAAGGACTTCCAGTTCCTGGTGGACGACGTCAACTACGTGAAAAAGCAGCGCAAGGAAAACCTGATCTCGCTGAACGAGAAGGACCGTCGCAAGGAGCGCGACGAGCAGGAAGCGCGTGCCAAGCAGCGCGACGCCCGGCTGGCCGCCGCGCCGTCCGCGGACGATCCGATCCTGGTCCCCGACCCGACGGCCAAGAATGCGATCACGCCCAAGCCGGCCGGCGCCAAGCAGGCCAAGCAGGCCGCCGCCTCGATGAAGGGCGTCAGCCGCACCGACGATGGCCTGCAGGGCGACGAACGGTCGCTGGCGGCCGAACTGGAAGCGGAAAAGGCCGCCAAGAACGCCAAGGATGTGCTGCTGCTCGAAGCGGTGCACATCATGTCGGATGAAGTGAGCCTGCTGAAAACCGACACCCGTCTTGCATCGCGCGTGCTGCCGTACGCCGAACGTTGATCATCCTCAGCAGGGATGAACTGGGGGGCCCCGACCGGGCTCCCCTTTTTTTTGTCCATACCTGATGCAATAACCCGGCGATACCTCCGGTGATCGCCCCGGCGATAACCCGATGGCGCCGCCGCATTGCTCAGATCGGTGACTATTTATAGTTATGAGGCTCAGCAATAACCAGTATCACGACAAACGCGTTGCACGCGATGGCGCGGTGCAGCATAATTGACCTGTCTCCTCTATTCTCCTCCAAGGAAATAGACTTCAGCCCGCCAGCTTGGCGGGCTTTTTTTTTGCAAAAACTTTACATCAGCGGAACTGGTACTTGAGATATTGCTCAGAGATCGTAAGTGTCCTGCAACCAGTTTCCTGAAACCGGGGTCTGACCCCAGTTTTTTGCAATCTTTCCAGAAACCGGGGTCTGACCCCGGTTCGAAGAAACATTGCCGGGAAGGCAATCGTGCGCCGCATGTCGGTTTTTTTGCGTGTAGTCGGGTTTCAGAAGCCTGGGTCTCCAGGCGGAAAGGACTCCCATGCAAGCAGTCAGGCCGGCGGTGGCGATCGGGCCCGCCATCGTCGTCAACGGCGTCGAGCAGGCGATGGACGTGGACGTGCGCACCACGCTGCTCGACTACCTGCGCGATCACCTGCACCTCACCGGCACCAAGTTGGGCTGCGATCACGGCCAGTGCGGCGCCTGCACGGTACATGTCAACGGCCGCCGCATCAATGCCTGCCTGGCGCTGGCGATGGCCCACCAGGGCGACGAGGTGACCACCATCGAGGGCCTCGGCGCGCCGGAGCGGCTGCACCCGATGCAGGCCGCGTTCGTGCAGCACGACGGCTACCAGTGCGGCTACTGCACGGCGGGGCAGATCATGTCCGCCGTGGCGCTGCTCGACGAACCATGCGGCGGGGACGATGCCGCCGTGCGCGAATGCATGAGCGGCAACCTGTGCCGTTGTGGCGCCTACGCCAATATCGTGGCGGCGATCCAGCAGGTGCGCGGGGAGGCCGGCAAATGAGGCAGTTCGAATTGCGCCGCGCGTCGAGCATCGAGGATGCGGTGCTGCTGGGCGCCTCGTCGCCGACCGCGCAGCAGGGCGCCGCCGTGCGCTACCTGGCCGGCGGCACGACCCTGCTGGACCTGATGAAGCTCGATATCGAACATCCCGCCCACGTGGTGCAGATCGGGCACCTGGGGCTGGACCGCATCGAGGCGGCGCCCGACGGCGGCCTGTCGATCGGCGCCACCGTGCGCAACAGCGACCTGGCGCACGACGAACGGGTGCGGCACGGCTATGCCGTACTGTCCGAAGCGCTGCTGTCCGGCGCTTCCGGCCAGTTGCGCAACATGGCGACGACGGCCGGCAACCTCCTGCAGCGCACCCGCTGCGTGTATTTCCGCGACACGGCGATGGCATGCAACAAGCGCGAGCCGGGGAGTGGCTGCGATGCGATGGACGGCTTCAACCGCAACCTCGCGCTGCTCGGCACCAGCGAGCACTGTATCGCCAGCAATCCGTCGGACATGAACGTGGCCCTGGTCGTGCTCGATGCCCGCATCCACATCGCCGGACTGCATGGCGGGCGGCAGGTCACGATCGCCAACTTCCACCTGCTGCCGCGCGATACGCCGCACATCGAGACGCCGCTCGTACCGGGCGACCTGGTCACGCACGTGACATTGCCGCCGCTGGCCGAAGGCACCCGCACGGGCTACCTGAAGCTGCGCGACCGCGCATCGTACGAATTCGCGCTGGCCTCGTGCGCCGTGTTGCTGCGGGTGAGCGGGGGCATCGTCGAGCAGGTCCGCATCGGCCTCGGCGGCGTGGCCACGCGGCCATGGCGCGCGGTCGTCTCCGAGCACATGCTGGCGGGCCAGCCGCTGACGCTGGCGAACGTCGAAGCCGCGGCCGCGGCCGCCCTGCGCGACGCCAGGCCGCGCGAAGGCAATGCCTTCAAGATCGAGCTGGCGCGGCGCTGCATTGTGCAGGCGATCAGGAACGTGGCCGGGGAGGCGCTGCAATGAACGGCGACATGATCGGCGCCGGCCTGCCGCGCATCGAAGGGCCGTTGAAGGTCAGCGGCCACGCCCGCTACACGGCCGATCACCATTTCCCGGACATGCTGGTGGCCGTTCCCGTGTGTGCCACCATCGCCGTCGGGACGGTGCGCCACATCGACTGCGGCGCCGCCCGGGGCATGCCCGGCGTGCACGCCATCCACACGAAGGACACGATCGGCCGCATCGCCCGCCTGCCGGAAAAAAGCAGGCTGCAGCTCGACGAGAAGGTGCCGCCGCTGCAGGACGACGAGGTGCGCTATTACGGCCAGTTCGTGGCGCTGGTGCTGGCCGATACGTTCGAGCAGGCGCGCGACGCGGCGCGCGCGGTGCGCGTGGAATACGCCGCCGGGCCGCCGGACGTGCGCATGGACATGACGCCGGACGACGCGCCCGAAGTGGTCACCGAACGCGGCGATCCCGAAGGCGCGTTCGCGCAGGCCCCGGTGCGGCTCGACGAAACCTACCGGACGCCGATCGAAACGCATAACCCGATGGAGCTGCATGCCACCGTGGCGCGCTGGGAAGGCGATCGGCTCACCGTGTACGAGACCACGCAGGCGGTGGTCAACCACCGCGGCGTGCTGGCCGCGATGCTGCAGGTGCCGGAAGAGCACGTGCGCGTCGTCGCCACGTACCTGGGCGGTGGCTTCGGCGGCAAGCTGTGGCCGTGGACGCATTCGCTGCTGGCTGCGCAGGCGGCCCGGGTGGCCGGGCGCCCCGTCAAGCTGGTGGTGACCCGTGCGATGATGTTCCGCAATGTCGGGCACCGTACCAACACGCAGCAGCGCATCCGGCTGGCCGCCCTCGATGACGGGCGGCTGCTGTCGCTGCGGCAGGATTTCATCCACCACGACTCGCGCGCCGGCGTTTCGGAGGAATCGTGCGGCGAGGCGACCGGCTACATCTACAGTGCGCCGAACCTGCGGGTGACGGGCGCGGCTTGCCGCCGCGACTTCGGCGTCAACACGGCGATGCGCGGGCCGGGCGTGGTGCCGGGCATGTATGCGGTCGAGTCGGCGATGAACGAGCTGGCCGACCGGCTTGAAATGGACCCGGTGGCGCTGCGGCTGCTGAACGACACCGCGCGCGACGAATCGAAGGACGTGCCGTTCTCGTCGCGCCACCTGAAGGAGTGCCTGGAGCTGGGCGCCGAAAAGTTCGGCTGGGCGCGCCGCGATCCCGGCATCGGCGCGATGCGCGACGGCGACACGATCCTCGGCTGGGGCATGGCCAGCGCCACCTGGCCCGGCATGCGCGGCAAGGCCCAGGTGTCGGTCGGCTTCCATGACGACGGCAAGGTGCGCGTGCGGTCGGCCACGCAGGATATCGGCACCGGTACGTACACGGTGCTGGCGCAGATGGCTGCCCATGAAACAGGTGTCGACGTGGCGCGCATCGAGGTGGAAATCGGCGACACCGACCTGCCGCCGGGGCCCGTTTCCGGCGGCTCGATGGCCACGGCATCGCTGGTGCCGGCGGTGATCATGGCGGCGCGGCACGCGATCCGGCAGTTGCTGGACGTGGCGGGCCGCGCGGCGGAAGGCGGCGAAGCTTCTTTCGACGCAGGGCGCGTGATGCCCGGCGGCCTCGCGTTCGAGGATGTGCTGCGGCGTGCCGGCGTGGAGCGGGTCGAGGGGCAGGGCGTGTCGAAGGGCAGTTCGACCGACGCGAACGCGAAGGCGCTGTCGATCCGCTCGTTCGGCGCCCATTTCGTCGAGGTGGCGTGGCAGCCGGCGATTGCCCGGCTGGCGGTGCGGCGCGTGGTCTCCGTGATCGACGGTGGCAGGATCGTCAACGCCCGCACGGCACGCAACCAGATCGAGGGCGCGGTGCACATGGGCGTGGGCATGGCGCTGTTCGAGCAGACCCATTACGACTCGCGCCACGGCGCGCCCGTGAACGGCAACCTGGCCGACTATATCGTCGTCACGCATGCCGATGCACCGGAAGTCGATGTGACGTTCCTGGATTATCCGGATACGGCGCTGAACGAGTACGGCGCGCGGGGCGTGGGAGAGATCGGGCTGGTGGGGGTGGCGCCGGCCATTACCGCCGCCGTGTACCACGCCACCGGCAGGCGGGTGCGGTCGCTGCCGGTGACGATCGAGGATCTGCTCGGTTAGCCGGAGCCCGGCCGGTCCGCCGCGACGGACCGGCCGGGCAGCGACATCACTTCGCCGTTGCGGGCTCCGATTGCCGGGCCGTACCCTCCGGCGTACCATCCGTATAGGCGGGCACGGCACGATGCTGCTTCGGCGCCGGCTTGCCCGGCAGTGGCTGCAGCGCGCGGGCCTTTTCCAGGTCGATGCCGGCCGCTTCGGCGACCCGGCGGCCGTACGTTTCGTCGCAGTGCCAGAAATGCCACACCATGCGCAGCGCAATCACTTCCGGGCACTGCCGCAGGTCGTCGCCCAGGTTCTTCACCAGTTCGTCGCGCTCCCACTCCTCGAACGTGCGCCAGCGCTCGCCCGCCTGCCGATAGTCGTCCAGCGTGCGGCTGGTCTGGTAGCGGCCCAGGTGGCCTTCGACCCACTGGCGGTATTCCCTGGCCGGTTTCGGCGCCTCCTGCAGGCCGCCCAGGCTGCTCGGCTCATAGTTGATGTGCTTGTTGGTGCCGCCATCGTCGACGGCGTACGCCATCTGGCCGTCGCGCTGGTTGGTGCGGGCGCGGGCGCCTTCCTGCGGCGCGTTGACCGGCAGCTGCAGGTAATTGGGACCCACGCGGTAGCGCTGCGTATCCGAGTACGACAGGGTCCGGCCCTGCAGCATCTTGTCGTCGGAGAAGTCGATGCCGTCGACCAGTACGCCGGTGCCGAACGCCGACTGCTCGGTTTCCGCGAACACGTTGTCCGGGTTCCTGTTCAACACCATGCGGCCTACCGGCAGCAGCGGGAACTGGTCCTCCGGCCAGCGCTTCGTGTCGTCCAGCGGGTCGAAATCGAGTTCGGGATGGTCGTCGTCGCTCATGACCTGCACGGCGAATTCCCATTCCGGATAATCGCCGCGCTCGATCGCCTCGTACAGGTCCTTCGTGGCGTGGCCCGTGTCGTGCGCCTGGATCTCGGCGGCCTGCGCCGCGGTCAGGTTGCGCACGCCCTGTTTCGGCTGCCAGTGGAACTTCACCAGGTGCGCCACGCCCTGGTCGTTCACCAGCTTGTAGGTGTTGACGCCCGAGCCTTCCATTTCACGGTAGTTGGCCGGAATGCCCCACGGGCTCTTGACCCAGGTGACCATGTGCAGCGCTTCCGGGGAATTCGACACGAAATCGTAGAACCGCCATGGCTCCTGGCGATTCGTCACCGGGTCGGGCTTGAACGCGTGGATCATGTCGGGAAACTTGATCGCGTCGCGGATGAAGAAGATCTTCAGGTTGTTGCCGACCAGGTCCCAGTTGCCATCCAGCGTTTTCAGCTTGACTGCGAAGCCGCGCGGGTCGCGCGCCGTTTCCGGCGAATCCTTGCTGCCGATCACGCTGGAGAAGCGCACGAACACGGGGGTCTGCACACCGGTTTCGTTCAGCACGCGCGCGCAGGTGTATTTCGACGCCGGTTCGCTGCCGATCGTGCCGTAGGCTTCGAAATAGCCGTGTGCGCCGGTGCCGCGCGCATGCACCACGCGCTCCGGAATCCGCTCGCGGTCGAAGTGGGTGATCTTCTCGATGAACTGGTAGTTCTCCAGCGTGGCGGGGCCGCGTTCGCCGACCGAGCGCAACGCCTGGTTGTCGCGCACGGGGTGGCCCTGGCGGGTCGTGAGAACGGGGCGTTCGCCGCCGGTTTCCGTGGAAGTGGGCTTGCTGCTCATGGCATTCCTTTCATGGCTGAATCTGGGGGAGCGGGAACATTCTAGTCGCCGCCGCCCGCGGTCGGCGCGCGGCAGGGGTTCCTGCTAAGCTTGCGCTTTCCGCAACGAACGGTAACGCACGTGAATCGAAAGCTCCTCATCGGCGCGCTGTCCGGCGCCATCCTCGTCGCCGGTGCCGGTGTCCTGTACTACACCATCGATTACGCCGCCGGCCCGACGCCCGGCCCGGCTAGAAAAGACGCCGTGGCGACAGGCGTGCTGACGCCGGCCCAGGCGCGCACCGAGCGGTTCTGGACCGCCCGCGTGACCACGCTGGCCGGCAACGGCGCGGCCGGCCCGGGCGACGGTCCGCCGGGCGGGGGCGCGTTCGCCGACCCGTTCGGCGTGGCGGTGGCCCCGCGCGGCACCATCTACGTGGCCGACGGCGGCGACAACAACCGTATCCGCACCATCGCCCCGGACGGCACGCTGGCCACGCTGGCGGGCGGGCGCGAAGGCTACGCGGACGGCAAGGGCGCGGCCGCACGGTTCCATACGCCTTCCGCGCTGGCGCTCGATCACCTGGGCAACCTGTACGTGGCCGATACGGGCAACCACGCGGTCCGCAGGGTCGCCCCGGACGGCGCCGTGACCACGCTGGCCGGCAACGGCCAGCCGGGCTTCGCGGATGGCAAGGGCGATGCCGCGCGCTTCAACGGCCCGGTAGGCATCGCGGTCGACGATGCCGGCGTGGTGTATGTCGCCGACACCTACAACGACCGTATCCGCCGCATCGCGCCGGACGGCGCGGTGACGACGGTGGCCGGCGGCGGCCGGCCCGGCGGGCAGGATGGCCCGGCCGTCGCCGCGCTGTTCGATACGCCGAGCGGCATCGCGGTCGGCGCCGACGGCACGCTGTTCGTCGCCGACACGGGCAACCACGCGGTACGGCGCATCGATGCCGGCGGCAACGTATCGACCGTCGCGAAACCGCCCGAAGGCGAACGCCGCGCGCTGTTGCGGCGGCCGGTGGGCATCGCCGCCACGCGCGACGGCTTCCTGTATGTGACGGCCGGCTCCGGCCGCGTGCTGCAGATCGGGCCGGACGGCGGCTACCAGGCCCTTGCCGACTTCGACCGCCCGGCCGAGCCGGGCTACGGCAGCGACGGCACGGTGCATCTCGCCGGTCCGCGCGGCGTGACCGTGCAGCGCGACGGCAATGTGGTCGTGGCCGAGGGGCTGGGCTTCGCGGTGGTGCGACTGGCGCCGCCGGTGGACGGGCAGCCCGCGCCGGTGCCGCGCACGCGCGCCGCCACGCCGCGCCGCGCCAAGCCGATGCCGTGGCCCGTGCTGCCGCAGGATGCGCCGCACGAGGTGGTGGGCGTGATGGGCGAGGTGCGCGGCAATTTCGAAGGCGACAGCCGCGACCACTTCCACATGGGGCTGGACGTGCGGGCCGACGTGGGCGCGCAGGTCGTGGCGGTGGCGCCGGCGAAGGTGACGGACCCGTACCCGAACTGGGGCTATGCCACGCTGAGCGAAGGCATCAGCGTGGGCACGCTGTCGTACATCCACATGAAGGTGGGCCGCGACCGGCGCGACAAGGCGCTCGACGCGCGCTTCGAGGTGCTTGCGGGCGGCCGCGGCAAGCCCGAACGGGTACGCGTGCGGCGCGGCACGCGTTTCGCGGCGGGCGACACGCTCGGCACGATCAACGGCATGGCGCACGTGCACCTGGATTACTTTCCCACCGGCGGCGTGGAAAATCCGTTGACGCTGCCGTTCGTGGGCCTGCGCGACACCGTGGCGCCGCGCATCCAGGGCATCGTGCTGCTGGCCGACGGCGGCAAGCGGCTCGGTGCGCCGCGTGAAAAAACCGGCAGGCCTGGCAGGAAAGCGCGGGAAAAAGAACAGGCGCCGCCGCGCCGCATAAAAGTGCCGCGCTCGGTGGGCGAGGTGGATATCGTCGTCGATGCGTGGGACCAGATGGACGGCAACCTGGAGCGGCGCCGGCTCGGCCTGTACAAGCTGGGTTACCAGTTGCTGCGGGAAGACGGCACGCCGGCGGCCGGCTACGAGCAGCCGCGCATCACCCAGGTGTACGACCGGTTGCCGCGCAACCCGGATGCCGTGAAGCTGGCTTACGCGGCCAGCAGCGGCATCACCGTTTACGGCAGCAAGGCCACGCACTTCGCCTATGCGCTGAACAATACGCTGCAGGGCGGACAGGCCAGCCCGGGCTCGTGGGATGTGTCGGGGATCGCGCCGGGGAACTACACGCTGCGGATCTACGCGGCGGATTTCGCGGGGAACGTGGCGGTGGAGGGGCGGGATCTGCCGATCGCCGTGGAATAGGCTGTTGGCTTGGAAAATCGGTGTCCGGCACCTTTTTCCGGGTAGATCGTCCGGGAAAAAGTGTCCGGCACCAGTACTCTGCCGGCACCGGTATCCTGCCGCTTTCGGGCTCGCTCAATCCTTGACGAGATTGCGCGCGGCGGGCACCAGCAGCCGCAGCCGACCATCCAGCGCTTCGAAGTGCAGGGGCGTCGTCAGCGTGAGCACTTCGCCGTCCACGGCGGCCTTGACGCGCCGGCGCCCGTAGAACGGCGTGCGCACGGTCATGCGGCGAAAGCCGAAGGCGACCACGTCGCCGGTATCGGCCAGCCGGCCGAGGGCCCCCTGCAGCACCAGACCGAGCATGCCGAGGCGCCCCGCCGGCTTGGGCGCCACGGCGGCCAGCTCGCCTTCGGCCACCTCGGGCGCGAGCTCGGTAAGGCCCACCTGTTCCATCTGCAGCCGGTTGTTGCCTACGAACAGGGTGTGCGTGCGCAGGTGCATCGTGCGGTCTTCCGCTTCCAGTGTCAGGCGCAGGCGGCGGTGGGGCGACAGGATGGTTTTCAGGGCGGACAGGAAGGCCACCACGCGGCTGCGGCCGAACTGGGCCTTGTCCTGCTCGCGCTCTTCCAGCAATTCGGGGTACAGCCCGATGCTGGCATTGACGAGGAAGATCCGGCCGTTTACCGAGCCGATCTGCACTGGCTGGACGGTGGCCGTCAGCAGCGCATGCACGGCGTCGGACAATTCCTCGGAAATGCCGTGCGTGCGGCCGAAATAATTGAACGTGCCCTGCGGCAGGGCGCCGAACGGACAGCCGTGCGCGACGGCCTGGCGCGCCACGGCGTTGATCGTGCCGTCGCCGCCGGCCGCCACGAGAATGCCGCCGTTGGCGCAGGCCTGGCCGGCATGCGCGATCGCAGCATCGTCGAGCTCGCTGCCGTCTTCCACCAGGTGCAGGTGGTAGCGCCGGCCCGCGGCTGTCAGCACTTCCTCGATGGCGGCGCGGCGCTCCTCCTTTTCGGAGGCGCCGGAACCGGCATTGAGGACGATGTACAGCGGCGCGTCGGCGGCGAGAGTGGTGTCGGTCATGATGCGACCAACTGTATCACCGAGCGGGCCGCCGTGCACGCACGAACGGCTGAGCGCGGCGGTCCGGTCCCGGGCCGCCGGCGGCGCCATGCTGCACGCTTGCTCCTGCGCGCTTACTCCTGCACTGTCACGGTTGCCTGCGCCGGCGGCGTCACGCCTTCGCCGATGTAGAAGCTCGTGTGCGGCGGCTGGTTGTAGCCGGAGTTCTGGGCGGCCACCTGCACGCGGTACTGCGCATCATGCATCAGCGTGGGGATACGGTGCGTCGTCGGGATCGTGGTGGAGAACACCAGCAGTTCGGTGTTGTCCGCCGTGCGCAGCACGGCTTCCTCGCGCCAGTCGCCGAGGATGTCGGCCGACAGCACGGGCGTGGCCTTCGTGCCGTTGTTCGATGCCGCGTTGTACGTGGCGCCGTTCAGCAGGGTCTCCAGCGTGAAGGCCGCGGGGTTCCACTTGGAGATCGACGTGCCGTCGAGCGCTTCGCGCAGCAGGTCGCCGTCCCACCAGCTGGCGAAGTTCATGCTGCTCGGGCGATTGGCCGAGATCTGCTGGCCGCTCACGTTGAACAGCCCGCCGCGCGAGGCCCAGCACTCCGCGCCCGGATAGGCCGGATCGATGTCGTAGCAGACGCCGCGGCCCACGTCGACGGTGGCCGGCGCGCCCCACAGCAACTTGCCGGTGGCGGCGTCGTGGAAGCTGGCGCCGTTGCCCTTGTAGCACGACGGGCTCTCGTGGACCATGTAGGCCTGCAGGCCGGGGCGGGCCGGGTCGAGCTTGCCGACATGCAGCGCGTCGCCGTGGCACAGGCCGGTGCTGTACAGCAGGTGGCCGTCGCTGCCGATCGTGGCGGCACCGTAGATGATGTCGTCCTTGCCGTCGCTGTCCACATCCGCCACGGAGAACCAGTGCGCGCCTTGGCCGCGCGCCTCGGCGCCTTCGTTGTTGGTGTCGAATACCCAGCGGCTGGTCAGCTGGCCGTCGCGGTAGTCCCAGGCGGCGATCACGGCGCGCGTGTAGTAGCCGCGCGAGAAGATCGCGCTCGGGCGGCTGCCATCCAGGTACGCGACGCCGCCCAGGAAGCGGTCGACGCGGTTGCCGTAGTTGTCGCCCCACGAGGCCACCGTGCCGCGCGCCGGCAGGTAGTCGGCGGTGGCCAGCGCCTTGCCGGTGCGGCCGTCGAACACGGTGATGAATTCCGGTCCGGCCAGCACGTAGCCGGCGCTGTTGCGGTAGTCCGCGGCGGCGTCGCCGATCACGGTACCGCGGCCGTCGACCGTGCCGTCGGCCGTCTTCAGCATCACCTCGGCCTTGCCGTTGCCGTCCAGGTCATAGGCAACCATCGTCGTGTAGTGGGCGCCGGCGCGGATATTGCGGCCCAGGTCGATGCGCCACAGGCGCTTGCCGTCCAGGCGATAGGCATCGATGTAGGTGTTGCCGGTGTAGCCGCTTTGCGAGTTGTCCTTGGCATTGGTCGGCTGCCATTTCACGACCAGTTCGTACTTGCCGTCGCCGTCCAGGTCGGCCGGCGTGCCGTCGTTCATCTCATAGCTGTACGCCTGGCCGGTCGGGGTGACGCCGTCGGCGGGCTTGTCCAGCGGGATGCGCAGCACGGGCTCCGTCCAGGTGGACAGCGCGTATTCTTCCTGGCCCTTCTTTTCCTTGCCCTTCACGATCGGACGAATCAGGTAGCGGGCCCCGGCGGGGGCGGCCGTGTCCGTGAAATTGCTCACTTCCAGCGGTTCCGCGTTGAGCTTGACATCGTCGCGATAGATATTGAACAGCGTGCCCGGCTCGTCGGTGCCGAGCACGCGCCAGCTGACGAAGACATCCGTGCCGGCCGCGATGGCGACGGCGCCGCGATCGAGTTTTTCGAGTTTCCTGCCCCCGTCGGCGAATGCGGAATGCATCAGCCCGAGGGTCAGCAGTGCGATCGGTGCAAAGGTACGTTTCATTGAATCCCCATTGTTATCATGGTCGAACGACGATGGACGCGCTGTCCGGATGCCTGGCATATCCGCACTGCGCGAGCTGGTTGCTTTTGCCGGCGCGTCTCCTCGCGCCGAGGCCGTGGTGGTGCAGCGATGGCCGGCCGTCACGCCGCACGCGCCTGGTGGGCGCATGGGCCCGCCAGGCGTGGTGCGCCGGTCGCGGGCCAGTTGCAGCCTTGGGTGGGAGTCGAGTATCGGGACTGCCCCGAAGGGTGTCAATCAGGGGAGCCGAAGCAGTCATCAAGATGATCGGCGCGCCAGGCGCATTAATCGCCGGCTGTGCGGACAGGGCCGATCGGGTAACCGGTGGTGGAAATCAGGGAATATCCGCGCCGGATACGGGGTTTCCACGCGTGACGTTTTCCTGTCGGTTTTAAATTCCCGTAACATGCCATGACTTCGCGAATAACACGTTGGAAGATGCCCTGCGCGGAGGCAGGCGCCAGTCCGAAGCAAGTTGCAATCCTCAGGAATCTCTGTTGAAGCGTCACTCTGATTCCTCGCGCCACGCCGCTACAGTTGTTAATAAAAATATATTTTCGTATAGCTATATATTTAATCCGACGCTCAATTTATTATGTGCAGTCCCGGATGGACTGGTACCGACAGGCCGTCTGTCGAGGGAATATAAAATTCCATCGGCCGCATTTCGCTCGAAACATTCGAACGCGTGGAAGTTTGATTGCCGCACTAAAAACTCTGGCGCCGTCCAACGAAGACGGCTATTTCGTCAGGAACGGCATGGAGTCCGGCTCGCGTCAATTGCCGCCGGCACTGCGGCGATTCGCGAGATCGTGTCAACAGTAACGGTTTGACGAGGAACCAAACGATGTACCTGAAGCATGTTGTCGGCACCGCGGCGATTCTGGCGATCGCCATGGCGGCGCCCGTGAGCGCCCACGAGGAAATAAGTCCCCCGCGCCTGATCTGGTTTTTCCTGAGCGAAGGCGTCAAGCAGGGGTTGGGGATGCGCCCGGCGTGGGAAGCCTGGAGCAAGGTTCCCAAGGACGTTCCTGCGGCGGCGCAGGGCGCCGGCGATTGCGAGGTGCTGCGTCGGGACGACAGTATCTCCGTCATGCGGCCGATGGAAATCGTCCGCCCCGGCAAGTACTGCCTCGACCGGGATTACGAGTTCGCCTGTTCTCCATCCGCGCACGACTGCGCCGGCAGGATGATCGACATCCGCGCCAGCAATGTCGATCTCGATTTCCGCGGTCACACGCTGCGCATGTCGGGCACACGCCGCTACCGGGGCGTGTGGGGGACAGGCCAGAAGATCCGCGTCCATAACGGGCGTATCGAAGGGGCCGGCGCCGGCGTCACGCTGATGGACCGGGGCAGTTCCCCCGGGAATGCCTATCCCGACATGCCCGTCGACACGGACGACGTTTTCAGCGATACCGGCTTCGTCGTGGAAAACATGCAGTTCAGCGGCGTGCTCAGTGCAATCGAGATTGCCGGCAGCGGCAACCTGGTGCGCGACAACCGGATCGACGCCATGCTCGACGCCACGACGGCCGGCGGACCACCCTTCGCGCTGCTCAGCTATGGCCCGTTCGCGCGCATCGTGCGCAATACGTTCCATCTGCGCGAACTCACGCCGGGCTGGAGCGGCCATGCGATGTACCTGCGCTCCGCCGATGGCACGCAGGTCGGTGACAACACGGTGAGCGTGGACGGCGCATGCGCCGGCACCGTCGGCATCGGCTTGAGCCGCAGCCGCGACATCGTGTTGCACCGTAACCAGCTCGACACGGAAAAAATGACCGATCTCGATTGGCGCAGCAGCCTGGATTCGGCGGCGATGAACGGCGTGAAGAGCGGCGCGCAACGAGCCGGCGCCGGGCAGGGTTGTCCGGAAGTCGCGGGAAAGCCGGCGAATTCCTGAGCCGGTAATCGACGCTTCATCCGGTCCTGACGATGCTGCCGCCGGCGCCACCACCGGCGGCAAGGATCAGGCCCTGGCGAACGCCAGCAGGTCGGCGTTGACCTTGTCCTTGTGCGTATCGGTCAGCCCGTGCGGCGCGCCTGGATACACGATCAGCTTCGCACCCTTGACGATCTTCGCCGAGGCGCGCCCGGCGGCGTCGATCGGCACGATCTGGTCGTCGTCGCCGTGGATTACCAGCGTGGGCTTGTCGAATTTCGCCAGGTCGGCGCGGAAGTCGGTTTCCGAGAAGGCCTTGATCGAGTCGTAGGTATTCTTGTGGCCGCCCATCATGCCCTGCATCCACCACGACTGCACCAGCCCCTGCGACACTTTCGCGCCCGGCCGGTTGAAGCCGTAGAACGGGCCGGACGGAATGTCCAGGTACAGCTGCGAACGGTTCGCCAGCTGGGCGTTGCGGATGCCGTCGAACACTTCCAGCGGCAGGCCGCCCGGGTTGTCGGCGGTTTTCACCATGATCGGCGGCACCGCCGAGACCAGCGCCAGTTTCGCCACCCGCTTCGTGCCGTGGCGGCCCACGTAGCGCGCCACCTCGCCGCCGCCGGTCGAAAAGCCGACCAGGATCGCGTTCTTCAGGTCCAGCAGTTCGATCAGCTGGGCCAGGTCGTCGGCATAGTGGTCCATGTCGTTGCCGTCCCAGGGCTGGCTCGAGCGACCGTGGCCGCGGCGGTCGTGGGCGATCACGCGGAAGCCGTTGTTGGCCAGGTGGATCATCTGCGATTCCCAGCTGTCCGAGTTCAGGGGCCAGCCATGGCTGAACACGACCGGCTGGCCGCTGCCCCAGTCCTTGTAGTAGATTTCCACGCCATCGCGGGTAGTGAACGTGCTGGCGCTTTTGCGCACCGGTTTCGCCGGCGCGGCCTGCGCGTCCGTGCCGAAGGCGGCGGCCAGCGGCAGCGCGGCCAGCGCGGCGAGGCCGGTGCTGCCCAGCAGGGCCGAGCGGCGGGAAAGGCTGATGTCGTTGTCGTTTTGCGTTTTCATTTTTTCTTCCTTCTTGGTAATTGGATGATCCATTGTCGTGTGCCAGAATCGCAGCAGTCTCATTCGTTGCCTGCCGTTCGTCCTGCGATGAAGAGCATGGTAGGGGACGGGGCGGGTGTTGAGAATGGGCAAGGCTGCAAAGCCGCCTTGCAAAAATGCGGATCTGCCGGAAGGCATAACGACAACCGGTACCAATGGCGATCGACTTCGACTGGAACGACATTCCGCTGATCCTGGCGCTGGCGCGCTCGGGCAGCATGAGCGCGGCGGGACGCGAGCTGGGCGTGGACGGCTCGACCATCAGCCGCCGCATCGCGGCCGCCGAAAAGGCGCTGAACCTGCGCCTGTTCTCGCGCGACACCACGCGCTGGCAGCTGACCGAGGCCGGCCAGGTGTTCGTGCGCTACGGCGAAGGCGTATACGGCAGCGTGCAGAGCATGCTGCTGGCGTCGACCCGGGAGGCCGAGAGCCTGGCCGGTCCGGTGCGGCTGTCGGCGATCGATTTCCTGTTCGATCACTGGCTGGTGCGCCACCTGCCCGCCTTCGCGGAGCGGCACCCGGAAATGGAAGTGCAACTGATGGCGGACAACCAGAACATCTCGTTTACCCGCCGCGAGGCCGATTTCGCGTTGCGCCTGGCCCAGCCGGTCGACGACGCGGCCGTGCTGATGCGCCGCCTGGGCGACATCGGCTGGGCCGTCTACGGCGCGCCGCGCTTCGCCGGCGTGCCGCGCGAAGCATGGGGCCGGCAGCCGTGGATCGCGCACGAGGAAGCCAAGGCGCACCTGCCGGAGATGCGCTGGATGGCGCGGCTCGAACCGGCGCCGCGCATCGCGCTGCGCGTGAACAGCCTGTCGACGATGGTGCATGCCTGCCGTGCCGGCGCCGGCCTGGCACTGCTGCCATGCATCGTGGGCGGCGACGAAGCCCTGGTGCGGCTGTCCGACCGTGCCGAGGTATTCCGCGAACTGTGGCTGCTGAGCCACCGCGACGCGGGCGCGATCGGCCGCTTCAAGGTCGTCGCGGCGTGGCTGGCCCAGGTCCACGAGGACAGCCGCGACAGGATGTGCACCTGACGCGCTGTTTCCGGTGTGGCCATGCCGGGTTCCCTGCTGTACCATGGAACGACCGTGCTAATCGTCGACAACAGGCGGGGCCGGCTTCCATCGAGGAGACAGCATGGACCTGAATTACTCCGCCGAACACGAAGCGTTCCGCCTGCAGGTGCGCGCGTTTCTGGACGCGAACCTGCCGCCGGACCTGCGGCGCAAGGTATGCGGCCACCTGCGGCTGGCCAAGGACGACTACGTGCGCTGGCACAGGATCGTGGCGGCGCAGGGCTGGGCCGCGCCGGGCTGGCCGGTCGAGCATGGCGGCACCGGCTGGAACGCCGTGCAGCGCCACATCTGGGACGACGAATGCGCGCTGGCCGGCGCGCCGCAGATCCTGCCGTTCGGCGTCAACATGGTGGCGCCCGTCATCATGGCGTTCGGCACCGACGAGCAGAAGGCCCGTTACCTGCCGCGCATCCTGCACTGCGAGGACTGGTGGTGCCAGGGCTACTCGGAACCAGGCGCCGGCTCCGACCTGGCCTCGCTGAAGACCACCGCCGTGCGCGACGGCGACGAGTACGTCGTCAACGGCCAGAAAACCTGGACCACGCTGGCCCAGCATGCCGACATGATCTTCTGCCTGGTGCGCACCGATCCGGCGGCGCGCAAGCAGGAAGGCATCTCGTTCCTGCTGATCGACATGAAGAGCCCCGGCATCACGGTGCGGCCGATCATCATGCTGGACGAGGAGCACGAGGTCAACGAGGTGTTCTTCGACAACGTGCGCGTGCCCGCGGCGAATTTGGTCGGCAAGGAACACCAGGGGTGGACCTACGCCAAGTACCTGCTGGGCCACGAGCGCACCGGTATCGCCGCCGTGGGCCGCAGCAAGCGCGAACTGCGTTTCCTGAAGGAGCTGGCGATGAAGCAGCAGCAGGGTGGCCGGCCGCTGCTGGACGATCCGCAGCTCGCGGCGAAGGTCGCGCAGGTGGAAATCGAACTGATGGCGCTGGAAGTCACGGTATTGCGCACCATCGCGCAGGAGGACAAGGCGCCCGGTCCCCAGGCCTCGATGCTGAAAGTGAAGGGCACCGAAGTGCAGCAGTTGCTGACCGAGCTGATGGTCGAGGCGGCGGGGCCGGCGGCGCTGCCGTTCGATACCGATTACCTGGAAGGCCGGCGCGAGCACGCGGCGGGCGGCGACAACGCGCTTTCACCCGCGCTGGTGGCCGATACTGCGCCGCTGGCGGCGTACTACTTCAACTACCGCAAGACGTCGATCTACGGCGGTTCGAATGAAATCCAGAAAACCATCATCGCGCGGATGATTCTGGGACTGTGAGGAGGCGCCATGGACTTTGAACTGAAGGAAGAGCAGCGGCAGGTCGCCGATGCGCTGCGCCGCTGGATCGAACGCGACTACACGTTCGAAGACCGGAAAAGGATCGTCCATTCGCCATCGGGCACGTCGCCCGAAGCGTGGAAAACGCTGGTGGAACTGGGCATGACGGCGCTGCCGGTGCCGGAAGCGCAGGGCGGCTTCGGCGGCACGGCGGCGGACCTGTTCGGCGTCATGCAGGAACTGGGCCGCGGCCTCGTGGTGGAGCCGTATTTCGCCACCGTGCTGGGTGCGCGTTTCCTGACGCTGGCCGGCGGGCAGGAAGCGCTGCTCGAGCGGGTGGCGGCGGGAGAACTGAAGCTGGCCTGCGCGCTGGGCGAGGCGCAGTCGCGCCACGACCTGGCCGACATCGCCGCGAAAGCCACCGGCCCGGCCGACGCGGCCGCGGTATCGGGCGTGAAGACGGTGGTCGAGCATGGCGGGCAGGCCGATGTGTTCATCGTGTCGGCGCGCAGCCATGGCGGGCAGCGCGAGCGCGACGGCATCTCGCTGCTGCTGGTCGAAGCCGATACGTCGGGCCTGGCGATCCGCGACGGCCGCACGATCGACGGCCGGCGCGCCGCCGCCATCACCTTCGACCATGCGCCGGCCACGCCGCTGGGCATGCCGGGCGCGGGCTGGCCCATCCTCGAAGCGGCCGCCGACTACGGCACGGCGCTGCTGTGCGCCGAGGCCGTGGGGGCGATGGATGCGCTGTTCGCCGTCACGCTCGATTACCTGAAAACGAGAAAACAGTTCGGCGTGCCGATCGGCAACTTCCAGGCGCTGCAGCACCGGATGGCGGACATGTTCATCCACCTGGAACAGGCGCGCTCGATGGCCATGCTGGCCGCCGCGAAAGTGGATTCGCCGGATGACGGAGAGCGGCGGCGGGTGGTGTCCGCCGCCAAGGCGCGGGTCGGCGAGGCGGCCCGCTTCGTCGGCCAGCAGGCCGTGCAGCTGCACGGCGGCATGGGCGTCACCGACGAGCTGCCGGCATCGCACTGGTTCAAGCGGCTGACGGCGATCGGGTTGACGCTGGGCGATGTCGATCACCATGTGCGGCGGTTCACGGAGCAGCCGGGATTCCGGACGGCGTGATGCCGCCGGGCGCGTAGCGTGGGGCCAGGCTCGTGGGGCCGGGCCCGTTGACACGAGCCCGGCAGTAGAAAGTCTAGAAGAACACCGCCGTGCGCGTCACGATCGTGCCGTTGTTGGTGTAAGGCCCGGTGGCCCGCACGGTGCCGGTGTCCGGCTTGCCGTCGTCGAGCTTCGCGTCGATCTGTTCGGCGAAGCTGTCGGGCAGGTTGTCGAGGCGGATGCCATTGCCGCCGCGGCCGGCCACCACGTCGTTGTAGACGTAGACGGCGCCGCCGTGCGCGCTGGTCATGAAATCGGTGGTGCCGTTGAACGAGCCGGTGATGAAGCCGCCCAGCGCGAGATGCTGCGGCGCCAGCTGGTATTCGGCGATCTGGCCGTCGCCGTTGCCGTTGCCGCTCGTACCCGGCACGTGCGCGGTGGCCTGCGCGTCGTCGCCGGGCAGCGCGCGGAACTTGTCCTGGTAGGCATTGACGGCCGCCTGCAGCGACGTCGATTGCTGGATCACGTTCTTGACCTTGGCGTTGTCGATCAGGCTCTGGCCCTTCAGTACGCCGCCCAGCAGCAGGCCGATGATGACCAGCACGATCGCGATCTCGACCAGCGTGAAGCCGCCGGCCCGCGTTGCCTGGCGAAGCCGCCCGGCGGATTGTGTAACGAGTTGCAAGATGGTACTCCCTGATGCTTTCGATAGGCGCATCTTACAGGCCCGCCGCGCTCTGCGCACCTGCTAGCGTTGCTCGCGCGCATCAGCCCGCTCCAGTTCGCGCAGCCGTCGTTCCAGGAACCGGATCTCGTTGGGGTCGGTGATCGTGCCGTCGCTCAGCAGTGCGCCGGCCACCGCGCGTGCGCTGTCGAGCTCGCTCATATCCTGCAGGATGAACAGTTCGAGCTGGCGCGCCCATGGCGGTGCCGCCGGCGCATGCAGCCGCACCGCCCGCGCATAGCGCCGCGCCAGCGCCATGTCGTGCAGCCGGTGGCGGGCGATCACCGCGGCTTGCGCCATCTCGGGCCAGCGGCGCGCGGGATCGGCGGCGAACGCGCGCTCGACGACGCCGAGCATGATGCGCACGCGTACCGGGTCGGCCACGGCGGCGTAGACCTGCGCGGCCGCCTGCAGCGGCTGGCGGCTGCGCGGATCGAGCGCGAGCGCGACCTCGAGCCAGCCGGCCACATGGCCGTAATCGAGCTCGCGCAACGGGATGCCGGCATCGAACGCATGCAGGTACAGCATCACGAGGCGGGCCGCCGCCGGCCCGTCGCCCAGGCTGGCGAGGCGCAGCGCGGCCGCGGGCGGCGGCGCGGGCAGCAGCGGGGCCGGCGCCGCCGGCGCGGGCACGATGGCGTGCAGCGCGCACTGCGCGACCAGTGCGCCGATCAGCAGCGCGTTGACGCGGACCGGAGCGCGGCGGTCCATCAGAATTCCTTGCGGTACAGGTCGAACAGCGCGGCACCCGACAGCAGCGCCACATACACGGCGGTCTGCGCGGCCACAAGCCCGAGGTCGGCCGCGCCGCCGGCCGCGTAGAGCAGCCACTCGCTGCGCGCGAACGCATCGAGCCGCGGCAGCAGGAACGCGAGTGCGTCGGTGCCGGCGGCGATGGCACGCTGGCCGGCATCGGGCGCGCCGCCGTGGCCGGCCTGCTGCAGCGCCGTCACGCTGCGCGCCAGCAGGTAGAAGCCGGCCGTGGCGCACAGCGCCGGCAGCGCGTGCTGCAGCGTGAGCGTGCAGAACACGGCGAACGCGGCCACGATCCACAGTTCGCCCAGCAGCGACGCGGTCCACAGCGCCGCCTGCGCCGCCGGTGCGACCAGCGCCACCAGCGCACCGGCCACGGCGGCCGGCAGCAGTGCCAGCAGGGCGCTGCCGGCGAGCCGGCCCAGCAGCCAGGCCGCCCGCGGGTACGGCAGCGCGATCAGCAATTCCACCTGCTTGTCGCCGTATTCGCGCACGATCGATGTCACGGTGAAGATCGCCACCACGCCGGCCGCGGCCAGCCGCAGCAAGGCTGCCAGCAGGGCCGTGCCCGTGGCATGGCCACCGGACGGCACCACGGCCTGCAGGAATCCGGCCAGGCCGGTGGCGCCCAGCGCCAGCGCCGCCAGCAGCCACAGCAGGCGGCTGCGCAGTGCTTCCTTCAGCACGCTTGCGGCGATCGCCCGGATTGCCGCGGTCATGGAGCGGCGGTCATGCGCGAACGGTCATGGCAGCCTGCCGCCGGCGATCATCCGGTTGAACAGGATATTGGGCGATACCCAGATCACCAGGTCGTCATAGGCGCCGCCCGGCAATGCCGCATTTTCGCTGGCGCCGCGCGCGATGTAAGCCATGCCGGCCGGGTTCATGTTGACTTTTTCGTCCGCATTGCCGGTGCCGGCATCGGCCGCGCGCACGCCCAGGTCGGAGAAGCCGCCGTAGCCGTTCTTGCCGGCGGATACGATAACGGCGGGAATGTCGTTCGGCGCGGTGGCCGCGACCAGGTTGCCGGCGGCGTCGCGCGTGGCCACGGTGATGTCGCGCGGGGTCGACAGGCGGAAGCGCGCGGCGCTGTCGGCGAACTCCGGCGTCACGCTGTACAGGAACAGATGGCCCCAGCTGTCGAGCTTGGGCATGCCGAGTGTGGCCCACGGCAGGAAGCCGGTGCGGCGTTCATTGGTGCAGCGGTCGCCGGCGCGGTCTTCCAGCCCGTTGGCGGCGGAGATGGCCGGGCAGGGCAGGTAGCCGTTGCGCACCGAGAAGCCGATCAGCGCGTCGCGCGCGTCTTCCATCGCCCGCTGCGTGTCGGCCGTGCGGCGCTGTTCGAGCTGGGTGGACAGCGGCGTGATCAGGCCGCCGATCAGCAGGCCGACGACGACCAGCACGATCGCGATCTCGACCAGCGTAAAACCGGGCTGGCAACGCGTCGGCTTGCAGTGCGCGGACCGGCCGTGCGCCTTGGTGTTCGGGCAGGTGGTTCTCATCGTTTCATGGCAGCGTGCGCGCCGCCGACATCCTTTCATACAGCGTATCGAGTGGAACGGCCACCAGCAGGTCGTCGAACGGGCCGCCGGGAACGGCCGGGTCCGTCGAAGCGGCGCGCCGGATGAAACCGGTGGTGGCGAGATCGTTGGCGATCTCGTCGAGATTGCCTTGCGCGCCGTTGGCCTGCGACAGCCCGGCCACGCTGGTGCCCAGGTTGTTGCGGCCGTGCGAATACACCACGGCCGGCAGGCATTGCGCATAGACCTGGCACTCCGCCTGCCCGGCCTCGTAGCGCAGGTTGCCGTCGCCGTCGCGGGTCTGGACGCGCTTGGTGGCAATGGCCGACAGGCGCCGCAGCGGCGTGACCGTGTATTGCGGCGTGACGCTGTAGCGCAGCCGCTTGCCCCAGCTGTCCGCGCCTTCCACGCCCAGTGCCACCCATGGCAGGAAGCCGCTGCACGCGGCCTCGTCGGCGCAAGCCTCGGGACGCTCGCGCCCGTCGGTGGCGGAGATGGCGGGCCGCGGCAGGCGCCCGTGCGTGCTGGCGAAGCCGGTGAGCGCGTCGGCCGCCTGTGCCAGCACGGCCAGCGTGCGCCGTTCGCGCACCCGTTCCACGTCGCTGCGGCCGAACGCGGAGATCAGCAGCGCGGCAAAGCCCACGCTGCTCACCGCCAGCAGCAGCAGCAGCGCGGCGCCGCCCTGGCGGCGCGGGTCAGCGCGGTTCGCGGATCGTGCCATCGTTCGGGTCGACGCTCTGGCCGGGCTTGACCAGCACGCTGCCGCGCGGGGTCTCGACCGGGATCGCGCCCCCGGCCTTGTACCTGGCCAGCGTGGTCTCGCGCGGCTCGTCGTCGATCCATACCGTGGCGCGGCCGTCGCTGCGGCGCACCACGCCGGTCAGCCGCAGCGGCGCCGGCGGCGGCGCCGGAGTGCCCGCGGCCGGCCCGGTCATCGCGGCCGCCGCGGCTTGCTGCTCCTGGACCTGGATTTGCGCCTGCGCCTGCTGCGCCACGGTGGGCGCGCTGGCGCGGTCGCGGTCGAGCCGCATCCGCTCGTCCGGGGCCGTGAACAGGCGCCCCAGCGCGGGTTCGGTGTACTGGGCCGATACCGGCGGGGCGGCGAGGCACAGTGCCGCGGCCAGCAGGGCGGCGGACAGGCCGGGCCGGGCCGGGCGATGCAATGCGCGGCTCATCGGGCGGCTCCCGCGGCGCGGCGCACCCCGGGTGTCAGTGTCAGCCAGTGCAGCGTGCAGTCCGACGACAGGTTGCCCGCCGGCGCGGCGGCCGCGCTGGCCGCGCCGGTACCGGCGGTGCGCCGCATCGAGCACTGCTGCACCGTGAACACGCCGTGCTGGCGCAGGTCGACCAGGAACTGGAACAGGTCCATCTCGTGCACCAGGTCCATGTGCACCGTCATCCGGCTGCCGCGCAGCTGGTAGTCGCCGGTGGCCAGGCGGCCTTCGAGCTTGTAGGGTTGCTGCGGGTCGATCTCGTACGTCAGCGGCAACAGCCGCCGGCGTTCCTGGATCTGCCGGATCGCGTCCACCCAGTCGAGGCGGTTTTCGGCGCCGACGAAATGGCGCCGCTGCAATTCGACGAACAGCGGCTGGTACGAGCGGATCTCCTGCTTCTCGGATTCGGCATACAGGAAACGGCGCCGGGCGGCGTCGCGCATGTCGTGCGCCTGCCGTTCGTCCTGGCGCGCCTGCGCCAGCTGCAGGTGGCTGGCCAGCGCGCACGCCACGCTGACGAGGGTGACGGCCGCGAACGTGATCACCGCCGGGCGCACCACGGCGAAGTCGCGGATCCAGTACGGCAAGGCCCGGCGCGCAATGAAGGGCGCCCGGGCGGCGGGGGCGGCGGCGTTCAGGGATTCCATGTGAGGTCCAGCGTGAACTTGTTTTGATCCGGTTTCGCGCCGGCCGCGCCGGCGGTGCCGGACAGCTTGACGTTCGGGCGGATATCGAACGGCAGCTGGACGATTTCGACCGACATGCGCGGCATGCCCGCCAGCCGCTGCGCGAAGGCGTTCATGTCGCCCAGCACCCGGCGATAGTCGTCCGGCGCCGAGATGACTTCGGCCTGCAGCCGCAGTGTCTGCGCCGGCGCCGCGGGAATGCCCAGCGCCAGCGACGAGGTGGGCGCGACCAGCGCCGGCGTGCCGGCGGCGCCGGGCGACTGGCTGCTTTCGGCGCCCGGCACGCGGGCGCGCCAGTCGAGCTGCGTGATGCGGATGCGGGGCGACTTGTCGAGCGCCGCGCTGACCATGCCCAGCATGTGCAGCGGCCACGGCCCCTGCCTGGCGACCACGCGGTCGATCTGCACGGCGGCGCGCATGTTGGCGGTCTTGTCGACCGCCGGCGGCATGCTCGACATGCTGCGCTGGTAATTCGCGCGGTAGTGGGCCGTTTCGGAACGGAAACCTTCCGTATTGCCGTGCGCAACCGTATAAGAGGCCAGGTTGACGACGGTCCACGCCAGGCCGGCGACGGCCAGCACGGCGCTCGACGCGTACAGCGACAGCCGGGCACGCCACAGCCGGTAGTAGTTGCCGGCGGCGCCGGTGGGGAAGTGGCTCGGCAGGACATGCTTGCCGAGCATGGTCAGCAGCAGCGATTCGGCCACCTGCATCGGCTGCTCGGCCGATACCGGCGGGTCGAGCGGCACGATGCGGTAGATCGTCTCGGCGCGGCTGGTACATTGCCGGCCCAGGGCTTCGACCTGGGCCGCTTCGGCGAGGATCAGCACGTGCAGCACGTTGCCCCGCTCGAGCAGGCGCACGCTGGTGAGGAACTGCTGCGTCTTCGCGGTCTCGGCCGCCAGCGAGCGCACCGGGTCCTCGCCCGGCGTGCCCTGCACGAGCCGCGAGAACTTCACGGCGCCGTCGCGGAAATAGGTCTGGCGCACGCCCGCCGTGTGCCGGGTGACGAGCAGCACGTGCCGCTGCCGCACCTCCATCTTGCGCACCACCTCGCTGCCGAGCCGCGCGCACGAGTAGATGCCGGCCAGCGGCGTCTGCATCAGTTCCATCGCGTCGACCCACGGAGTCAGCAGCAGCGGGTTGGTCAGCGCCGTGAACACCACCACGTCGTCGCGGCGGCCTTCTTCGCTGCGGCCCTGCACGATGGCCGTGCGGTAGGGCGTGTCGCGGTAGTGCTGCAGCAGCCGGCGTTCGCGCAGCGTGCGGCCACTGCGGCCGCGCACGTGCGGCAGCAGCACCCGGGTGAAATCCTCCTCGATCAGGTCGGTCAGCAGCCAGGCGGGGCGGGCGCCCTGGCGGTCCAGGTAAGCCATGAAATCGTCCAGCCCGGCGCGCGTGGCGGCGAACACGTCCGGTCCCGACAACGTGTCGCGCTGCCACTGGTAGGCATGCAGCTGGTCGCTGGTGAGGTAGAAAAGCTGTTTCGCCAACATGTCAGATCCTGATCGCGCTGATCGTGTCGTAGATCGGGCCCAGTACCGACAGCATGATCCAGCCCAGCAGCAGGCCCAGCACCACCGTCATCGTCGGTTCGATCATCGACTGCACCCGCTCGATCTGCTCGCGCACTTCGCGGTTGTAGAAATAGGCCACGTTGCGCAGCGCGCCGTCGAGCGCGCCGGTGGCTTCGCCCACTTTCAGCATCCGCACCACCAGCGGCGGGAACACGCCGGTATGGCCGAACGCGCCGCTGACGCTGTGTCCTTCGGAGATCAGCTGCGCGGCGCGGCGCAGCGCCGCCGCCACGACCCGGTTGCCGGCGATGCCCTCGGACAGCCGGATGCACTCGAGGATGGTGATCCCCGAGCCGTACATCATCGCGAAGAAGGTGGCGAAGCGCGCCAGTATGATCTTGTGCAGCACCGGCCCCACGGGCCACACGCGCAGCTTGACGCGGTCGAACGCGAAGGCGGCGCGCTCGTTGCGGCGCAGCCACCAGCGCCCGCCGAACCACAGCGCGGCGGGCAGGGCGAGCAGCACGTGCCAGTAGCCGATGAACACGTTCGAGATGGCGATCAGGGCGCGGGTGTGCAGCGGCAGCTCCTGCCCCATGTTGCGGATGAAGCTCGTCAGCTGCGGCACCAGGTAGATCATCAGGAAAAACGTCACGGCCGTGACCACCACGAACACGATGGCGGGATAGGTGATGATCTTCTTCGCCTGCGCGGCCAGTTCGTCCTGCCACTTCAGGCTGTCGGCCAGGTTGCGGAACACTTCGTTGACCTTGCCGCTTTCCTCGCCGGCGCGCACCAGGCCCGTGAAGGTCTGGTCGAATGCCTCGGGATAGTTGCGCAGCGCGCTCGACAGCGGCATGCCGCCCTCGATATTCTCGATCAGGTCGGTGATGATTTCGCGGAAGCGCGGATGGTCCATCGAGTCGCGCAGGTCGTTCAGCGCGTCGAGGATCGGCACGCCGGCACTGGCCATCTGCTCCATGTGGAAGCAGAAGTTGATCAGGTCGCGCCGGTCGATCTTGCGGCGGCCGAGCGCGATCACCTTCTGGCGCGACTGCCGGCAGTCGATCAGGTCCAGCTCCATCCGGTGCAGGCGCAGCTCCAGGTCGGGCACGTTCAGCGCGTCCATATTGCCCGGCACGATCTGCCCGGCGGCATCCATGGCGCGGTAGATGAATTGCGGCATCAGGCCAGCCTGTCCGTCAGATCGACCACGCGCGAGATCTCGTCGATCGTCGTCACGCCCTGCAGCACGCGGCGCATGCCGTCGTCCACCAGCGAGCGGAAGCCGGCCGCATGGGCCGCGGCGCGCAGTTCGCGCACCGCGGCGCGGCGTGCCACCAGTTCATCGAGCTCGGCGTTCATTTTCAGCAGTTCCATGATCGCCACGCGGCCCTTGTAGCCCTGGTGCGCGCAACGCTCGCAGCCCACGGCGCGGTAGATCGTGACCGGGCTGCGGGTCGCGAGGGCATCGCCGGACTCGAGCCCGAGCAGCCGGCGCTCCAGGTCGTCCGCCTCGAAGCCTTCGCGGCAATGCATGCACAGCCGCCGCACCAGGCGCTGCGCGATGATGCCGATGATGTTCCCGGCCAGCACATCGGCGATCACGCCGATGTCGAGCAGGCGGGGAATCGCGCCCACCGCGGAATTGGTGTGCAGCGTCGAATACACCTGGTGGCCCGTCATCGCGGCGGCCAGCGCCATGTCGGCGGTTTCCTTGTCGCGGATCTCGCCGACCAGGATCACGTCCGGGTCCTGGCGCAGGATCGAGCGGATGCCGTCCGCGAAGCCCAGCTTGGCCGATTCGTTCACCGAGGTCTGGCGGATCATGTTCATCGGGTACTCGACCGGGTCTTCCAGCGTCATGATGTTGACGCCTTCGGTGTTGATGTGGTTCAGGATCGAATACAGCGTGGTGGTCTTGCCGCTGCCGGTCGGGCCGGTCACGAGGATCAGCCCGTCGGGACGGGCGATCATCAGCTTCAGGACGTCGAGTTCGTGCTCGGCCAGTCCCAGCCCGTCGAGCGGTACGATGCCTTTCTGGCGGTCCAGCACGCGCAGCACGAAATTCTCGCCGTGCGTGGTGGGCTGGGCGCTGGCGCGAAAGTCGATCTGCCGGCCGGAAAACTTGATCGCGATGCGGCCGTCCTGCGGCGCGCGGGTCTCGGCGATGTTCATGTTGCTGATCACTTTCAGCCGCACGGCCATCGCCGGCCAGTACGATTTGTGCAGGCTGCGGATCTGGCGCAGGATGCCGTCGATGCGGTAGCGGATGCGTAGAAAACTCTGTTCCGGTTCGAAGTGCACGTCCGAGGCGCCGTTCTGCACCGCGTCCGCCAGCAGCGCGTCGATCAGGCGCACCATCGGGTGGCTGTATTCGTCGGACGTGCCCTGGTAATTCGAATCGCCCGTTTCGATCTCCTGCAGGATGCCGTCGATCGACAGCTCGAAGCCGTAATACTGGTCGATCGCGCGGGCGATGTCCGAATCGTTGACCAGCAGCGGCGTGATCGTGATGCCCTTGACCAGCATGGCGTGGATCTGGTCCAGCGCGACGATGTTGCTGGTATTGGACATCGCCAGCACGAGATTGTCCCTGTCGCGCTCGTAGACGATCGGGAACACGCTGTAGCGCTTGGCCACGTCCTTCGGGATCAGCTTCAGCGCGATCGCGTCGACCACCAGGCTGTTCAGGTCGGCGGACTGGGTGTTGAGGTTTTCCGACAGCGCCTCGCGGATCGTGGCTTCGGTGACGAAGCCCATGCCCACCAGCAGCTTGCCGAGCGGCTCGCGCTCGCGCCTCTGCTCGATCAGCGCGATGCGCAGCTGATCCTCGCTGATCACGCCCTTGTCGATGAGTAGCTTGCCGATCGGCAGCTTTAACGGTTCCGCCATCGTGCTCAATTCCCCACGCGCGCGGCCGGCACCTGGGCATCGGCCGGCACGGGTGCCGGCACCGTCAGGGGAGCGGCCGCGGCAGCGCCGGCCGGGGCCAGCTCCTGCATGCGCCGCTGCACCGCCATCCGGTCGAAGGCGGCCGCGCCGCCGGCGGCCAGCGCAAGCGCCCGCCCGTAATAGTCGCGCGCCAGGCGCCCCTGGTTCAGGCGGTCGAGGCCGACGGCCAGGTTGAACGCATAGTCGGCGTTGTCCGGTGCCGCGGACCACGCCCGGAAATAGGCTTGCTGGGCTTCCTGCCAGCGGCCCTGGCGCGCATAGAGGTTGCCCAGTGCAAAGTGAACCGACGGCGCGTCCTGGTTGTTGCGCAGCACGCCCTTGAGCCGGATCTCGGCGCGGTCGCCGTCGCCCGGCCGCAGCCCGGCCAGGCCGGCGATCGCCTCGACATCGCGCGGATTGGCGGCCAGCAGGCGGGCGTAGAAGCCGGCGGCGTCGTCGTCGCGCCGTTCGCGCGCGGCGATCACCGCGCTGCCGAGCAGCGCATCGCGGTTGTTCGGGTCTTGGCGCAGTGCCGCCGCGTATTGCAGGCGCGCCGTGGCCAGGTCGCCGGCGCCGAACGCGGCGTAGCCGGCCTGCACCGCGGGGTTGATCGCCGGGGCGGACGCGCCGCGTGCCACCTGAACGTCCGCGGCGGGTGTGCCGGCCGGCGCGTAGGCCGGCGCGGACGCGCCGGGCGGCGGGACGTTGTCGGGTGCCCCCGCGTAGAGCGACTGCGCCTGCATGCGCGCCTCGCGGTCGGCACGTTCGTCCGCATCGCGCTGCGCTTCGCGGCGCGCCTCGGGGTCGGCGATCGCCGCCAGCTGCGCGGCCGTGGGGCCGGCTGTGCTGCCGGCGCGCCGGCCGCGCGAGGCCGCCGGGAGCGGGTCGGCCGGCACCGGCGTAGCCGCCGGCGGCACCGCGTCGGGCAATGCCTGTGTCGTGGCCGGGGCGGCGGCGCTGCCGCCACCGTACCCTGCGCCGTTACCGTTACTGTTACCGTTGGCATCGGTGCCGGGGGCGGGCGTGCCCAATGGACCGAACGGCGGAACGGCGGGGGCGACGGGGATGCCGCCATCGGCCGTGGCATTGGTGGCGCCGGTGGCGCTCGGCGGCGGCATCGGCACCATCGGCAGGCTGGCGCCGGGGCCCGGTCCGCTCACGGCCTGCCAGTACACATAGCCGAACGTGCCGGCGACGATCACGAGGATGGCGGCGAGCCCGGCCAGGCGCAGCTGGCCCATGTCGATGCCGGACGTGTTGTCGTTTCTTCCTGCCGTGCTGCGCGGGACCGCCCGGCGTTCGGGCTGGGCGGAACCGCGGCGGTTGTCCGGCATCGCGCCGGCCGGGCTGGCGGCGGCACGGGCGTCGGCGACGGGAATCTCGGCGCTGTCCGTGCGGGCGCGCGCGCCTTCGTGGCGGGCCTGCGGCGGTACCGGGTTATGTGTTGCCTCCACTGCCGGCTGGATCGGCGGCGGCGGCGGCGGTGACGACGGCAGCGGCGGCGCCGGTTCGGCGCGCGCCGGCGCATCGAGCGGTTCCAGGCTCAGTTCCAGGCCGCCGCCGAAGGCCGGCGCCGGGCCGTCGATGGCCGCGTTGCCCATGCCCGGGCTGTCGATGCCCGCGCCGCTCCCGGCCGGCGTGTCGGCGGTGCCGTGCTCCATGTACGGCGCGTCCCGCAGGTCTTCCTCCTGCAGGCCGCTCTGGCGCGCGCGCTCGGCTTTCTTCAGGGCTTGCATCAGCAGGCTCATGGCGACACCGCCGGCGGCGTGACGCCATACGGTTCGCGGTTCAGCGGCTCCTTGCCCGGCAACAGGTGGCGCAGGTCGCGGTAATCGCCTTCCATGCTGGCATCCCTGACGACGACGGCGCGCAGGAAGATCACCAGTTCGGTCTTGCTGGTTCCTTCGTTACGGTAGGACAGCAGGTTGCCGAGCAGCGGCACCCGCGACAGCAACGGCAGCCCATCCTTGGTATTGTCCACGGAATCCTGCATCAGGCCGCCCATCACCGCGGTCTGGCCGCTGAACAGCTTCATCACCGATTCCAGCTCGCGCGCCTGGATCACCGGCACGTTGCTGGTGACGCCGAGCCGCGCCAGTTCCGGATTCGGATCGGGCACCTGGTCGACGATCCGCGTGATGGTGGGCCGCACGTTCAGCGTGATTTCGCCTTCGTCCGAAATCTGGGGTGTCACGCTCATCACGAAGCCGACCGGCACCGTCTCCACCCGCGATTCATAGGTGGCCGGCGACGCGATGCCGCCGCTGGAATTGGTCACGGCGGGCGTGACCTTCAGCGTGAAGAAGATGTTGTTGTCGACCACTTTCAGCAGCGCCGTCTGGTTGTTCAAGACGCTCAGCTTCGGACTCGACAGCACCTGCACCTTGCCGAACGATTCCAGCAGCTGGATGGCGGTGCGGATGTTGCCGATCGCGCTCAGCGGGTTGAAGTAGGTCAGGCTGAACATGCCGTTGCTGTTCGCGTTGACGCCCGTCAGCGGCCGGTTCGAGTCCATGTTGCCCTGGCCGAAGACGGCGCCGCCGCTGGCCATGCGCTGCCAGTTGATCCCTTGCTGGTACTGGTCGGACAGGCGCACCTCGAGGATGGTCGCCTCGATCATCACCTGGCGCTTGGCCGCGGCCTGCAGCGTGTCGAGGAATTCGCGCACCTTGTCGTGCTGGCGGCTGCTGGCGCGCACGGTGACGATGCCCGCTTCCGGGTTGACGATGACGGACGGGGCGATGCGCTGGGCCGCCGCGCGTCCCTGCGCCGCGCCGGCCTGCACGCCGGGGTAGCCGGCGTCCGCCGGCTGCGTGGCACCGCCCGGCGCCGTGTAGGCCGGCTGGTAACCGCCGCCTTGCGCCGCGCCCTGCTGGTTACTCGGCTGGCCGGGCTGCTGGCCCGGTTGCTGTCCGGCCTGCTGGGCGCCGCCGCCCGGCGCGGCCATCATGGCCGTCTGTTCGCGCAGTTGCGCCAGCGGATCGGCCAGCGGGTCGTTCAGGTTGGTTGGCCGCAGCATGTCGCGGATGTTCTTTTCCAGGTTGTACCAGAAGTTGTTGTCGGCCCGGTTCGTGACGACGGTCGTGGAGTTGTTATTGCCGGACGACATGCTCGTGCCGGCCGCCGGCAGCGTACCGGCGCCCGTGTTCGAGCCCGTGACGCTGGTACCCGCCGAACCGCCGGTCGTTGATATCTGCGTGGCGATATTGACGTTGCTGCTGGTACTGCGCGCGATATTGACATAATCGATGCGGTAATTGCGCCAGTGCGCTTCGTCCGGCAACACCAGCAAGGTGCTGCCGTCGATCTCGTAGCGCATGTCGACCTGCCGGGAAATTCTTTCCAGCAACTGCTGCAAGGTCTGGTCGAGGGCATTCAGCGTGACGACGCCGGTGATCGCCGGGTGCACGTCCACGTTCATGCCGGCATCGCGGGCCAGCGCGAACAGTACCGATTCCACCGGCGCGCGGTGCACGGTGACGCTGAAGGTCTCCGCCCGCGCGGCCGCCTGCGGCCGCGGCAGCGCGGCGCTGTGCTGCACCGGTTCGGGAATCGCCCCGGCCGGGCGGGGCGCCTCGGTCACGTGGGCCGGCGACACGGGCAGCTTTGGCGCGGCGCAGGCGCCGAGCAGCGAACAAAGCATGGTGGCAGCGACTTTTTTCATTGTTATGGTTGCCGGTCAGATTCAGAAGTTGCGTTGAAAAGTTGCGTTGCCCATTTGCGTCGAACGGTTGCGTCGGACGCTTGTGTTGAACGGTTGCGTTGGCCAGGAGACGTGGTGCAGCGCGGCTGCAGGGTCGATCATAATGACAAACCCGCCGGATGTGCAAACGCGCGCAAGCCGAGCCCGCCCAGCAGCGACGCCAGTGCGGGCCATGCCCACCACAGCGACAATACCACCAAGGCCGCGCCCAGCGCCGCGGCGGCGAGCCGGCGCGCGGGCCCCGGCGCCGCCCGGTGCGAGGAAACGAAGCTGCATTCGCGTTCGGCGAGGCGCACGTGGCGGTGCTGCACGACCGCCGCGTCGTCCGCGTACGCGGCCAGCAGCGCCTTGTCCGCCAGGATGTTGACACGCCGAATGATACCGCGTGACGCCCGCGCGATGCGCCGCGTTGACGCGGCGGTAAACAACGCGCCGTCGCGGTGGCCCGCCGCGCGCAGCCGGAAGGCCAGGAAAGCGCCGACCTGGGCCGTTGGCAATGCGGGCACGAACAGGCTGTGCGTGATGCGTTCGGCCAGTTGCCGCATGCGCGGCAGGGCCAGGTGCGCGTCCAGCTCGGGCTGGCCGAACAGCACGATCTGCAGCAGCTTGTGCCGTGCCGTTTCCAGGTTCGTCAGCAGTCGCACCGCTTCCAGCGTCTCGAGCGGCATCGCCTGCGCCTCCTCGATCAGCAGCACCACCTGGCGGCCGGCCGCGTGGCGCGCGATCAGCTCGTCGTTCAGCTGGCGCAGCGCCTGGTCGCCGCGGCGTCCCGACACGTCGAGCCCCAGTTCGGCGGCGATCGCGTACGGCACCTCGGACGGCCCCAGGCTCGGATTGACGAGCCACAGCACGTCCACGTGCGCCGGCAGGCGGCGCTCGAGCATCCGGCACAGCATCGTCTTGCCGCTGCCCACCTCGCCGGTCACCTTGACGATACCTTCGCCCTGCGCCACCGCGTACAGCAGCGCCGCCAGCATGTCGCCGCGCGTGTTGCCGCCATAAAAGAATGCGGGATCGGGCGTGATCGAGAACGGCGCCTGCCGCAGGCCGAAGTGGGTAAAGTACATGTCAGCCGACCGCGTCCAGGAATGCCTGTTCCAGCGAGGCGGCACCGTAGTGGCGCAGGCACTCGTCCGGCGTGCCGGCGAAGCGGATGCGACCGCCGTCCAGGATCGCGATGCGGTCGCACAGCTCGCCGATGTCGGCCAGCGCGTGCGACGTGAGCAGGATCGCCGCGCCGCCGGCGCGCTGTGCCGACGCGGCGCGCTTGAACAGCGCGCGTGCTTTCGGGTCGAGCCCGCTGGCCGGTTCGTCCAGCACGTACAGGCGCTTGTCGAGGAGCAGCGTGGCGGCCAGGCCGAGCTTTTGCGTCATGCCCTTCGAATAGTGGCGCGCGGTGCGCCGCAGGGCGCCGGCATCGAGTTCCAGTGCCTGCAGCATCGCCGTGGTGGCGGCCCCGTCCGGGCGCCGCCCGTGCAGCGCGGCGACGTGGGCCAGGAATTCTCCGCCGGTGAGGTGTGCCGGCGGGCTGAAGCGTTCCGGCAGGTAGGCCAGCTGACGGCGCGCTGCCGGGAGCGTGCTGGCCAGGCCGAAGATCGCGATGGCGCCGCTGTCGATGGCGCAGAAGTCCAGCAGGCAGCGCAGCAGCGTGGTCTTGCCGGCGCCGTTGACGCCGGCGATGCCGAGGATTTCGCCGGGCGCCAGCGCGAGGTCGACACCGTCGAGCACGGTTCGCCCGCTGTGGCGTCTGACGACATGACTCAAGCGCAGGGCCGGTTCGGGCATTCGGTAAGGATTTTGCATTGACGATTCGCCACTGTAGCAAAGAACCGACGCCCGGCGCCAGTGCGGGAGCAGGGTTTTCTAGCTTGCGGGCAATATTTCGATCTACAATGGCCGGCTATGGTCATCGAACCGGTGACGAACCTGAAGATGGGAGCAGCGCGTATATGGCAAGGCCGGAAAAAGTAAGGCTCGGGGAGATCCTGGTCCAGCAAAAACTGCTGTCCGAGGAGCAGCTCGGCCTGGCGCTGGCGGAGCAGAAGCGCAGCGGGCGCAAGCTGGGCCGCGTGTTCATCGACAGCGGCTATGTCACGGAAGAGCAGATCGCCGGCGCGCTGGCGCGCCAGCTGAACATTCCATATATCAACCTGAAGTTCTACAACATCAACCCGGAGCTGGTGCGCCTGCTGCCGGAGACCCAGGCACGGCGTTTCCGCGCGCTGGTGCTCGAACAGCGCGACTCGGGCATGCTGGTCGGTATTTCCGATCCGACCGACCTGTTCGCCTATGACGAGATTGCCCGCATCGTCAAGCAGAACATCGAACTGGCGGTCGTCAACGAAACCGAGGTGCTGGCGGCGATCGACCGCATCTACCGGCGCACCGAGGACATCACCGACCTGGCCCGCGAGCTGGAAGAGGAGATGGGCGACAGCTCCGTCGACTTCGGCGCACTGGCGGCCAATCCGAACCTGGAAGAGGCGCCCGTCGTCAAGCTGCTGCAGTCGGTGTTCGACGATGCCGCCCAGGTGCGCGCCTCGGACATCCACATCGAGCCGCAGGAAAGCCGCCTGCACATCCGCTTCCGCATCGACGGCGTGCTGCACCTGCAGACCCAGGCCGATATCAAGATCGCGCCGGCGCTGGCGCTGCGGCTGAAGCTGATGTCGGATCTCGATATCTCGGAAAAACGCCTGCCGCAGGATGGCCGCTTCGCCGTGCGCGTGAAAAACACCCGCATCGACGTGCGAATCTCGACCATGCCCACGCAGTACGGCGAATCGATCGTGATGCGGCTGCTGTCGCAAGGCAGCGCGAACCTGCGGCTCGATGCGATCGGCATGCCGCGGCCGCTGATGGAGAAGTTCCGCGCGATCGTGGCGCGGCCGAACGGCCTGGTGCTGGTGACCGGGCCGACCGGTTCCGGCAAGACGACCACGCTGTACAGTGCGCTGGCCGAGCTGAACTCGGTCGAGAAAAAGCTGATCACCGTCGAGGACCCGGTCGAGTACCGGCTGCCCGGCATCAACCAGGTGCAGGTGAACGAAAAGATCGCCCTGAGCTTCGCCCGCGTGCTGCGCTCGGCGCTGCGGCAGGACCCGGACGTGGTGCTGGTGGGCGAGATGCGCGACCAGGAAACGGCGCAGATCGGCCTGCGTGCGGCGATGACGGGCCACCTGGTGTTGTCCACGCTGCACACCAACGACGCCGCCAGCACGCCGCTGCGGCTGATGGACATGGGCGTGCCGCGCTACATGGTGGCCAGCTCGCTGCAGGCCGTGCTGGCCCAGCGGCTGGTGCGCGTGATCTGCGAGAGCTGCACGCAGCCCTACACGCCGACACCGACCGAGCGCGAATGGCTGAGCCTTGAACTGAACGACAAGGTCGACATGGCGCGCTATTTCCACGGCAAGGGTTGTTCGCATTGCAACGGCATGGGCTACCGCGGCCGGACCGGCGTCTACGAGCTGCTGGAGATGACCAATGCCGTCGTGGACGCCGCCAACGACCCCGATCCGGCGACGTTCCTGAAGGCGGCGCAAATGGAAATGGCGGGGCAGACGCTGCGCCGGCACGGCGTGCAGCTGGTGGTGCAGGGCCGCACCACCATCGCCGAGGCGATGCGGATCAGTAACCAGCAAGAGGATTGATGCCTTATTTCGCGTACAAGGCGCGCGACCCGCGCGGCCAGCTGTTGCAGGGCGTGCTGGAAGCGGCCGATAGCGGGGCCGTGGCCGACCAGCTGCTGGGCTCGGGCGCCACGCCCGTCTCGATCGCGCCCACGCGCGCGCCGGCGAAGGCGGCCGGCGAGGGTTTCTGGGCACGCCTGATGGAAAAAAAGGTCACGTCGCTCGATGTGCAGCTGTTTTCGCGGCAGATGTACACGCTGCTCAAGTCGGGGGTGCCGATCATGCGCGGCCTGGCGGGCCTGCAGGAATCGGCCGTGTCGCCGGCGTTCGCCAAGGTGATCCGCGACCTGCGCGAATCGCTCGACGCCGGCCGCGAGCTGTCGGTGGCGATGCGGGGCCACCCCACCGTGTTCAACAACTTCTACCTGTCGATGGTGCGCGTGGGCGAGATGACGGGCCGTCTCGACGAAGTGATGCTGCGCCTGTTCGAGCACCTGGAATTCGACCGCGACATGCGCGGCCGCGTGAAAAGCGCGCTGCGCTATCCGATGTTCGTGGTGATCGCGATGGTGATCGCGATGTTCATCGTCAACATGTTCGTGATTCCCCAGTTCGTGCAGGTATTCAAGAGCTTCAATGCCGAGCTGCCATTGATGACCCGCATCCTGATCGCCACGTCGGGCTTCACCACGCAGTACTGGTGGATGCTGTTCGGCGGCGCGGCGGCGGCGGCGGTCGCGCTGCGCGGCTGGGTGCGCACCCCGGCGGGAGAGCTGCGCTGGGACCGCTGGAAGCTGCGGGTGCCAATCGCGGGCAAGATCATCCACAAGGGCACGATGGCGCGCTTTGCGCGCAGCTTCGCGCTGTCGTCGAAGAGCGGGGTGCCGATCGTGCAGGCGCTGACCGTGGTGTCGCAGACCGTCGACAATGCTTATCTGAGCCAGCGCGTGGACCAGATGCGCGAGAGCGTGGAACGGGGCGAAAGCATCCTGCGCACCTCGGTCACGGCGGGCATTTTCACGCCGGTGGTGCTGCAGATGATTGCCGTGGGCGAGGAATCCGGGTCGCTCGACGAACTGATGGATGAAATCGCCCTGATGTACGAGCGCGAGGTCGATTACGAACTGAAGACGCTGTCCGCGCAGATCGAGCCGATCCTGATCACCTTCCTGGGCGTGATGGTGCTGATCCTGGCGCTGGGCATCTTCCTGCCGATCTGGAATCTGGGCCGCGCGGCCCTGCATTGACGTGATGGCGGCCGTGCCCGGAAACAGGGTCGCATGCGCGGGCGCACCCGCCGTGCGCCGGCAGGGGGGCGCGACGCGCTTCGAGTTCGCCGTGTGCGTCGTCGTCTTTGGCAGCCTGGCGGGCGTGCTGTCCTGCTATTTGTTGCGCTACCGGGCCGAGGCCGAACTGGCGGGCGTGCGCTACCACGTGGCCGGCATGCGCACGGCACTGGCGGGCAAGGCCATGGCAGCGCAACTGGCCGGCGACACGGCGGCGGTGCAGGCACTGGTGGGAAGCAACCCCGTCAAGCTGCTGCGGAGCACGCCGCCGGGCTACCGGGGCGAAATGGATCGACGAAATGACAAGGAAATCCCTGCCGGAAGCTGGTTTTTCGACAGAAAACAACGAACCCTTGTATATTTGTTCAGCGGCAATACAACTTTTTCCGACATGCGCTATGCACGTTGGAGTTTCCGTGTAGAATCACTTTGCTTGCCCACGAACAACGCCAAGCCGCCAGGAACGCCAGGGAAACTGAGCGTCGCCCTTCACCAGGTAGACGGTTGAACAGAATGTAAAAAGCATTTTTGTGTCGCTTCCGTCACAACATTCTTTTTGTTACGTTGGAGATTCTCATGCAATTCAAACAAGCTTCCCTGTCGCACTCGTCCTCCCTCCGCGGCCAAGGCGGTTTCACCCTGATCGAACTGATCGTCGTCATCGTCATCCTCGGCATCCTCGCGGCGACCGCGCTGCCGAAGTTCGCCGACATGAGCGGCGACGCGCGCCGCGCCAAGATGCAGGGCGCCCGCGGCTCGGTGCAGAGCGCCGTGGCGATCGCCCGTGCCCAGTGGCTGGTCAACGGCGACACCGCCGCGACCAAGGTTGTGCTCGAAAGTACCGATATCGCCGTGCTGAACGGCTACCCGACCGCGGTATCGATCGCCACGGCGGCCGGCCTGGATGCCAACGATTACAAGTTGACTACCGTAGACGGCGTGGTAACGATCGCCGAGCCGAAGAAGGCCACGTGCGCGTTCACGTACACTGCCGCCACCGGCGCGGTCAGCGGAGCGCCTACGCTGGGCAACTGCTGATCGGCATGCCTCGCCCGATGACGGCGACCCGATGACGGCCAGCCCCGCGCGGATTTCCGCGCGGGGCTGGTGCCATTTCAACCCTCACTTCCTATCGCCATGACAGCCAAGCGGATACGAACGGGCGGTGCGGCGGCACACGGCCAGGGCGGTTTCACGATGATCGAACTGACGGCCGTCATCGTGGTACTGGGCATCCTGGCGGCCACGGCCCTGCAACGCATCGCCGACATGGGCGCCGAGGCCGCGACCGGCAAGGTGGGCGCGGCGCCCGGCCTGGACGATTGCTGATACCGTTGCATTTCACTATTCCATCGACCGATACAGTGATTTCTTTCCGCCCGCCGCATCCAGGTGCCCGGCTGCCCGGACCCTTTTCCGGGCAGCGCGGCTTCACGCTCGTCGAACTGATCCTCGTGATCGTCATCGTCGGCATCCTCGGCGCCATCGCCGCTCCCCGTTTCTTCGACCGCGGCACGTTCGACGTGGCCAGCTATTCCCAGCAGGTCAAGGCCCTGGTGCGCTACGCCCAGAAGCAGGCGATCGCCCAGAACCGCAACGTGTTCGTGCGCCTCGATGGCGCCAGCGTGGCCCTGTGCTACGATGCGGCCTGCACCGCCAGGGCGACGCCGGCCGCGCGCAACAACAGCGGCAGCGCCGCCACGCTCGCGCGGTGCGCCAACTTCAACGACTGGGCTTGCGAAGGCGTGCCGAACGGACTGACGATCAGCGCGACGCCGATGTTCTACTTCGATCCCGCCGGGCGGCCGTTCAACGCCGCTGACGGCGCGGCCGCGGTCACCAGCACGTTCGTCAACCGGCTGGCCGTGCGCGTGAGCGGCGGCGGCGCCAGCCGCGATACGCTGGTCGAACCCGAAACGGGCTTTACTCGATGATATACCCGATGCGGCAGCGGCAATACCGCATGCGCCAGGGCGGCCTGACGATGATCGAGCTGATCATGTTCATCGTCATCGTCGGCGTGGCCGTGGTCGGCGTGCTCGGCGCGATCAGCCTGAACACCCGCAGCGGCGCCGATCCGATCGCCCGCAAGCAGGCGATGGCGATCGCCGAAAGCCTGGTCGACGAGATCCGCGCGGCGCGCTTTTCGTGGTGCGACATCAGCGAACCCGAGGTCTACCAGTCCGCCACGTCGTCCGCGCAGTGCACGATACCCGAAGCGGTCGGCAAGGAAGCGGGCGATGGCGCCCGCCCGTTCCATAATGTTAACGATTACGTGACGGCCTACGGCACGCCGGCGGCCTACGCGACCGATGTCGCGGGCAATCCGTTCCCCGCCGGCTATGCCGCGACGGTGACGATCGCGGAAGTGGCGCTCGGACCGGCGGCCAGTGCCGTGCCGGCCACGGCATCGCTGCGCATCCTCGTCAATGTCGCCTACGGCAACGGCACGGTGACGCTGGAGACCTACCGGACCCGCTATGCGCCCAACAACTGATACCGGCCGCGCGCTCACCCGGCGCCAGCGCGGCTTCACGCTGGTCGAGGCGATCATTGTCATCGTCATCACCGGCATCATCGCCGGCATGGTGGCGATCTTCATCCGCATGCCGGTGCGCAGCCAGGTGGACACGCAGGCGCGCGCCGACATGGCCGACGCGGCCGACCTGGCGCTGCGCCGCATGACGCGCGAGCTGCGCCTTGCGCTGCCGCACACGGTGACGGTGTTCACCAACCCGGTCGCGATCCAGTTCCTGCTGACCAAGGCGGGCGGCCGCTATATCGACGTCAACGATCGTCCGCCGGACACGCTGCTGCCGCTCGATTTCAGCGGCGCCAGCAACGGGTTCGACATGGTCGGCACGGCACCGGCGGGCCGCCAGGCCATCGTGGCGGGCGACTACATCGCGATCGCCAACACGGATGCGCTGCCGGCCTACGCGTGGGCGTTCGACGGCGCCGCCGACAATATTTCGCAGGTCGCCGCCGTCAACGGCAGCCGGGTCACGCTGCAGGCCAACAAGTTCCGCGACACGGTATCGCCGTCGCAGAGTTTCCAGGTCGTCACCGGCACCGTCACCTATCTGTGCACGCCGGCGGCGAACGGCGCCGGCACGCTGCAGCGCTATTTCACGCGCCGCATCGTGCCCGGCGTGGGCAACCTGGCGGCGCTGAACGATACGGCCACGCCGCCGATACTGACCACAATGGTCGGCGGGTGCAACTTCAGCAACAACCCGCTGCGCGGGCAGAACGCCGGCTCGCTGATGACGCTGGTTCTGACGCTGCAGCACGCCAACGGCGAACGCGCGCAGCTGAGCCGCCAGACCCAGCTGGACAATCCCTGAGGAACCGGCCGTGAAAATCCATGCCGTGAAAATCGAAGCAATGACCATCGAAACGCCCATCGAGTGCGAGCCGCGAGCCCTGACCGCAGCCCATTACCCCCGTCACCTGGCCCGCAGCCGCGGCGTCAGCATCGTCACGGCGATCTTCCTGCTCGTCGTATTGTCCGGCATCGGCGCGGCGATCGTCACGTTCGCGACCGCGCAGCAGCAGGCGTCGGCGCTCGACCTGCTGGGTACCCGCGCCTACGAAGCGGCTCGCACGGGCATCGAGTACGGCCTGTACCAGCAGCAGCAGGCGGGCGGCGGCGCGTGCGGCGCGAATTTCACGGCGCCCGGCACGTTGTCGCAGATGACGGTATCGGTGACGTGCGTGCAGGCGCCGCCGAACGTGATGGCCGACGGCGTCACGACGCTGACCCAGACGACGATCACCGCCACGGCCTGCAACCAGCCGGCCAACGGTGCGTGCCCGAACGCGGCGCCGGGCGTCGATTACGTGCAGCGCGTGGTGCGGGTGGTGCTGTGACGGCGGCGATCCGGTCCATCCTGTCGATGCTCTCCGTGCTGCGCGGCGCTTTGCCGGCGCTGGCGATGCTGCTGTGCGCACCGGCGCTGGCGGACACGCCGATCACGCTGTTCAAGAGTTTCGCCGGCAACATCAACATGACCGGCACGCAGAAGACGCTGCGCACGGCATCGAACAACTCCAATGCCTGCTCCACGGCGGAGTCGGTGACGATGAACCTGTCGGGCATACCGAACGGCAGCACCGTGCTGGCGGCCTACCTGTACTGGGCCGGGTCCGGCGGCACGGCCGACTACGCGGTCACGTTCGACGGCAAGGCGATCTCGGCGCCGGCCAACCGGCGTTATGCGTCGGCGACGGTGGGCTACAACTATTTCGGCGGCGCGGCCGATGTCACCGACCAGGTCAAGGCGCGCGGCAACGCCAGCTACACGGCCGGCGGCCTGACCATCAACAAGGACCTGTTCTGCGCCGTGCAGGGCGTGCTGGGCGGCTTCCAGCTGCTGGTCGTCTACAGCCAGAGCTCGGAAACCTTCCGCGTGCTGAACGTGTACGAAGGCTTCCAGTACATCCGCAATTCGTCGGTGGAGTTGACGCTGGCCAATTTCCTGACCCCGAACCCGATCGGCAGCCTCACGGGCCGCGTGGGCCACATCACGTGGGAAGGCGACAGCACACTGCAGGGCGGCGGCGAAACGCTGCAGTACAACGGCGTCGAGCAGGCCGACTTGTACAATCCGACGGGCAACCAGTTCAATTCGATCAGCAGCGTCAACGCCGACCAGTATTCCTATGGCATCGACTTCGACGTGTACACGGTGAAGTCGCCGGTGATCGCCGGCGGCCAGAAGTCGGCGAAGACGCTGTACACCTCCGGCAACGACCTGGTGCTCCTCAATGCCGAGGTGATCGCCGCGCCGAACGTGCCGGCGACCGACCGCGGCGTGACGCTGACGCTGAACGGGCCGCTGGTGCCGTCCTCCGCCACCACCTACACGATCAGCGTGGTGAACAACGGGCCGATGGACGAGGGCGGGCCGCTGACGGTGAGCGGCACGCTGCCGGCCGCGCTCATCTACGGCGGCGCCAGCGGCTCCGGATGGAGCTGCGCCGTCCAGGGCCAACTGCTGACCTGTACCTATTCCGGCCTCGTGACGAAGAATACGACGCTGCCGCCGATCACGCTGACGGTGACGCCCGGCCTGTCGGCCAGCGGCCTGGTGTCGTTCGGCGTGACGGTGGGCGGCAAGCTGTTCGACTATTACGACGGCAACGACACGTCGACCGTCAGCACCCGGGTCGGCAACCAGACGTTCACGCCGGTCTTCGTGTTCACCGACAAGGAATGCGTGCACAACCGCGCGTTCGGGCATGCGCAGCAGCCGTGCAAGCGCCTGACGCCGGATTTCGTGCTGGCCAACAAGGACCTCAGCACGTTCATCACCTACGTGGCGAAGGACGTGCCCACGGCGCTGGCCAGCACGGAAACCACGCTGCCGATGCGCTTCGCGCTGAGCTGCCACAATCCCTCCACCACCGCCGGCACCAAGGGCAGCTACAACCTGCGCAGCGGCACGGTGACGCTGCCCGCCTGCGAGCCGAACGGCGCGATACCGGCGCAGAACTCCGCGGCCTGGAGCACGGCCAGCAATATCCGTTATCCCGCCGGTTCGCCGTCGAGCCGGGCCACCACGGCCAGCGACGACGACGACCCGGCCGATTTCCTGCTGCGCTACCCGGATGTGGGGCGGATCGAACTGTTCGTTACCGACAACCAGGCCCGGCTGGGCTCCACCGGCGCCTTCGTGTCGAAGCCGAACCGCCTGCTGCTGCTGGCGCAGTCGACCAACAAGGCCGGCGACCCGGCCAGCGCCGCCGATCCGCGCTTCGTGACGGCCGGCACGCCGTTCACGATGACGGTGCGGGCGATGATGGTCGACCTGTCGACGCCGGCGCCCAATTTCGGCCGCGAGGACGACCCCGTGAAGATCAAGCTGGTGGTCGGCGCGGCGACCACGGCCGACGGCAGCCCGATCGCGGCGATGGTGACGCGCACGAAAGACGAAGAACCCGTCGGCAAGCTGTCGCTGGGCAAGAACGCCACCTTCGGGCCGTTCAGCGCCGGCATCGCCACCGGCAGCACGTTCATCTTCGACGACGTGGGCGTGATCCGCGTCGAGTCGATGATCATGCCGACCGCGGAAGAGCTGCTGCAGAACAGCGCGATCGAGAAGGGCTCGTACCTCGGCAGCGGCAGCGTGGATGGCACGCCGATCAACGTGGGCCGGTTCTACGCGGATCACTTCGATACCGTGGTCACCGGGCCGATGGCCTGCCTGGCGGCTGCCCAGTGCCCCGATCCGAAACCGGTGCCGGTGCCGGCGGCGAAGATCGACACGATGGCTTATTCGCTGCAGCCGTTCACCACGGTCGTGACGGCGCGCAGCGCCACCGGCGCGGCGTTGAACAACTACCGCCTGGAGCTGGCGCGCGACGTGGCGCTGGCGCCGTTCACGGCGCCGAACGGCACGACCGCACAGCGTTCGCCGTCCTCCACCACGTCGTCCGGCACCGTGTATTCCACGCTGTCGAACAAGGCGATCGCCGCCAGCGCATTCACCGGCGGCGTCGCCACCATCGCGCCCACGTACGCGTTTCCGGCGGCGCTGGCCTATTCGCCTACCGCGTCGACGACGTCGCCCTCTCCGGTCTCCGTCTACCTGCGCGCGACCGAAAGCAGCGGCACGGATGCGGTCACGTCGCAGCGCGCCGCGGCCGTCGAAGGCGGGGTGCGGATCGTGGCCGGCCGCCTGTTCGTACCGGATTCCGAGGGCTCGGCGGCGGGAGCGCGCAACATTGCCGTCAAGGCGCAATTTTTTGCCGGGCAATGGGTCGACGCCAGCACCGATTCGACGTCGGCGTTCACGTCGGCCGACGTGCGCTTTTCCGAGTGCGAGAAGCTGGCCAACGGTCCAGCCTGCAAGCTGGCGCTGACGGTCAACAGGCTCGCGTCCGCGACGCTCGTCGACGGCGCGGGCACCGTCATGCTGGCCGCGCCGGCCGCCGGCAGCAACGGCTCGGTTTACATGTGGGTCAGTACCAGGGAGGGGGTGGCGCTGCCGGTCTGGCTGCCGAGCATGCGCGGCAAGCTCATCTATGGCACGCGGCCACCGAACCCGTACATCTATTTGCGTGAAATTTATTAGGCGTTCGTGGCTTCCGGGACAAAAAATCCGCCGAAAATAGCGTTTTGCTACCGGAACACACTGGAATCTTGAATATAATCAAGTAACTGCAATGTTTTTTTCAAGCATCACCCGATATCGGAACAGGCGCGATGGCTTTCTGGCACAAGGCGAAAAAGAAGGAAGGCTGGCTGGCGGTGAATGCCGGCGCGGCGGGCGTGACGGCGGCGGTCGTGCGGCGCACGGTGGGAGACCGGCCGGATGACAAGGCCGCCGGCAAGCCGGCGGTGCTGGCGGCCGCCTTCCACCCCTGCACGCGCGCCGAGGCGGCCGGCCTGATCGCGCGCGTCGGCCGCGAGCTCGGCGCGGCGGAACACCTGTGCACGAGCGTGCTGGTGCCCGGCGAATACCAGTTGCTGGCGCTGGAAGCGCCGAACGTGCCGGCCGACGAGCTGAAGACGGCCGTCGGCTGGCGCCTGAAGGACATGATCGACTTCCCCGTGCCGGAAGCCACCATCGACGTGCTGGACATCCCGGTGGCGCCGAACGGCCCCGCGCATAACCACCAGGTGTTCGCCGTGGCGGCCCGCAACGGCATCATCGAGGCGCTGCAGAACCTGTATGTCGAGGCGAAAGTGGACCTGGGTGCCATCGACATCCCGGAAATCGCGCAGCGCAACGTGTCCGCGCTGCTGGAGCCGGCAGGGCGCGGCCTGGCGATGCTGGCGTTCGACGAGCACGGCGGCCTGCTCACGGTGACCTTCCGCGGCGAGCTGTACCTGGCGCGCCGGATGGACATCACGCTGGGCCAGGTGGAAGGCCCGCTGGAGCAGCGGCAAAACCTGTACGACCGCATCGCCCTTGAACTGCAGCGTTCGCTGGACAATTTCGAGCGGCAGTTCCAGTATGTGGCGGTATCGAAGCTGGTGCTGGCCCCCACCGGCAGCTCCGGCCTGCACGATTACCTGTCCGCCAACCTGTACCTGCCGGTCGATCCGCTCGACCTCGATACCGTGTTCGATCTCGACAAGGTGCCCGAACTGCGCGATGCCGCGCAGCAGGCGCGCTTCTTTACCGTGCTCGGTGGCGGGCTGCGCGATGAGGGCGCCGTGGCATGAGCCAGCAGATCAACCTGTTCAACCCGCGCTTTCGCAAGGAAAAGCGCTACTTCACGGCGAACTCGCTGGCGCTGATCGTGGGCGCGGCGCTGACCGGATCGGTGGCGCTGGCCGTGGCGGCGCACGGCCGCGTCGCCACGCTCGAAGCCGAATCGGCCGAGCTCGGGGAGCAGGTGCGGGAAGCCGAGAAACGCAAGGAAACCACGCTGGCCGGGCTGGTGCCGCGGCCGAAGGATGCGGCGGTGGCGCAGGAACTGGCGCGCAGCGAGGCGGAGGAGGCGGCACTGCGCGGCGTGACCGATATACTGGAACAGAACCGGGTCGGCGATCCACGCGGCTATTCGGCGTATTTCCAGGCGCTGTCCCGCACCCGGGTCAGCGGTCTGTGGCTGACCGGCATCGACATCGGCGGCGCCAACGCCGACATCGGCCTGAGCGGCCGGTCGCTGCGCGCCGAACTGTTGCCGGGCTACCTGAACGGCCTGGCGCGCGAGCCGGCACTGCGCGGCAAGGCGTTCGCCCGGGTGGAGATCGTGCGGCCGGGAGTGCCGGAAGTGCGGCTGGGCGGGCCGGTGCGGTCGACCGGCACGGCTGTCGCGTTGCCCGCCACGGCCGGCGCCGATGGCCCGGCGGCGCCCCCGCCGTATGTGGAATTCACATTGCAGGCCCGCACGGAGGTGGCCCGATGAAGGCGTTGTGGCTGAAATGGACGGCGCGCATCGATGCGCTGTCGCTGCGCGAACGGGCGATGACTTGCCTGGCGGCCGTGGCGGCGGTGATCTTCATTGCCTACATGGGCTTCATCGAGCCGGCCGGCGCGCGCGAACGCACGCTGCGGGGCATGCTCCTGGAGCAGCACGCGCAGATCGCCGGCATCGAGCTGGAAATCGCGCAAAAGACGGCGGCGGCCCGGGCCGATCCGGATGCGGATGCGCGCAAGCGGCTGGCGGCCGTGCGCGCCGGCAACGAGCGGCTGCGCGCCAGCCTGCGCACCACCCAGGGCGCGCTCGTGCAGCCGGACCGGATGAGCGTGCTGCTGCAGCAGATGGTGCAGCAGAACGGCAAGCTCAAGCTGCTGTCGTTGCGCACGCTGGCGCCGGCCGGCACCACCGACGGCCATTTCGCCGACGCGGAAGACGGTTTCGCCGGCGGCCCGGCGCTGCCCCCGACCGCGCTGTCGACGACGCCGCCCGGCGCAGCAGCAGGGGCGGCCATCGCTCCGGGGTCTGCGCCGGGGTCTGCGCCATTACTGCCGGCGGAGCCGCTGCTGTACCGCCACGGCGTGCGCATCGTGCTGCAGGGCGCCTATCCCGACATGGTGGCCTACATGGCGGCGCTCGAGCGGCTGCCGGCCCGGCTGTACTGGGGCCGGGCGGTGCTCGATGCCTCGCTGCACGACAAGGCGACGCTGACGCTGACGTTGTATACCCTGAGCCTGGACAATGAATGGATCGCCCTGTGAACCCGCTTGCCATGATGACGCTTGCCGCCGCCCTGATGCTGCCGACGGCCGCCGGGGCGCGGACCCAGGTGGCCGACCCGACCCTGCCGCCGCCCGGCCTCGACGCGCTGGCGGCGGGCGCCGAGGCACCGCCGGCCGCGCCGCCCGGGCCCACACTGCAATCGATCCTCGTCTCGCGCGAGCCAGGCGGGCGCCGTATTGCCGTGATTAGTGGCGAAATGGTGCGGCAGGGCAGCCGCCTGGGCGGCGCGGTGGTGGAATCGGTGGGCGAGGACCGCGTGGTGCTGCGGCGCGGCAAGACGCGCGAAGTGCTGCGCCTCCATCCCGACCCGTCCGGGAGGCGCGCCACGCCGGCCCGGCAGGCAGGACAACAATGAAGACAATGAAACAGACCATGCAAATGAAGCGAACGATGCGAACCCTGGCGATTGGCGCGGCGGTGGTGCTGCTGGCGGCCGGCTGCGACACCGCCGGCCGCCGCGATACGTACGACACGATCAGCGGCGAGATGCGCGACGCCACCGCCAGGGCGGCGGCGCGGCAGGGCGCCGCGCCGGACGCGGTCGAGGCGGCGCTGCTGCCACCGGCGCCGAAGCTGGCGGCCAGCCTGCCGAAAGCCCGCGCGGTGCTGGATGAGCGCTTCAACGTGGCGCTCAACAACGTGCCCGCCCAGCAGTTCTTCAACTCGATCGCCACCGGCACCCGCTACAACATGCTGGTCTCGCCCGAAGTCACCGGCACGCTGTCGGCCAACCTGAAGGATGTGACGATCTTCGAGGCGCTGGACGCCGCCCGCGAACTGTACGGCTATGACTACAAGGTGGAAGGCAACCGCATCTACATCCGCCCGCTGACGATCCAGACCCGCATGTTCAAGGTGAATTACCTGACCGGCAGCCGGCGCGGCAGCTCGAACCTGCGCGTGTCGTCCACGTCGATCAACACCGTCAGCACCGCGAACCAATCCGGCCAGAACGGCCAGCAGGGCGGGCAGCAGGGCAATTCGCAGACCCAGACGGGGCAGCCGACCGGTGTCCAGACGACCCAGGACGATGCCAGCAATGTCAAGATGACTTCCGAGACCGATTTCTGGGGCGACCTGAAGGCGGCGCTGGAAGCGATCGTCGGCAGCGGCGACGACGGCCGCAGCGTGATCATCTCGCCGCAGTCCGGCGTGGTGCTGGTGCGCGCCTTGCCGGCCCAGCTGCGCAACGTGGACGAGTACCTGAAGGCCACCCGCCTGGCCGTCGAGCGGCAGGTGATCCTGGAAGCCAAGATCCTCGAGGTGCAGCTGAACAGCGGTTTCCAGACGGGCGTCAACTGGGCGGCGTTCCGTCAGGGCGGCAACAGCGCCGGCGGCATCGGCGTGATCTCGCCGGGCACCAACCTGGTGCGGCGCGGCATCAACGGTGCGATCGGCCAGAGCAGCGCCGGCGACACCGGCTTCACGTCGACACCCGGGGCTTCGCTGGGCAGCGCCGCCGATGCGCTGGGCACGATGTTCGGCCTGGCGATCCAGACCAGCAATTTCTCGGCGATGATTTCGTTCCTCGAATCGCAGGGCACGGTGCACGTGCTGTCCAGCCCGCGCATCGCCACGCTGAACAACCAGAAGGCCGTGCTGAAGATCGGCACCGACGAGTTCTATGTGACGGGCATCAGCACCACGACGAATTCGAACGTGTCCGGCAACACGACGACGCCGAACGTCACCGTGCAGCCGTTCTTCTCCGGCGTGCTGCTCGACGTGACGCCGCAGATCGACGAGGACGGGCACGTGATGCTCCACGTGCACCCTTCGGTGAGCTCGGTCACCACGATCAACAAGAGCGTGAACCTGGGCGAGGCCGGGTCGCTGAACCTGCCGCTGGCGGCCTCGTCCACCTCGGAGATGGACAGCCTGGTGCGCGGCCGCAACGGCGAGATCGTCGCCATCGGCGGCCTGATGCGCCAGGCCACCACCAGCGACCAGTCGCAGCTGCCCGGCGTGGGCAGCGTGCCGGTGTTGGGCGCGCTGTTCCGCAACAAGGACAGCATCAGCCAGAAGCGCGAGCTGGTCGTGCTGATCAAGCCCACGATCGTCGACGATGCCTCCAGCATGACGAACGACATGCAGGAAACGATGCGCCGCATCGAGCGCCTCGACCCGCAGCGGAGCCGCTGATGTACGAAGCCCACTTCGGCCTGCGCGAGGTGCCGTTTTCCATCACGCCGGACACCAGCTTCTTCTTCGGCAGCCCGCATTCGCAGGAAGGGCTGAACACGCTGCTGGTGGCGGCGCGCAACGGCGAGGGCTTCATCAAGATCACCGGTGAAGTGGGCACCGGCAAGACGCTGTTGTGCCGCAAGTTCATGGCCACGCTGGGCGACGAATTCGTCACCGCCTACGTGCCCAACCCTTACCTGGAGCCGCGCGCGTTGATGATGGCGCTGGCCGACGAGCTGGAAATCGAACTGCCGCGCGACGTTGACCAGCACCAGCTGGTGAAATCGCTGACCTTCCGGCTGCTGGAGCTTGCCGCGCGCGGCAAGCACGTGGTGCTGTGCCTGGACGAGGCGCAGGCGCTGCCGCTGGAAAGCCTGGAGGCGCTGCGGCTGCTGACGAACCTGGAAACGGAAAAGCGCAAGCTGCTGCAGATCGTGCTGTTCGGCCAGCCTGAACTCAACGCCCACCTGGCCAGCCCCAAGATCCGGCAGCTGGCGCAGCGCATCACCTTTCATTACCACCTCGGCGCCCTGACGCGCGACGACCTGGATTACTACCTGGCGCACCGGCTGCGCGTGGCCGGCTTCGGCGGTGCGCGGCTGTTCAGCCAGCGCGCGGTGCGGCGCATCTACCGCGCCACCGGCGGCATTCCCCGGCTGGTCAACATCGTCGCGCACAAGGCGCTGATGCTGGCGTATGGCGAAGGCCGCCACCTGGCCGACCACCGGCACGTGGCGCTGGCCGCCGGCGATACGATCGGCGCGCGGCCATCGCACGGCCTCGGCAGGCTGCGTTCGCTGCGCTGGGCCTGGCTGGCCGGCGTGGCCGCGCTCGCGGCGGCGGCGGGCGGCATTACCGTTGCATTGACAAGATGAGCTTCACTCGATGACCTTGAATAGATGAGCTTGATAAATAAAATGCTGCAGGACCTCGACGCGCGCGGCGGCAATGGCGCGCGCCAGGCCGCCGCCGACGTGCGCCCCGTCGCCGCCGGGCACACATCGCGTACGGCCATCGCCGTCGGCGCGGGGATCGGCGTGCTGATCGTCGCAGCCGGCGCCGGAGCATGGTATTACCTGAACCGGCCGGCGCCCGTGCCGCTGGCCCCTCCCGTCCCCGCGGTGGTCCTGGCGCCTGCCGCGCCGGTTGTCGTTGCGCCGGCTGCGGCGGTTGTCGATGCGCCGGCCGCCACGGCGCCTGTTGCCGCGCCCGAGCCCGATCCCACCGTTCCGTCGGAAGCAACGCCCCAGGCCCCGGCCACCGGGCAAGCCCTGACGGTGCCTGCCGGAGCGGCGGTGCCGGCGGCCCGGGAAGCGCCGCAGGCCCGCCCGGCCGTGCCCCGGACGCCACGTGCGGACCATGCCGATCGCGCCGAACGCGCCGAACGCGCCGAACGCGCCGTGGCGCCGGAACGCGTGGCGGAGCCGCCGGCCGGGCAGGGCGCCACGCTGACGTCGCAGCAGCAAGGGGAAAACGCCTACCGCCGCGCGCTGGCGGCCTTGCAGGAAGGCCGCCTGACCGAAGGCGTGGCGGCGCTCGAACACGCGGTGCAGGCGTATCCCCGCCACGAGGCGGCACGGCAGACGCTGGTGGGCCTGCTGCTGGAAAACGGCCGCGCCGACGAGGCGATGCGCCACGCCCAGCTGGGCCTGGGCCTGGATGCGAACCAGCCGCAGCTGGCGATGGTACTGGCGCGGCTGCAACTGGAACGGGGCGGCGCGGCCGACGCCACACTGCTGCGCTCGCTGCCCCATGCGGCCGGCGATGCCGACTACATCGCTTTCCTGGCCGGCGTGCTGCAGAAGCAGGGCCGGCACCGCGAAGCCGTCGCGCAATACGAGGCCGCGCTGCGGCTGCGGCCCGCCAACGGCGTGTGGTGGATGGGCCTGGGCATCTCGCTGCAGGCGGAAAATCTGCGGACCAACGCGCGCGAGGCGTACCAGAAGGCCCGGGCGGCCGGCCTGTCGCCCGCGCTGCAGGAATTCGTCGAGCGGCGGCTGGCGCAGGTGCAGTAGGCAAGCTTCCAGGCCAATGCTTGCCGGGCCGGGTTTGCCGGTCCTTCCCGGTCGCCCTTCACAGGCTGGCCAGCGGTCCCCATACCTGTTTCATCGAGATCGGCAGGTCGATGTCGTCCTCGCACAGGGCGGCGGCGATCGTGCAGCCGTCCTCGCCCACGCGCCGGGGGAGCGGCATGGAAAACTGGCGCCCGGTCCCGTCGCGCAAACAGAAGATCTCGGCCCGGCCGCCGTCGCGGTGGGTAACCACGCCGAGTTCGCCGCCGCCCAGCCGCACCGCGGTGCCGGGCGGGTAGGGGCCGATCTGCTGGACGAAGGCCGCCGTCAGTTCGGGGTCCGGCGACAGCTCCAGCACGCGCGCCAGCGCGTCGTCCGGCAGCAGCGCGCGGCGGTAATTGCGCGGCGAGATGCCGGCGCAGTAGCGGTCCGCCATGCGCAGCAGGTGGGCGGCCGCTTCCGCGTCGGTGCCGGCGGTGCGGTCGTGGAGCGGCTCCGGCGCATGGTCGGCCAGCAGGTTCGCGAACCAGTCCGGTTCGCCGGCCCGGGTGCCGTGCGCCGCCCGGGCACTGTCATGGTCGTGCGCGCGACCGTGATCGTGGCCATGAGCGCGATTGCTCTCGTCCGCCCCGTGGCGGCCGGTGGCATGGAGCGCCAGCCCCGCCGACACCAGCGACAGCAGCGGGGCCGGGCGCATGTGCATGTGCCGCGCCACCAGTGCCGCCACCACGGCCGTCTCGATGCTGTGCCGCATCGCGTAGCTGCCGGCAACCTGGTTGCGCAGCACGCAGGCCAGCGCCACGTCGGCGGACAGGTCGATCGCATGCAGCAGGTCGCGCGCCGTGGCACGCAGCTCGGCCGGGTCGACGTGCGGCGATGCGCGGCCGATATCGTCGAGGCGGTGCTGCACGGCGTTCAGCGCGCGCAGCACCGAGGGCGGTGCCGCCGGGCGGGCCGTCCCGTCCGGTTCCGGCAGGTCGTTCAGCGCATGCAATCCCATGGGCGTGGACTCCGACTTGGATGTGGATTCAGATACGTGCCAGCCGCCCCAGCGCCAGCGCCAGCGTTTCGTCCTTCTTGGCGAAGCAGAAGCGCACGATGCCCGATTCGCGCGCCTGGCGGTAGAACGGCGATACGGGAATGGCCGCCACCTTGATTTCCGTGGTCAGCCATTCGGCGAACGCCGCTTCCGGCATGGCCGAGATGGCGCCGTAGCGCACGCACTGGAAATAGGTGCCGTCCGCCGGCAGCAGCTCGAACCGGCTGCCCGCCAGGCCGGCGCGGAACAGGTCGCGCTTTCTCTGGTAGAACGCCGGCAGTTCCAGGTACGGCGCCGGGTTGGCCATGTAGGCGGCGATCCCGTGCTGCATCGGCGCGTTCACGCTGAACACGTTGTACTGGTGCACCTTGCGAAATTCCACCATCAGCGGCGCGGGCGCCGCCACGTAGCCGATCTTCCAGCCCGTGGTGTGATAGGTCTTGCCGAAGCTGGAAACGACGAAGCTGCGCGCCGCCAGCACCGGGTGGCGGCTTATCGACGCGTGCCGGTGGCCGTCGTAGACCATGTGTTCGTAGACTTCGTCGGACAGCACGAGGATGCCTGTGCCGCGCACGATGTCGGCCAGCACCTGCAGGTCGGCATCGCGCAGCACGCTGCCGGTGGGGTTGTGCGGCGTGTTGACGACGATGAGGCGCGTCCTGGGCGTCACGGCGGCCGCGACACGATCCCACGGCATGTGGTAGCCGGCGTCGTCGAGCGCCATCTGCACCGGCACCACCACGCCGCCGGCCAGTTCGACCGCCGGCATGTAGCTGTCGTAGGCCGGTTCGATGACGATCACCTCGTCGCCCGGGTGGACCACCGCCAGGATCGCCGTCGTCAGCGCCTGCGTCGCGCCGGCCGTCACGGTGATCTCGGCGTTCGCGTCATACGCGTGGCCGTACAGGGCCGCGATCTTGGCGGCGATGGCCTGGCGCAGCGCCGGCGCGCCCGTCATCGGCGGGTACTGGTTGTGGCCCGCGCGCATTGCCTCGGCCACCATTTCCACCAGCTTCGGATCGCAGGCGAAGTCCGGGAAGCCCTGGCCGAGGTTGACGGCATCGTGTTCGGCGGCCAGGCTCGACATGCGGGTGAACACGGTGGTGCCCACCGCCGGCAGGCGCGTGGCCAGCGCGGGTGTCGCCGCCGACGTCGCTGGCGGCGATGGTTCCGCTGCCGGAGTCGTCGCTGCCGGGGGTGGGGTGGTCGGGCTGCTGGTCACGCTGCTGGTCGGGCTGAAGGTCGGGCTGCTCATCGGCGATCCATGGCTGTATGCGAACGGTGTGCTCGGGTTCATTCTAGCGCAGCATCGGGTGCGGCGGCGAGCGGCCATTTTTCCGGCGGGACGACGGCGAACATGCCGGCGTTGCGCAGCCGGCGGGCCAGCTTCAGCAGCGCCTTGTCCTTCGTGATCAGGACCTGCGCATCGGCATCGCGCGCCACTTCGAGGAATTTCTGGTCGTCGCGGTCGGTGCAGACCGGCAGGCGCACGCCGGATTCGGGCGGCGCCACAACCTTGATCAGCGCATCGAAACGGGCGGCGCTGACCGGCCGCGTGGCTTCGTCCAGCGGCAGGTGCGGGTAGTGCAGCACCACGTGGTATTCGTCGCGGCAGTCGGCGCGCGTGATCGCCTCGACGGCGCCGCTCTCGATCGCGGCCAGCAGGGCGGCCCAGCGCGGATCGTGGAACACGAACAGGTCGAGGCAGACATTGGTATCGATGACGATGCGCTGCGGCCGGGCGGGAGGCGGAGTGTCGGGCAAAACGGGTATCATGGCGGAAATTATCTTGTCTTGAATGGCTGGTTTCGAATCATATGCTGATAGTGCTTTCCCCCGCAAAGAGTCTCGACCTCGAGACGCCCCCCACCACCGACATCGCCACCCGCCCCGCGTTCCTGGATCACTCGGCGCAATTGATCGAGCGGATGCGCCAGTTCGCGCCGCACGAACTGGCCGAACTGATGGACCTGTCGGACGCGCTGTCCACGCTGAACGTGGGCCGCTACGCTTCCTGGACGCCCGATACGACGCAGGCGCGCCAGGCCGTGATGACGTTCGACGGCGATGTATACGACGGCCTCGATGCGCGATCCCTGAACGCGCAGCAGCTCGACTACACGCAGGGGCGCGTGCGCATCCTGTCCGGCCTGTACGGGCTGCTGCGCCCGCTGGACCTGATCCATCCGCACCGGCTCGAGATGGGCACGCGCCTGAAAACCGCGCGCGGCAAGGATCTGTATGCATTCTGGGGCGACCTGATCACGCAGGAACTGAACGGCGCCGCCGAGGCGCAGGACGCGCGGTGGCTCGTCAATTGCGCTTCGGAAGAGTATTTCAGGTCGGTGCGGCCGGCAAAGCTGGGCGTGCGTGTGGTCACGCCGGTGTTCGAGGAATACAAGAATGGCAGGTACAAGATCATCTCGTTCCACGCCAAGCGTGCCCGCGGCATGCTGGCCCGCTACGCGGCGTTGAACGGCATCGTCGATCCCGAGGCACTGAAGGCGTTCGATATGGACGGCTACGCGTTCGCGCCCGAGGCGTCGAACGACGACCGCTGGGTGTTCCGGCGGCAGGTGGCCTGAGGCGTCACAGCCCGTTCGTGTCCACCATGGCGCCAGGCGAGAAGATGGACACGAACTGAACCATAAAATGGCAGCTATCGTCGAGCTCGTATCCAGGGACGGGGCTTGACCCCGGGCTTGACCGCGGGGTGGACACGGCCTCGACCGTAACCGGTCAGCTTACGAAGCCGACCAGAACTTCCACCACTTGCGCTCCGGTTTCGGTGCGCCTTCGTCGAGGAACTTGCTGTTCGGGAAGTTCTGCTTGAAGACGCGTGTCGCGTCGTCGCGCAGGGCGACGTTGCCCAGCTTGTCGTAGCTGCGAATCATGATCCACAGGGCTTCCTCGATCGCCGGCGAGTCGCTGTATTCGCGCACCGAGTCCATCGCCCGGTTGGCGGCGGCCAGGTAGGCGCCGCGCCGGTAGTAGTAGCGCGCCACGTAGACTTCGTACGTGGCCATCGCGTTGATCAGGTATTTCATCCGGTCGATCGCATCCGGCGCGTACTGGCTTTCCGGGAACTTGTCGACCAGCGCCTTGAACGCGGCGAACGCCTCGCGGGTGGCTTTCGGGTCGCGCTCCGCCGGATCCTGCTCGTAGACGAAATTGAGCAGGCCGATCTGGTCATTGAAGTTGATCAGGCCGCGCAGGTAGTACATGTAGTCGACATTCGGATGGTTCGGATGCAGCTTGATGAAGCGTTCGACAGCGGCCAGGGCCTGCGCCTGGTCCTGCGATTTGTAGTAGGCATAGGCGACTTCCATCTGCGCCTGCTGCGCGTACACGCCGAACGGATAGCTCGCTTCCAGCTTGTTAAACAACTGGATCGCCCGCTCGTAATGCTGTCCGGCCAATTCTTCCTTGGCCTCCGAGTATAATTTCGAAGCGGACCAGCCTTTGGTCTCATCCGATTGTTCCGGTAACAGGCTACAAGCCGAGAGACTGGCGAATAAAACGGATGCTGCTACTACCTTCAATTTTTTTTGCATGTTCTCGTGCAAGAAGACGTTTAAACAAGATACGACCTGGCTGATTATAGCCGATGGGAATGCTGTGATATTGAATCCTGAGCCGAATCCGGCCCAACAACCGTCCGATAACGATTTTGACGCCGATTTCGACGGCGACGTGCTGGCCGACGAACTTCTCGCCGACGAGGCACCCGCCGATCCGCTGGCGCCGATCGAACTGCGCCTGACGCCGGACGCCTGCGGCGAGCGCCTCGACAAGGTGATCGCGAAGCTGGTGCCGCAGTTCTCGCGCGGCCGCCTGCAAAGCTGGATCGAGGACGGTTTCGTCACCGTCGACGGCAAGCCGGCCAAGGTGCGCGCCACCGTGTACGGCGATGAAAAAATCATCGTGCTGCCGCAGGCCGCGCCGGAAGACGTGGCGTTCGCGCCGGAGCAGATCGACGTGGACGTGGTGTACGAAGACGCCAACCTCATCGTCATCAACAAGCCGGCCGGCCTCGTGGTGCACCCGGGCGCGGGCAACTGGTCCGGCACGCTGCTCAACGGCCTGCTGCACCGCTGGCCGCAACTGGGCGGCGTACCGCGCGCCGGCATCGTCCACCGGCTGGACAAGGATACCAGCGGCCTGATGGTCATCGGCAAGGACCTGCCGACGCAGACGGACCTGGTGCGCCAGCTGCAGGCGCGCAGCGTGAAGCGCGAATACTGGGCACTGGCATGGGGCACGCCGCGGCTGTCCGGCACGATCGATGCGCCGATGGGCCGCCACCCGCGCGAGCGCGTGAAGATGGCCGTGTCCACGGGCCTCGGTGCCAAGCCGGCGATCACGCACTATGAACGGCTGATCTCGGGCGAGCTGGAGCGCCGGCCGGTCAGCCTCGTGCAGTGCCGTCTCGAAACCGGCCGCACGCACCAGATCCGCGTGCACATGGCGCACCTGGGCTTCCCGCTGGTGGGCGACTATGTATATGGCAAGCCGCACCTGAACGGCGCCTTCCACCGCCAGGCGCTGCAGGCGCGGCGCCTCGGCCTGGTGCACCCGGCCACGGGCGAGCATTGCGAGTGGGAGATTCCGCTTGCCGACGACTTCCGCGCGCTGCTGGAGGAATGCGGCATCGACGAAGCCGCGCTGCAAACGGATCCGGACGTGGAATCCGGCCACCACGACGAGGATTACGACGACGAATGAACACGAGAAACGGGACAGGCGGCACCCAGTGGCTGCTACCGGACTGGCCGGACCTGCCGGACAACGTCGGCGTGCTGTGCAGCACGCGGCGCGGCGGCGTCAGCCCGGCGCCGTATGACGACGGGCAGGGCAAGGGCGGCCTGAACCTGGGCACGCACGTGGGCGATGCACCCAAATGCGTCGAGCGCAATCGCGATATCCTGCGCGCCGAGCTGCCGTCAGAGCCGGTCTGGCTGGCGCAGGTGCACGGCACCCGCGTGGTCGATGCGGGCACGCACGATACCGATGCGGCACCGCCGATCGCCGATGCCAGCTTCACCCGCGAACGGGGCGTGGTATGCGCGGTCCTCACGGCCGACTGCCTGCCGGTGCTGCTGTGCGACGCCGAGGGCCGCATGGTGGCCGCGGTGCATGCCGGCTGGCGCGGCCTGGCCGACGGCGTGCTGCAACGCACGGTGGAATCGATGCGCGCGGCCGGCGCCGGCGAGCTGATGGCCTGGCTGGGCGCCGCGATCGGCCCGAACCGCTTCGAAGTGGGGCAGGACGTGCTCGATGCCTTCCTGCAGCACCCCGGCGCGGACGAGGCCCTGGTGCGCGCCGCCTTCGCGCCGATGAATTTGCGGCCGGGCAAATTCTTCGCCGACCTGTATGCATTGGCCCGCATCGCGCTGGCCGGCGTGGGCGTACCGCGCGTGTGGGGCGGCGATTTCTGTACCGTTTCCAATTCCGGGCGGTTCTATTCCTACCGGCGCGACGGCGTGACGGGCCGGCAGGCCAGCCTCATCTGGCTGAAGTAGGCGCTGTTAGCGTTAAATCGGGGAACCAGTCGAACTGGTCGTTGTCTTACTCCTTGTTGAGGTAACTCATGCAAACGAGGAGCGAACATGGATCCCGCCGGCTTTGCAGGACTGTTTCAAGCACTCATCCAGGAGCAACTGACTGATCAACAGGTCGCCAGCCTGGAGGCGTGGCTCGCGGCACTGTCGTCGCGTGGCAATTGCCTCGGCATTGTTCAACTGGCCGCCCGCGCGTGCCCTTGCCCGCACTGTGGCTGCGGGCGGCGGCATCGCTGCGGCCAGGCCAATGGCCTGCAGCGTTATCGTTGCATGGCGTGCACGCGCAGCTACAACGCGCTGACCGGCACGCCGCTGGCACGATTGCGCCATCGCGACAAATGGCTGCCATATCTGCAGTGCCTGATCGATTCGCGTACCGTGCGCGATGCGGCCCGGCGCGTCGACGTCGCCCGTTCGACAAGCTTCCGATGGCGCCACCGGTTTATCGCCGGTGTGTGCCGCGAGCGCCCGGCGCAACTGGCAGGCATGGTCGAGGCGGACGAAACATATTTACTGGAATCGCAAAAAGGCTCGCGAAAGCTCGACTGCCCGGCGCGGCGGCGTGGTGGCAAAGCGGCACGCCGCGGTATCAGCCGCGAACTGGACTGCATCCTGGTCGCTCGCGACCGTGCCAGGGTGACGCACGAGTTCGTTACCGGGCGTGGATCGGTCAGTGCGCGGCAGCTGGCGCTGCATCTACTGCCGGTGTTGAGCCGTGACGTTCTTCTGATCAGCGATGGTGCCAAGGCTTACGGAACTTTTGCCCGGGCGGCCAATCAATATTACCCACGAAGCCCTCAATGTTCGCGCCGGCGTTCGTGCCCGGGGCGCGATTCACCTCAATAACGTGAACGGGTGGCACAGCCGCTTCAAGACCTGGCTGCGCCGCTTCAATGGCGTTGCCAGTCGCTACCTGGCCAATTACACCGGTTGGCAACGCGTGCTCGATGCGGCCCAACTGGCGCTACCGGCCCAATGGCTGCGCGTGGGCGTCGCCGGAAGCCATCGCCAAAGACCAGCTTGCTGAAAAAGTTCCGTTCCTTGGAGCATTGCACAGTTAATGCGAACAGCGCCCTGAAGCAAATCCGGGTAAATTCAGTCGGGCTCGCTTGCAGCAGCGCGCTCGCGCTCCCGCGCGCGCAGTCGCCGGGCGCGACGCCCCTTTCCGCCCGTGACATAGAGTAAAATCCCCAGAGGCACAACGCAATACATCAGGAAAGTCATGATGCCTGCGACAACCGTCGGCTCGGTCAGCGACATCAGCAGCACGACGTAAATCCAGGCAATAGCAATGATCAGCATCGGTAGTTTCGATTGGAATCACAAACAATTCTCAATGGAATATACATGAATATGCCCGACGCACAGACACTGGCCGGCTGGATGAACCCCGAACAGTGGAAATCCTGGATGGCCAACCCGGACGCCCTGGCGAACGTCCAACTGCCGGGTGCCGCGCTGCTGCGCGAAGCCGGCGCGACGGTCAAGCCGGATGTCCTGGAAACGCTGAAAAACGAGTATATGGCCGAGTTCGGCGTGCTCTGGCAACAGTTCCTCGAAGGTAAAACGCCGCAAATCCGAGACCGGCGTTTCGCGGCGCCGGCCTGGACCGGCAATCCCGTTACCGCCTTCAGCGCGGCGGCGTACCTGCTGAACGCCAAGTTCCTGGTGGCGATGGCCGAGGCGGTCGAGGCATCCGCGCAGCAGAAGCAGAAAATCCGCTTTGCAATCCAGCAGGTAGTCGATGCGATGTCGCCGGCGAACTTCCTGGCGACCAATCCCGAAGCGCAGCAGGCGCTGCTGGAATCGAAAGGCGAAAGCCTGACCCGCGGCCTGAAGAACATGCTGGCCGATATGCAGAAGGGGCATATTTCGCTGACCGACGACAAGGCGTTCGAGGTGGGGCGCAACCTGGCGGTCACCGAAGGCCAGGTCGTGCTGGAAACCCCGCTGTTCCAGCTGATCCAGTACAAGCCGCTGACCGATACGGTGAAACAGCGGCCGCTGCTGATGGTGCCGCCCTGCATCAACAAGTACTACATTCTCGACCTGCAACCGGCCAGTTCGCTGGTGCGCTATGCGGTCGAACAGGGCAATACCGTCTTCATCATCTCGTGGCGCAACCCCGATGCCACGCTGGCGAAAACATCGTGGGACGATTACACCGAGAAGGGCGTGATCGAGGCGATCCGCGCGGTACAGGAAATCACCGGCGAGGAAACGCTGAACCTGCTGGGCTTCTGCGTCGGCGGCACGCTGCTGTCGACGGCGCTGGCGGTGCTGGCCGCGCGCGGCCAGCAGCCGGCGGCCAGCCTGACACTACTGACGACTTTCCTGGACTTCGCCGATACGGGCGTGCTGAGCGTGTTCGTCGACGAACCGCAGGTGCGTATCCGCGAGCAGGCGCTGGCGCAGGGCGGCCTGATGGCCGGGCGCGACCTGGCCAGCACGTTCTCGAGCCTGCGGCCGAACGACCTGGTATGGAATTACGTGCAGGCGAATTACCTGAAAGGGAACGAACCCGCCGCGTTCGACCTGCTGTACTGGAATTCCGATTCGACCAACCTGCCGGGGCCGATGTTCTGCTGGTACCTGCGCAATACGTACCTGGAAAACAGGCTGAAGGAGCCGGGCCGCCTGACGGTCGCCGGCGAAAAGGTCGACCTGACGGCGATTGCCGCGCCGGCCTTCGTGTACGGCTCCCGGGAAGATCACATCGTGCCATGGACGTCGGCCTATGCGTCGATGAACATCCTGAACCCGGAAGAGCGCACGGCCAACCGCTTCGTGCTGGGCGCGTCGGGGCACATCGCCGGGGTGATCAATCCGCCGTCGAAGAACAAGCGCAGCTACTGGGTCAACGACGAGCGGCCGGAAGATCCGGAACAGTGGATCGCCGGGGCCGTCGAGCACCCGGGCAGCTGGTGGCCGCTGTGGGCCGCGTTCCTGGCCGAGCATGGCGGCGACGATGTCGCACCGCGCACGGAGCTCGGCAACGAAACGTTCAAGCCAGTCGAGCCGGCACCCGGCCGTTACGTCAAGGAAAAGGCCGATTGAGAACGGGAATATCCCGAAATTGACGGGAATAAGCGCGGATGCCATGCTGTTTTGTCCAGCGCTTATTTTCGTTGCGTTGCAATAAGTGCTGTTTCCACCTCTTTTCATGCCGATTTCATACGCCGATGGATACATACCTCTAAAATTTCACTCTATAATAGGGTGAGCAGGGCTAGTGAAAGCGAACTCTACGTTCGCTTTTTTTTCGCGGCCTTTTTTTTGAAACGACGTGGCATGCGCTGCGGCGCAATATGACCAAAATCGGAACTTGTGATGAGTAGTGTAAAGAAATCTGCCGAACGCCTGATCAAGAAGTATCCCAACCGCCGTCTCTACGATACGCAGACCAGTTCCTATATCACGCTGACCGACGTGAAGCAGCTCGTGCTCGACAACGAACCGTTCACGGTGGTGGATGCCAAGTCGAACGAAGACCTGACGCGCAGCATCCTGCTGCAGATCATCCTCGAGGAAGAGGCCAGCGGTGCGCCGATGTTCACTACCGACGTGCTGGCGCAGATCATCCGCTACTACGGGCATGCGATGCAGGGCATGATGGGCAGCTACCTGGAAAAGAATGTCCAGGCGTTCACCGACATCCAGCGCCGCCTGACCACCAGCGCCACCAATTACGACGGCAAGACGTTCAGCCCCGAAATGTGGACCCAGTTCATGAACGTGCAGGCCCCGATCATGCAGGGCATGATGAACAACTATATCGACCAGAGCAAGAGCCTGTTCGTGCAGATGCAGGAACAGATGCAAAACCAGAGCAAGAACCTGTTCGGCGCCTTCCCGTTCGTGGTGCCGCCGGTCACCACGCCCACCGACAAGAAGTAAGCCACCGGCGCGGGCGTTCGCCTGCGCCGCCTTGCGTCCCGGCCGTTTCCTGCCGTGGCGCTGCGATGTACCGATCTCCCACCGCCGCACCATGAACACTGGTGTCGGACACCCCCCGGGTGTCGGACACCGGTTTTCGCATCCGTCACGATGTTCCCATGCGCCGCCATGCCGTTCCCGCGCTCGTTGCGCCCGGCACAATCACGTTGACGCTGCATTTGCGCTGCTGATACTATTGGCAACAATAAATGGAATCGATTCCAATCGCCGCGCGACACGCTGCGGCGCCGGTCGCGATCCTGCCCACGGGCGGAAAATTTGCACCGGTCCCCGCAAACTTTTCTGCCGACGAGCCCGTTTCACTTATCATGAACACATACCAATAAGGCACCCCAGGCGCCACGGAGACAAGATGAGCAAGGCAACGACAGGCACCGTCGCGGGGGCGGTGCTGGCGCTGACGCTGGCGGGACCCGCGCGGGCGGCCGCACCGGTGCCGGCGCCGCTGAAGGCGACCGTGTCGCACTGGTGGACGTCCGGCGGCGAGTCGGCCGCGATCCGCCAGTTCGCCGACGCGTTCAACCGGGCCGGCGGCCAGTGGATCGACCAGGCGGTGGCCGGCGCCGACCAGTCGCGCGCCTCGACGATCAACCGCATCGTCGGCGGCAACGCCCCCGTGGCCGCGCAGTTCAACACTTCCAGGCAGTTTCGCGACATCGTCGACCAGGGCCTGCTGAACAACCTCGACGACGTGGCCGCGCGCGGCAACTGGGACAATATCCTGCCGCGCACGATCATCGACGCCATCAAGGTCGACGGCCATTACTATGCCGCGCCGGTCGATATCCACATGCCGGCCTGGTTCTTCTACTCGAAGGCGGCCTTCGCCAGGGCCGGCATCAAGGCCGAACCGGCCACGTTCGACGAGTTCATGCAGCACCTCGACCTGTTGAAGCGGGCTGGCCTGATACCGCTCGCATTCGGCGGCCAGGTGTGGCAGGAAAAGATCCTGTTCGACGCCGTGTTCGCGCTCGTGGGCGGGCCGGCGCTGTACCTGAAGATCTATCGCGACCGCGACGTGCGGGCCGTGCACTCGCCGGCATTTCGCGACGTTCTGGTGAAATTCAGGCGCCTGCGGGCCTACACCGACCCCGGCGCGCCGGGCCGCAACTGGAACGATGCGACGGCGCTGGTGGTGTCCGGGCGGGCCGGCGTGCAGATCATGGGCGACTGGGCCAAGGGCGAGTTCACGACGGCGGGGCAGGTGGCCGGCCGGGAATTCGGCTGCTTTCCCGGCTTCGGGCCGAAGGCGCCCTACGTGGTCGCCGGCGACGCGTTCGTGTTCCCGAAGACCGGCAAGCCCCACGTGGTGCGGGCGCAGAAGCTGCTGGCCACCGTGATGACTGCGCCCGGCCCGCAGGCCGAGTTCAGCGCGCGCAAGGGCTCGATTCCGATCCGGCCCGACGTGGACATGTCGAAGCTGGACCTGTGCGCCAGGAAGGGCATCGAAATCATGGCCGACAAGTCGCGTCAACTGCCCAATACCGAGATGCTGCTCGACCCGGATCTGAACGGGGCGCTGCAGGACGTGCTGACGAACTACTGGAACCGCGACGACACGCCGGAGCGCGCGCAACAGGCGTTCGCACAGGCGATGAAGGACAACACGTGGTAGCGGCGCGCCGGCGGCGCGGCCGCGCGGCGTGCGGGTTGGCGTCCTTCCCGGCGTATCTTGCCCTGCTGCCGATGGCGCTCACCGCGCTGGGCGCCTATGTGCTGACGTTCCTGTGGACGGCGCGCGTATCGCTGTCGTCGGCGCGGATCTTCCCGACCGGCGACTTCGTCGGCCTGGGCCAGTACGAGCGCCTGTTCCGCAATGCGCGCTGGCTGCTGTCGCTGCAGAACCTGGCCGTCTATGCCCTGCTGTTCATCGCCGCCTGCCTGGTGCTCGGCTTCCTGCTGGCCGTGTTCATCGACCAGCAGGTGGCCGGCGAAGGCGCGCTGCGCACGGTGTTCCTGTATCCGTATGCGATGTCGTTCGTGGCCACGGGCCTGGTGTGGCAATGGATACTGAACCCCGAACTGGGCATCCAGGGCGTGGCGCGGCGGCTGGGCTTCGGCGGCTTCACGTTCGACTGGATCGTGCGGCAGGAAACCGTGCTGTACACGGTCGTCATCGCCACCGTGTGGCAGGCCTCGGGGCTGGTGATGGCGCTGCTGCTGTCCGGCCTGCGCGGCATCGACGCCGAACTTTGGAAGGCGGCGCGCATCGACGGCATCCCGAAGTGGCGCGTCTACCTGTCGATCGTGCTGCCGATGCTGTGGCCGTCGCTGTCGACCGCGTTCATCCTGCTGTTCGTGATGGTGGTGAAGCTGTTCGACGCCGTGGTGGCCATGACCCAGGGCGGCCCCGGCACGGCCAGCGAGGTGCCCGCCAAGTTCATCATGGATTACCTGTTCGGCCGCGCCAACGTGGGCCTGGCGTCGGCCGCGTCGATCGTGCTGCTGCTGACGGTGCTGGCCATCGTCGCGCCGTTCTGTTATGCCCGCAGCAGGGCGCTGCAACGGAGCGGCGGGTGAAGCGGGACTGCGACCTGGCGGTGCTGCCGCCGGCCGCCAGGGTGCGACCGCGCAAGCCGCTGCTCACGCCGGCGCGTCTCGGCATCTACGCGTTCCTGCTGACGGCGGCGCTGTTCTTCCTGGTGCCGCTTTACGTGATGCTCGTGACGTCGGTGAAGCCGATGGCGGAAATCCGCCTCGGCAACATCTTCGCGCTGCCGCTGGCGCCGACGTTCGAGCCATGGCGCAACGCCTGGCAGGCGGCATGCACGGGGCTCGAATGCGAAGGCATCCGCGGCGGCTTCTGGAACTCGGTGAAGATCACCGTGCCCAGCGTGCTGCTGTCGATCGCGATCGGCGCCGTCAACGGCTATGCGCTGTCGTTCTGGCGGCCGCGTGGCGCCAACGCGCTGTTCGCGGTGCTGATGATCGGCGCCTTCGTTCCCGGGCAGGTGCTGCTGTATCCCCTGGTGCGGGCACTGGCGGCGGCTGGCCTGTACAGTTCGCTGCCGGGCATCGTCCTCGTGCACCTGGTGTTCGGCATGCCGATGATGACGCTGCTGTTCCGCAATTACTACGCGGCGCTGCCGCAGGAACTGTTCATGGCCGCGCGGATCGATGGCGGCGGCTTCTGGCGCATCTTTTATTCGCTGATGCTGCCCATGTCGGCGCCTGTGATGGCGGTGGCCGCGATCATGCAGGTGACCAACATCTGGAACGATTTCCTGCTCGGCCTCGTGTTCGCGGGATCGGACAACCTGCCGATGACGGTCCAGCTGAACAACATCATCAACACCACGACCGGCGAGCGCCTGTACAACGTGAACATGGCCGCCACGCTGCTCACTTCGCTGGTACCGCTCGCGCTGTATTTCTTCTCCGGCCGCTGGTTCGTGCGCGGCATCGCCAGCGGCGCAGTAAAGGGATAAGCACTCCATGGCCAACGTTTCCATCCGCAACCTGCAGATCCGCCTGGGCGCCAGCAACGTGATCGATTCGCTCGACCTCGATGTCGGTGCCGGAGAATTCGTCGTGCTGCTGGGGCCTTCCGGCTGCGGCAAGTCCACGCTGCTGCACAGCATCGCCGGCCTGAACGACGCGTCGGCCGGCAGCATCCGTATCGGTGGCCGCGACATGACGTACGCCGACCCGAAGGACCGCGGCATCGCGCTGGTGTTTCAGTCGTATGCGCTGTATCCGACCATGAACGTGGAAGCGAACATGTCGTTCGGGCTGCGCATCAACGGCACGCCGAAGGCGGAAATCGCGCGGCGCGTTGCACGGGCGGCCGAGATGCTGCAACTCGGGCCGCTGCTCGGGCGCAAGCCGGGCGAGCTGTCCGGCGGCCAGCGCCAGCGGGTGGCGATCGGGCGCGCGATCGTGCGCGAGGCCGACGTGTTCCTGTTCGACGAGCCGCTGTCGAACCTCGACGCCCAGCTGCGCACCGAGCTGCGGCGCGAACTGAAGCACCTGCATGCGCGGCTGGGCGCGACGATGATCTACGTGACGCACGACCAGGTCGAGGCGATGACGCTGGCCGACCGCATGGCCGTCATGAAGGGCGGCGCGATCCAGCAGTTCGACACGCCGGACGCGGTCTATCGCGCGCCGGAAAACCTGTTCGTCGCCACGTTCCTCGGCTCGCCGGGCATGAACCTGTTCCATGGCAGGCTCGATTGCTCGGACGGCGTGTGGTTCCGCAACGATCACCTGGCGCTCGATGTCTCCCGTTACCCGTTCCGCCAGGCGCCTGCGGAGGGCCGGCGCGTGGTGCTCGGCGTGCGGCCGGAAGATGTCGACGTGCGCGCCGACGGCGCTTGCCGCGCACCGGTCACGCTGGTCGAGGCGATGGGTGCCCACCGCGTGCTGTGGCACGGCTTCCACGGCCGCGAAGTGGCCGCCATCGTCCCCGACGGCCGCCCCGGCGGCGCGTTCACGCTACGGCCCGACCACATCTCGCTGTTCGACGAGGCCACCACCCTGCGGCTCTGACCAGTGGCTGTAACAGGCATGCCGCAGCCGGAAGATGTGGTGCCGGACACCATTCATGGTGTCGGACACCGGTTCTTCCATGCACTGCCCATATCGCATGCAGCCCACATCAGGTAAAATAGCCGATTGGTCCCGACATTCGTTGTTAAAACATGCAATCTCAGCCACTTTCCCGTCTTACCAAGCCCGCCGATGGATCGCCAGCACCGAAAGTGGGCTTTGTCTCGCTCGGCTGCCCGAAGGCGCTGGTCGATTCCGAACAGATCCTCACGCAACTGCGCGCCGAAGGGTACGAGACCGCCAAGTCGTACGCCGGCGCCGATCTCGTGATCGTCAATACCTGCGGCTTCATCGATGCCGCCGTGCAGGAATCGCTCGATGCGATCGGCGAAGCACTGGCCGAGAACGGCAAGGTCATCGTCACCGGCTGCCTGGGCGCCAAGAAGGATACCGATGGCAGCGACCTGATCCAGAAAATCCACCCGAAGGTGCTGGCCGTGACCGGCCCGCACGCGGTGGGCGAGGTGATGGCGCAGGTGCACACGCACCTGCCGAAACCGCACGAGCCGTTCATCGACCTGTTGCCGCCGCAGGGCGTGAAGCTCACGCCGAAGCACTACGCCTACCTGAAGATTTCCGAGGGCTGCAACCACCGCTGCTCGTTCTGCATCATCCCGTCGATGCGCGGCGACCTGGTGTCGCGCCCGATCGGCGAACTGATGATCGAGGCGGAAAACCTGTTCAAGGCCGGCGTCAAGGAACTGCTGGTGATTTCGCAGGACACGTCGGCCTACGGCATCGACGTGAAGTTCCGCTCCGGCTTCTGGAACGGCCGCCCGGTCAAGACGCACATGACGCAGCTGACCGAGGCGCTGGGCCAGCTGGCCGCGCAGTACGGCGCCTGGGTGCGCCTGCATTACGTGTATCCCTACCCGCACGTGGATGAAATCATCCCGATGATGAGCGGCGGCCACATCCTGCCTTACCTCGACATCCCGATGCAGCACGCGCATCCGGAAGTGCTGAAGCGGATGAAGCGCCCGGCCTCCGGCGAGAAGAACCTGGAACGCATCCTGAAGTGGCGCCAGATGAACCCCGACCTGACGATCCGCTCGACCTTCATCGCCGGCTTCCCGGGCGAGACGGAAGCCGAGTTCGAATACCTGCTGGACTTCCTGAAGGAAGCGCAGATCGACCGGCTGGGCTGCTTCGCCTACTCGCCGGTGGAAGGCGCGACCGCCAACGAGATCGCCAACCCGGTCCCGGAAGAGCTGCGCGAAGAGCGCCGCGGCCGCGTGATGCTGCTGCAGGAGGAGATTTCGAAGGCGCGCCTGAAGGCCAAGATCGGCAAGACGGTCCGCGTGCTGATCGACGAGCTGACCCCGACGGGCGCGATCGGCCGCTCGGCCGCCGATGCGCCGGAAATCGATGGCGTGGTGCATGTCAAGAAGCCGTTCGAGCCGAATAAAAAGCTGGCGGTCGGGCAGTTCTACGATGTCGGGATCACCCGCGCCGATGCGCACGACCTGTGGGGGGAAGCGTAACCCGATAGGGGGCGCTTCCGGCTGACCGGCTGAACGCAGGCTGCAACGAGCCAGCGGCTACAATGAAGGGCGGACCATGCGGTCCGCCTTTTTTTATTCCCGCGCAGTTGGAGTTGAGCCCATTCATGACGACCAAAAAATCCCCGCAGACCTCGCTGATCCACGCCGATTACCAGCCGCCGGCAGGCTTCGGCGCGTTCCCGCCCGCCATCCATCATGCCTCGACGGTGCTGTTCCCCAACGTGGCGGCGCTGCGTTCCGGTAACTGGAAAGACAAGAGCGCGTACACCTATGGCCTGCACGGCACGCCCACCACGTTTACGCTGGAGGCGCGCCTGGCGCAGATCGAGGACGGCAAGGATTGCCTGCTGGCGCCGTCGGGCCTGGCCGCGATCGCGATGGTCGACCTGGCGCTGCTCAAGACCGGCGACGACGTGCTGCTGCCCGATAACGTGTACAACCCCAACCGCGTGCTGGGCAACTGGCTGCAGGATGCGATGGGCATCACCGCGCGCTACTACGATCCGCTGGTGGGCGCCGGCATCGCGGCGCTGATCGGGCCGAACACGAAGCTCATCTGGACCGAGGCGCCGGGTTCCGTGTCGATGGAAGTGCCTGACCTGCCGGCGATCTGCGCGGCGGCGAAGGCGAAGGGCGTGGTCGTCGCGCTGGACAACACCTGGTCCGCCGGCATCGCGCTGCGCGCGTTCGACCTCGGCGTCGATATCGTCGTGCAGGCGCTGACGAAATACCAGTCCGGCGGCGCGGACGTGCTGATGGGCGCTGTCATCAGCCGCGACGACAAGCTGCACGAGCGCCTGTCGCTGTCGCACATGCGGCTCGGCTACGGCGTCGGCGCCGACGATGCCTACCTGGTGATGCGCGGCCTGCCGACGATGAAGCTGCGCTTCGACGCGCACGACGCCGGCGCGCGCAGGGTGGCCGCGTGGCTGAAGACGCGGCCGGAAATCACGAAGGTGCTGCACCCGGCGTTCGAGGATTGCCCGGGCCACGAGATCTGGAAGCGCGACTTCACCGGCGCCGGCGGCCTGTTCTCTGTGCTGTTCGACGCCCGCCATACCGAGGAGCAGACCGACCGGTTCGTCGACGCGCTGAAGCTGTTCAAGATCGGCTACAGCTGGGGCGGGCCGAACAGCCTGTGCGTGCCGTACCGCATCCAGGGCATGCGCCGCGGCTGGCCGGATGCCGGCATCCTGGTGCGCTTCAATATCGGGCTCGAAGACCCGGCGGACCTGATCGCCGACATCGAGGCGGCGCTGGCGCTGCTCTGAACCGCGCTCTTAGCCCGCGCCTATCCCGGCGATCAATCAATTCAATCGTTCCCATCCTTTAAATTGACGTTGCCGACTGCTTTAATGAACACAGGAGATTGCTGAGCCCCTTTTACACAACAACAAAGGAGGAGTGATGAATGCTTCGAAGCTGTTCGTCAGGAGTGCGCTTGCCGCCGCGATCGCGCTGATCCCGGCCCTGGTGTGGACGCAGGATGCCAGGCCCAAGCCGCCGCCATCTCCTCCGCAGGCGCCGACCAGCTATTCGAAGGTCGACATCACCGAGCCTTTCAACGTCACGCTGGAACGCATGAAGGCGGCTCGGCCCGCCATCGAGCGGCGCCAGCAGGACTTGCTGGCGCAGCGCTACGACCTCGCCAACCGTCCCGCGGCGGGCGTGACGATGTTCCGCGGCAAGCCCGTGCAGGAGGGCGTGCGCGTGAAGCTGCCGACGGGCGTCAGCTGGCAACAGCTGGCCGGCATGAGCCCCGACGATATCAAGGCGAAGGGGCTGTATCCGGCCGGCTTCCTGCCGCTGTCGCACCCGAACCATCCCGAAGGCGGCATGCTGTTCCCGCAGTTCCACATCGACGAGATCCTGCGCCAGGAGGCGCGCGACCTGAACCGCTTCGACCTGGGCTTCGACCTGCCGGACCACATCCTGCCCGAGTTCCCGGCGCCGATCTTCCTTACCACGCACCCGGAAATGGGCGACGTGTCGAAGGGCCAGCTGCTGACCATCGACAATTTTTACGCGATCTTCAATGGCATCCTCAATCCGAAACAGATTGAGGGCCTGCGCCTGCTGCTCACGCCGTTCCCGCAGCAGCAGTTCAACCAGACGGAAGACCGGCGCTCGGTGCGGCCCAGCCGTGGCGTCACGTGCTTCGACTGCCACGCCAACGGCCACACCAACGGGTCCACGCACCTGGTCGGCGATATCCGGCCTCAGGAACTGCGGCACCGGATCGAAACGCCCACGCTGCGCGGCGTGAACGTGCAGCGCCTGTTCGGTTCGCAGCGCGCGCTGAAGACCGTGGAGGATTTCACCGAGTTCGAACAGCGCGCCGCCTATTTCGACGGCGATCCGGTGATCGCCACGAAGAAGGGCGTCAACGTGCTCGAACGGGGCAGCCAGGTGCAGTTCATGGGCGAGTTCCAGGCGCTGCTGGACTTCCCGCCGGCACCGAAGCTGAACGTGCTGGGCAAGCTCGATCCGAAGAAGGCCACGGCGCAGGAGCTGCGCGGCGAGGCGGTCTTCAACGGCAAGGGCCAGTGCGTCACGTGCCACGCGGCGCCGTACTACACGGACAACCTGATGCACGACCTGAAGACGGAACGGTTCTACAAGGTCCAGATGGTGAATGGCATGAAGGCGGTGGGCGATGGCAAGATCAAGACCTTCCCGCTGCGCGGCATCAAGGAATCGCCGCCATACCTGCACGACGGGCGCCTGATCACGCTGGAAGACACGGTGGAGTTCTTCAACCTCGTGCTGGAAACGAAGCTGACGGATGGCGAGAAGGCCGACCTGGTGGCGTTCCTGCGGGTGCTGTAGAAGGCTGCTGTAAAAGGGTGCTGCGGAAGAGCGGGGAGCCGCGGCCGCGGCTCCCTGTGGACCGATCAGATCGGCGTCAGCGTGTCGTCAGATCGGCTCGTTGTTGTTCAGCGCGATGAAGCCGCGGATCAGCCGGTAGGCCTTCCACAGCCAGGCGCCGGCGAACACGATCCACGCGAACAGCAGGCCGACGATCGTGAACACGAGAATCCAGCCCACCGCCATCCACACCATGTACCACCAGAACGAGCGGATCTGCCAGCCGTGATGGCTGTGGACGAATGTGCCGTCCGTTTCCGGGCGTTTCACGTAATTGAAGATCAGCGGAATGAACGACAGCGCGCCGAGAGTAAACAGCACGCTGAGGCCATGCGCCACGTACAGCCACTGAGCCCAGCTCTTGGCCGAGTCGGTGCGGTTATCGAGAACCAGATCCTGAGCCATCGTGCACTCCATGTATGAAAGGAAGGCACAGTCTATAGCAATTTTGCCAAGTTCGGTGCACGGCGCGCTGCCGCCGGCCTACGACTGGTCGCTGGCGCTGTACTCGGCGGCGGCCTTGGCCGACCACAGCGCTTCCTTCTCCGATGGATAGGGCTCGTCGTAGCCTTCGATGCTGCCGTCGTCGCCGACGAACCACAAGGTCCAGCCGCCTTCGACCTGCTGGATGGCGATGTCGCCCGGGCGGCAATGGGAACCCGGCTCCTCGCCGGTATCGAGGGTAACGATGCGGGTGCGGCGGTGCGTGATCGTGGTCGGCATGATTATTGGTATTGACGCAGGTAGGCTAGCAGGTTGGCGATCTTGCGCTCGTCGGAATAACCCCAGAGGCGCATCTTCGTGCCCGGCACGACATCGTCCGGATCGCGCAGGAACGCGGCCAGCGTCCTGTCGTTCCAGACAACCGGCGATTTCTTCATCGCCGCGGAATAGGCATATTGCGTGCTCCCGGCGCGGCGGCCGAACAGGCCGTTCAGGTGCGGCCCGAACGCGCCGCGCGCGGCCGGGCCGACCTGGTGGCACGAAGCGCAGGCCCTGAATGCCGCCGCGCCGGCCTTCAGGTCGGCGGCGGGAGCGGCGGCAGTGGCAGGGGCGGCGTTGGCATGCACGGCAAGCACCATGTAAACGAGGGCGAGGCTGGAGCGGATCATGCCCTCGATTATAGACCTGCCGCGCGCCCGTGCGACGCGCACGCGGCGCGCCTGCTACAGTTGGCATTCTCTCAACAGCGCACTTCTTCCATGAATACACACCGCCTTGCCGTCAACATCAAGAGCCTGGCCGGCTGGCTGCTCGTCACGTTCGCCGCCGCGGCGCTGGGCGCCTGGGCCTCGCGCGATGCGCCGCAATTCTACGCCGCGCTGAACAAGCCGGACTGGGCGCCGCCGGCCGGCGTGTTCGGCCCCGCGTGGACCGTGCTGTACCTGCTGATGGCGATCGCGGCATGGCAGGTATGGCGCGTGCGCGGCTTCTCGACCGCGCCGCGCACGCTCGGCCTGTATCTCGTGCAACTGGCCGCCAACGCCCTGTGGAGCTGGCTGTTCTTCGGCTGGCACATGGGTGCCGCCGCATTCGCCGAGGTGCTGCTGCTGTGGGCACTCATCCTTGCGACCACGATCGCGTTCTGGAAGGTGCACCGCCTCGCCGGCGCGATGCTGCTGCCTTACCTCGGCTGGGTCACCTTCGCCAGCGCGCTCACGTTCGCCTGCTGGCAGCGCAATCCGCAATTGCTGGGCTAGGCAAGCTTGCTGCTGGACGGAACCGCCGCCGTTGTCTATCCTCCCACGACCTGGAAAAACAAGTGGAGGAGAACACAAGTGGAAGAGAAAACGAGCGGACCCCTGGCAGGCATCAAGGTGATCGAGATCGGCGCGCTGATCGCGGCGCCGTTCGCGGCGCGGCTGATGGCCGAATTCGGCGCCGATGTGGTCAAGATCGAGGCGCCCGGCGACGGCGACCCGATCCGCAAATGGCGCAAGCTGCACAATGGCACATCGCTGTGGTGGTACCTGCAGTCGCGCAACAAGCGTTCGGTGGCGCTGAACCTGAAAAGCCCGGAAGGCATCGCGATCGTCAAGGAGCTGGCCGCCGGTGCGGACGTGCTGATCGAAAACATGAAGCCGGGCGCGCTGGAAAAGCTGGGCCTGGGCTGGGACGTGCTGCATGCGCTCAATCCGAAGCTGACGATGGTGCGCATTTCCGGCTACGGCCAGACCGGCCCCTACAAGGACCGCCCCGGCTTCGGGGCGATCGGCGAGGCGATGGGCGGCATCCGCTACACCACGGGCGAACCGGGCGGCGTGCCGGCCCGCGTGGGCGTCAGCCTCGGCGATTCGCTCGCGTCGCTGCACGCGGTGATGGGCGCGCTGATGTCGGTCCTGCGCGTGAAGACGGGGCAGGGCGACGGCCAGGTGGTCGACGTGTCGCTCGTCGAGAGCGTGTTCAACCTGATGGAAAGCCTGGTGCCCGAGTACGACCTGCTGGGCCACGTGCGCGAGCGCAGCGGCGGGGCATTGCCGGGCATCGCGCCGTCGAATTCCTATCCCACGCGCGACGGCGCCTACGTGGTCATCGCCGGCAACAGCAATCCGATCTACAGGCGCCTGATGGCGGTGATCGGCCGGCAGGACCTGGCCGACGATCCGCAATTCGCGCAGAACGACGGCCGCGCCGCCCAGGCCACGCTGATCGACGCGGCAATCGCCGGGTGGACGTCGCGCCATCCGATCGAACACGTTCTGGCGGAACTGGAAACGGCCGCGGTGCCGGCCGGCCGCATCTACTCGGTGGCCGACATCGTCGCCGATCCGCACTACCAGGCGCGCGACATGATCCTGCGCCACCGGCTCCCCGACGGCGTGGAGGTGGCCATGCCCGGCATCGTGCCGAAGTTGTCCGAGACGCCGGGCGCGGTACGCTGGCAGGGCCCCGCGCTGGGCGAGCACACGGATACCGTGCTGGCGCAGCTGGGCATGACGGTGGCCGACATCGCGCGGCTGCGGGAAAACGGCGTGGTGCAGTAATCCACCGGCCGGGAGAGGGGCCGGCGGCGGCTGTTTGCATTCAGCCGAGCAGGTTCAGGATGCCGTCCAGCCCCACGTAGTTCAGTGCCACGGTGGCCTGCTCGCGCACCACGGGCTTGGCGCGGAAGGCCACCGACATGCCGGCGATGCCCATCATCTTCAGGTCGTTGGCGCCGTCGCCCATCACGATCGCCTCGTTCGGCGAGATGCCCAGCGTGGCGCATACCTGCTCGACGGTGGCGCGCTTGGCCTCGGCGTCGACGATGTCGCCCAGCACCTTGCCGGTGAGCTTGCCGTCGACGATTTCCAGCACGTTGGCGCGCGTGAAGTCGAGGCCGAGCAGGGGTTTCAGGCGATCGGTGAAGTAGGTGAAGCCGCCGGAGACCAGCAGCGTTTTCAGGCCGGCCACCTGCACGGCCCGCAGCATGCGTTCGGCGCCCGGCGACAGGCGCAGGCGTTCCTCGAACACGCGCTGCAGCGCCGAGGCATCGAGCCCTTCGAGCAGCGCCACGCGGCGGCGCAGGCTTTCGGCGAAATCGAGTTCGCCGCGCATCGCCGCCTCGGTGATCGCCGCGACCTGCGGTTTCAGGCCCTGCATGTCGGCGATCTCGTCGATGCATTCGATCGTGATCAGCGTGGAATCCATGTCCATCGCCACCAGTTTGTAGTCGGCCAGGTGCTGCGAGCCCATCATGTAGGTCGCGTCCAGCTTGGCCGCGTGGGCGGCCACTTCGATCGTCTGGCGCAGCGCGGGCGAAAAGCTGATGCCTTCGCAGCGCAGCGCGGTATCGGAAACGCGCGCGATGCGCTTCGGCGCCGCCAGGGCGGCGATGCGCTCGAGGCGGGGGTAGCAGTCGTCCAGGCCCTGCAGGACGAGGTTCATCGTGATGTCTTGTACTTGGTTCATCAGGCTGTCAGTTGTTTGATGGCGGTCTTGATCTGCGCGACGCGTGCGGCCAGGTCCGGCATGTTCGCGGTGATCTTCAGTTTGTCCTGCCCGTTCAGCTTGATGTGCTTGTGCTTCTGGATCAGGGTGATGATGCGCATCGGGTCGATGGGCGGTTGCGGCATGAATTGCAGGTTCGCTGCCTCTCCATGGGCATCGATTTTAACAATGCCGACCGTCTTTGCGGAAATTCGCAGCCGGTGCGTCTCGATCAGCGCCTTGGCCGGCTCCGGCAGCTTGCCGAAGCGGTCGATCAGTTCTTCCTGCAGGCCGTCGATCGCTTCCTGCGACGTGCAGTTGGCCAGGCGCTTGTAGATCGACAGGCGCTCGTGCACGTCGCCGCAGAAATCGGCCGGCAGCAGTGCCGGCACGTGCAGGTTGATCTCGGTGGTGGTGGCCAGCGGCGCCGCCAGGTCCGGCTCCTTGCCGGCCTTCAGCGCGCGTACCGCTTCGTTCAGCATGTCGGTATAGAGCTGGAAGCCCACTTCCAGCATCTCGCCGGACTGGCTTTCGCCCAGCACCTCGCCGGCACCGCGGATTTCCAGGTCGTGCATGGCCAGGTAGAAGCCGCTGCCCAGTTCTTCCATCTGCTGGATCGCGTCGAGCCGGCGCTGCGCCTGTTTCGACAGCGATTGCAGGTCGCTCACCAGCAGGTAGGCATAGGCCTGGTGGTGCGAGCGGCCCACGCGGCCGCGCAATTGGTGCAGCTGCGCCAGGCCGAACTTGTCGGCCCGGTGCATGATGATCGTGTTTGCCGTGGGCACGTCGATGCCGGTTTCGATGATCGTCGTGCACAGCAGGATGTTGTAGCGCTGCGCCACGAAGTCGCGCATCACCTTTTCCAGGTCGCGCTCGTGCATCTGGCCGTGCGCCACGGCGATGCGCGCTTCCGGCACCAGCTCCGTCAGCTGCGCCAGCCGGTTCTGGATCGTGTCGACCTCGTTGTGCAGGAAATATACCTGCCCGCCGCGCTTCAGTTCGCGCAGGATGGCTTCGCGGATGATCGATTCGCCTTCGCTGCGCACGAAGGTCTTGATGGCCAGGCGCTTTTGCGGCGCGGTGGCGATCACGGAAAAATCGCGCAGGCCTTCCAGAGCCATGCCCAGTGTGCGGGGAATCGGCGTGGCCGTCAGCGTCAGCACGTCGACCTCGGCGCGCAGGGACTTCAGCGCTTCCTTCTGGCGCACGCCGAAGCGGTGTTCCTCGTCGATGATGACCAGGCCCAGGCGCGTGAATTTCACGTCCTCGGACAGCAGCTTGTGGGTGCCGATCACGATATCGAGCGTGCCGTCGGCCATGCCCTTGATCGCGTTGGCGATCTCCTTGCCGGTGCGGAAACGCGACATTTCCGCGATCTTCACGGGCCAGTCGGCGAAGCGGTCGGCGAACGTTTGCGCATGCTGCTCGGCCAGCAGCGTGGTCGGCGCCAGGATCGCCACCTGGCGCCCGCCCATGACTGCGATGAACGCGGCGCGCAGCGCCACCTCCGTCTTGCCGAAGCCCACGTCGCCGCACACCAGGCGGTCCATCGGTTTGCCCGAAGTCATGTCGCGCATCACGTTCAGGATCGCGGCGGCCTGGTCGGGCGTCTCGTCGAAGCCGAAGCTTTCGGCGAAGCGTTCGTAGTCGTTCGACGAATATTCGAACGCGTGGCCCTGGCGCGCCGCGCGCCGCGCATACAGGTTCAGCAGCTCGGCCGCGGTGTCGCGCACCTGCTCGGCCGCCTTGCGCTTGGCCTTGTCCCACTGGCCGGAACCGAGCGAATGCAGCGGCGCGTCTTCCGGCGCGCTGCCGGAGTAGCGCGAGATCACGTGCAGCTGCGACACGGGCACGTACAGCTTGGTGTCCTTCGCGTATTCCAGGTGCAGGAACTCGGTCTCGCCTTCGCCCAGGTCCATGCTGATCAGGCCCATGTAGCGGCCGATGCCGTGGTTGATGTGCACCACCGGGTCGCCGATCTTCAGCTCCGACAGGTCGCGCACCATCGACTCGACCTGCGTGACGGCTTCCTGCTTCTTCTTGCCCACGCGGCGCCCGGAGCCGGCGTACAGCTCGGTTTCCGTGACGAACACCAGCGTCTCGCCGGCGCGCAGTTCGAAGCCGGCCTGCAACGGCGCCACGCCCAGCACGAAGCGGTCGTGCGACGCGATGAATCCCGCATAGCCGTCGACCAGCGCGGGATGCAGGTCGAACTCGGCAAAGTACTGCTGCAGCGTTTCGCGGCGCCCGTTCGAATCGGCGCAGATCATCACGCGCAGGTCCGGGCGCAGCGCGTAGGCGCGCAGGTTAGCCAGCGGATCGTCCAGGTGGCGATTGACGGCCACGTTCGGGATCGGCGCCGACAGTTCGGACGGCTCGCCGTCGGGGCTCTTGCCGATCGTGAGCCGCGCATGGGCCTTTGCCAGCGTGAAGAATGCCTCGTCGCGCAGGAAGATCGCTTCCGGCGGCAGGATCGGGCGCTCGCGGTCCGCTTTCAGGAACTTGTAGCGGCTCTCGGTATCGTTCCAGAAACGGCGGATCGCGCCGTCGATATCGCCCACCAGCGCCAGCGCGGCGCTGTCCGCGCCATCGGGCAGGTAGTCGAACAGCGTGGCCGTCTCTTCGAAGAACAGCGGCAGGTAATACTCGATGCCGGCCGAAGCGATACCGCTCTTGATGTCCTTGTAGACCACCGAGCGGGAAGGGTCGCCTTCGAATGTCTCGCGCCAGCGGTTGCGGAACGTGGTGCGCGCCGCCTCGTCCATCGGGAATTCGCGGCCCGGCAGCAGCCGCACCTCGTTCACCGGGTACAGCGAGCGCTGCGTATCGGCGTCGAACGTGCGGATGGTTTCGATGGTGTCGCCGAACAGGTCCAGCCGGTAGGGCAGCGCGGAACCCATCGGGAACAGGTCGATCAGGCCGCCCCGTACCGAATATTCGCCGGGCGACATCACCTGGGTCACGTGCGTATAGCCGGCCAATGTGAGCTGGGCCTTCAGCTTCGCCTCGTCGAGCGATTCGCCCTTCTTGAAGAAGAACGTGTACGCCGCCAGGAACGACGGCGGCGCCATGCGCACCAGCGCGGACGTGGCCGGCACCAGCATCACGTCGCACTGGCCGCTGCGGATCTCGTGCAGCGTGGCCAGGCGTTCGGACACCAGGTCCTGGTGCGGCGAGAACGCGTCGTACGGCAGCGTTTCCCAGTCGGGCAGCAGGTGGCAGCGCAGCTCGGGCGCGAACCACGGAATCTCGTCGAGCAGGCGCTGGCCGTCGCTGGCCTGCGCCACCACGATGGCCAGCATGCGGCCCTGGCTTTTCAGCTGGAGCGCCGCCTGTGCGAGCGCATAGGCGTCGGAAGAACCGTACAGCGCGGGTAGCGCGAAACGGTTGCCGGGTTTGGGGAGAGCTTTTGTCAGGTCGAAAGGCATGCGGCAGGGAGGCTGACTGTAACGAAGGCCGCAGGGGCGCGGCAAGGCAATATTATAGTCGATGCACCGCTGCGGCGTCGTCCGTCAGGCGCGTACCGCCGGGGCCGCCGCCGAGTGTGCGCCGGTGCCTGCGTTGGGTGGCGTCGGGAGGGATTCGAACCCTCGTCTTCCCCTGGGGGGATATCTTTACGTTAGAAGACCGTTGCCGTTTGATCGGAATGCCAGGTAATTGGGACATTGCGCTTGCGCCAGCGCCGGTGCCACGAACTGCCCCGATCTTCCCATTTCCTGATGCGAGACCGGAAGAGGAGGGCATGGCCGGCCTGTTCGATGCGCAAGGTAAGCTCTTGCAGGACCTGCGGATGATCATATCTGACCGCCAGTCCGGCCGCAAGATCGTACAGGCGGAAACTTGGCGAACTTCTCTTGCGCAGCTTGCTATGGCGATGCTTGAAAGCGATATCGTGGCGGATGCCGTTCAACAGAAGTTCGCACGCCGGCAACACTCGGGCCTGCCGGTTGCCATCCTTCGCCAGCAGGCGCAAGGCCGCCTGCTCGAAGGCCCAGGACGCGGTCGACAAGGCAGCCCTTTCCGTTCCGGCCAGCGTCGCGCGTTCGCTGGCGGGGCTTTCCGGATCCGCCACGTCGACGAGCCATGACGGAAAATCGGCGCCTTTCGCGCCGCGCAGCCATTTGTACGGCGGCACCGCCGAAGCGGAGAGCTGCCTGGGAATCGCGCCGCCTTTTCCGCTTCGTCCCTGCCCGTTGACATAATGCAGCACCGCGGCACCGGTCCTTGCCTCGGCCTTCCGGTAGAACCCGGGCCGTTTCAGTGTTGGCGCACTCGCTTTCCGGCGCGGGAAGCGGGGCTCGCGCCTTGCATTCGCCTGCGCAGGGGTACTGCCGTGCACCATCCAGAAGATGCCCGCGAGACCCGCGGCGATGGCGCCGCCCAGTACGGCGCGCCGCCCCGTGATGCCCTGGGCCGTACCGGCCGGCAGCCCGCGCAGCCATGACTGCGTGGCAAGCAGCAGAGGCACGCTTCCGATCACGACGACTATCGGCAATGCGCCATGGGCCGCTCGCAGAACATGGCCTGGCAGCCAGAAGGCGACGGCGCATGCCCCTGCGCCCGCCAGGAATGCGAAAATCGCCGGCTTTGCCCCGGCGGCCGGCTGCACGGCGGCGGTACCTGGCGTGAAAGACATGGAAAGCAGCAGGGTGACGAGCCATGCGCCGGCCAGCAGCAGCAGGCACAGGGCAATGGCGGCCAGTGCCCGCCATGTCATTGCGCCCTGGTATGCCGTGATCGCGATGCCTGTCCATGCAACCCGCAAGAGCATCGCCCATGCCAGCACGGCGAGGGGCGCGAATACGCCGCCGGCGCGGTGACGCGCCTGCTCGTTCCCGGCGGCTGGCGTTGTCCAGGCCGCAACGGCTTCGCTCCGGGCGGCGATGAGCCATGCAATGGCGAATCCGCCCCAGAGAACCGGCGCGAGCAGCGGTGTCGCCCGGAATTTCAGTCCCAGCAGTTCGAAGCTGACATCGGCGTCCGTGACCAGCTTCGCCGCGTGTGTCCTGGCATCGGCCAACGCGATCCTGTAGGCGGCCTCGCCGTCTTTCAGTATCTCCGCCTGGCGCTCGCGGAGAACCTGCTGCTTCCTGTCGGTTTTTTGGTCGAGCCGGATTTCGGCAACACAGAAATTGTGGAGCCGGTCGAACGCGCTCTCCAGGTTGCTGCCGGCAATCGCCCTTGCACGCTTTATCGCGCTTGTGGCGCCCGCCAGGTTCGGGATGTGGACAGTCACCTCCCGGATGTCGCCGGCCACTTTCGGCGGCAGCCGGCACTGGCATGGCCTGGCCGGGTTGCACGATTCGGCCAGCCTGCCGCCGCCGAAGATATCCCAGGTTTTCACGAAGCCCCTGTACAGCGTTGCACGTTCCGCATCGCGCCTCTCCGGGGTGGGGTACGCCCGCTCGAACGATTCCAGTTCGAGCAGCGCCACTTTTTCCGCTTCCACCAGGTTTTGCGCTGCCGCGACCTGTCGGTCGGCCTCCTGGCGTTGCAGGTTGACGGTCGCGAAACGGCCTGCCACGTCGTGTACCTTGCGCCACGTCGGTTCGATCCCGGACAGCCAGGCGACCAGCAGCGCTGCCAGCCAAAGCAATACCGTCCGGCTGGGAACGGCCGCGCCTTCAGATGATGAAACCGTCGCCATGACATGCCCCCATCGTGGTATTGATCGGATTTCAAGGCAGATATGCGGCGCGCGTCGAGGCGCGACCCGTGGCGGCCGGCGCGTTTCCGCACGCTGGCGCGGTGCCATGCTATCGCTTTGGTAGTGTCCAAAAGCAATAACCTTGAACGATTCTGACACCGTTGCAATGCCGCGGACAACAGATTTTTCATGACCGGCCGCACGTTGTGGCTGCGCTGGTACCGCCGGTTCTCGCGGGCGGGACTATCCGGCGCGGCAGCGCAGCAGCAGCGCGGTAATGTTGTCCCGGCCGCCGTCGCGCCTGGCCATCGCCACGAGCTCGGCGCAGCAGGCATCGAGATTGTCGTCGCGGGCGCGGGAAACGATCGCCGCGATCGCGGCCTCGTCCGAATCGCCGTACAGGCCGTCGCTGCACAGCAGGTAGACATCGCCCGGCGCCAGCACCCGCGCCGTCAGCTGCGGGTCGACGGCGGCGGTCGGGCCGATCGCCTGCAACAGCAGGTTGCGCGGCGGCAGCGGCCCCGGTGCGCCCACGTCGAGCGCCTGCTGGTACAGCGTCTGGTCGCGGGTCAGCTGTTCCAGCTTGCCGCCGCGCCAGCAATACAGCCGGCTGTCGCCGACGTGGAAGATGAAGGCCGGGCCGTGTGGCGCGGGCTGCCACATGCCGGTCAGCGTCGTGCCCATGCCCATGCCGTCGGCCCGGTTGCGCGCGACATTGGCTTCGTAGATCCGCGCGTTGGCGAATGCGACGGCGTCGTGCACGGTGACCATGGCTTTCGTCGTGGCGCCGGCCCACGTGGCATCGGGGTCGGCGGCGGGATCGAAGGCGCCATCCCGGGCGGATGCGGCGGCGATGAAGCCGCACAGCAGCGTGATGGCGTCGGCGCTGGCGATCTCGCCGCCCGCGTGGCCGCCCATGCCGTCGGCCACGGCCAGCAGGCCGAGTTCGGGAGCTATATGAAAATTGTCCTGGTTCGAGACGCGTACCATGCCCACGTCGGTCATGCCGAATGCGACGCCCATGCCGAGCGCGTGGTACTGCGACGGCGATAACTGCTTCCAGCTGCCCAAGATGACTCCCGTGGTGAAGATCGATACGTCAGTTTACATAGGGTGACGGCGCCGGCTCGGGCGGCGCCGGCTCCGCGGCGTCGGCCGGATCAATCGGGTCCGCGCCATCGGGCATGCCCGGTTCGATGTCGATCGTGCGCACGGCCGGATCGTTCGCATATTCTTCATACACCCAGTCGTCGTTCACCTGCACCACACCCTCGGGTACCGGCCGCTCGACGATGGGTCGCCCGGCCAGCGCGGTGCGCATGTAGTCGATCCAGATCGGCAGCGCCAGCGTGGAGCCGAATTCGCGGCCGCCCAGCGACTTCGGCTCGTCGTAGCCCATCCACGCCACGGCCACGATGCCGCCGCCGTAGCCGCCGAACCAGCCGTCGAACGCATCGCTGGTGGTGCCGGTCTTGCCGGCGATGTCGGGTCGGCCGATCCGCTGCACCGCCGCCGCGCCGGTGCCGGTGCGCGCCACTTCGTGCAGCATGCTGTCCATGATGAAGGCGTTGCGCGCGTCGAGCACGCGGGCCGATTCGTCCGGCTGGGCCGGCCGTTTCGCGGCACGCAGCACATTGCCGTTCGCGTCCTCGACGCTGGCGATCAGGTAGGGCTGCACGCGGTAGCCGCCGTTCGCGAACACGGCGTAGGCACGGGCCATCTGCAGCGGCGTGACGGCGCCGGTGCCCAGCGCCATCGTCAGGTTTTCCGGATGGCGCGTCAGGTCGAGACCGAAGCGGCCCAGGAAGTCGTGCGCATACGGCACCGTGACGGCGCGCAGGATGCGCACCGAAGGCACGTTCTTCGACTTGGCCAGCGACACGCGCATCGAGATCGGGCCGTCGAACACGAAGTCGTCGTTCTGCGGGCGCCACGGCTCGCCGTTGGCGCCGCCGGGCAGTTCGAGCGGTACGTCGCCGATCAGCGTGGCCGGGCCGTAACCCTTTTCGACCGCCGCCGAATAGACGAACGGCTTGATGGCCGAACCGGGCTGGCGCCACGCCTGCGATACGTGGTTGAATTTCTGCAGGTTGTAGTCGAAGCCGCCGACCAGGGAGCGGTAGGCGCCGCTGACCGGGTCGATCGACACGAATGCCGCCGCCACCTGCGGCACCTGCGTGATCGCCCAGTTCCTTTTGCCTTTCGCCACGCGGATTACCGCGCCGGGACGGATGCGCACCCCTTCTTTCGCCTTCGACGACAGCGCCGATGCGGCCAGCTTCAGGCCGTCGCCGGTGATCGTCACGTCGTCGCCGTCGGCCGTTTCGGCGCGCACTTCGCGGGTGCTGGCCGACAGCACGACCGCCGGGATCAGGCCGTCGCTGGCCGGCCGGGCCGACAGCGCGCGGTCGATCTCCTCCTCGCGTTCCGCGTCATCTTCCGGCAGCATGATGAATGCCTCGGGCCCGCGGTACCCGTGCCGCTGGTCGTAGGCGATGACGTTGCGGCGCACCGCCTCATAGGCCGCATCCTGGTCGGCGCTCAGGATCGTGGTGCGCACCACGATGCCGCGCGTATAGGTCTCTTCCTTGTATTCGTCGTAGGCGGCCTGGCGCGCCAGTTCGGCCACGTATTCGGCATGGGTATCGAATTGCTGGCCCTTGCGGCTGATGCGCAGCGTTTCGTTGCGGGCTTTTTCATACTGGGCGTCGGTGATGTAGCCCACGTCGAGCAGCCGGCGCAGCACGACCTGCTGGCGTACCTTGGCGCGCTTGAAATTGGTGATCGGGTTGTGGCGCGCCGGATTCTTGGGCAAACCGGCCAGCATGGCGATTTCCGCGATGGACAGCTCCTTCAGCGGCTTGTCGAAGTAGGTCTGCGCGGCCGCGCCGAATCCGAACGTGCGCTGGCCCAGGTAGATCTGGTTCATGTACAGCTCGAGGATGTCGTCCTTCGACAGCGCATCCTCGATCTTGTAGGCCAGCATCACTTCGTTGAGCTTGCGGGAAATGACCTTCTCGCGCGTCAGGTAGAAGTTGCGGGCAACCTGCATCGAGATCGTCGATCCGCCCTGGCGGAAGCTGCCCGACAGGTTGGACTTGATCGAGCCCGGCACGCGCAGCCAGTCCACGCCGCCGTGTTCGTAGAAGCGCGTGTCCTCGATCGCGAGCACGGCTTTCTTCATCATGTCCGGAATCTGTTTCACCGGCACGAAATCGCGGTGCTCCTCGCCGAATTCGCCGATCAGCACCTTGTCGGCGGTGTACACGCGCAGCGGTATCTTCGGCTTGTAGTCGATCACGGCGTCGAGCGCGGGCAGGCGCGGCCGCACGATCAGGAACAGATAGCCCAGCAGGGCGAGAGTGGCGAGAAGACCGGCGGCAGCGGCGGCGATCAGGCCGAACACGGCGTTGCGGCGGTTCAGCCAGGAAGGAAGATTGCTCAAGACTTGGTTTCCACGGTTGCAGGGTTGGGCGCGGGCCATTATAGACCAGCGCATCCGGGCTGCCGTTCGTGGCCCGGGTACCACACTGTTGCCCCGCGATGCCACCCGGGTCTTGAAAAACCGCCATGTGTGCCGAGGTAAGGATCATGCTCAAGTCCAAACTGAACTGGCGGCGTCCGCTGTTCTACCTCCTGCTGCCGGTACTGCTGGTGATGGTATTCCTCGGTTTTCCGCTGCCGGTCGCGCCGCCGCCGGCCATCAAGCCGGCCCAGGAGCAGTCCGATACGGTCAAAAAGCGCAAGGGGCACGGAGAGGGTGGCTGAACCGGGCAGGGAAACGCCCGCTTTTTCCTCCTTGCACAGACAACCCTTGATATCGTATCTTCATAGCCGTATCTTCATGGAAATATCAAGGCCAACTACAGCGAGTGGGGAATCCAATGACAGCGGCAAGGCAGGACGTCGATTGCGACGTGTTGGTGGTCGGTGGCGGCATCAATGGCGCGGGCATCGCCCGTGACGTGGCGGGCCGCGGTCTGTGCGTGGCGCTGTGCGAACGCGACGACCTGGCCGCGCACACGTCGTCCGCTTCCACGAAGCTGATCCACGGCGGCCTGCGCTACCTGGAGCATTATGAATTCGGCCTGGTGCGCAAGGCGCTGGCCGAGCGCGAGGTGCTGTTGCGCGCAGCGCCTCACATCATGCGGCCGCTGCGCTTCGTGATGCCGCAGACGGGCCAGCGCCCGGCGCTGCTGATCCGCGCCGGCCTGTTCCTGTACGACCGGCTGGCGCGGCGCGAGCTGCTGCCGGCGTCGGAAAGCATCGTGCTGTCGGGCCACCCGGCCGGGCGCGCGCTGAAACCTGCGCTGGAGCAGGCGTTCGTCTATTCGGACGGCTGGGTCGACGATGCACGCCTGGTGGTGCTGAACGCCGTGGACGCGGCGCAGAAGGGGGCCTGCATCCTCACGCGCACCGCCTGCACGCAGGTGCGCAGGGAAGACGGCGTATGGCGTGTGACGCTGCGCAAGCCCGACGGCACGCACAAGCAGATCAGCGCGCGCTGCATCGTCAACGCGGCCGGGCCGTGGGCCGCGTCGTTCCTGGACGGCGCGCTGCACCGGCCTGCGTCGGCCCATCTGCGCCTGGTGAAGGGCAGCCATATCGTGGTGCGGCGGCTGTTCGAACACGACGACGCCTACCTGTTCCAGCACGACGACGGCCGCATCGTCTTCGCCATTCCCTACGAGGGGGAGTTCACGCTGATCGGTACCACCGACGTGGAATACACCGGCGACCCCGGCGCGGTGGCGATCGACGAGGACGAGATCGGCTACCTGTGCGGCGTGGCCAGCCATTATTTCAGCGCCCCGGTCCAGCCTGCCGATGTGGTGTGGAGCTACGCGGGCGTGCGCCCGCTGCTGGACGATGCATCGGCCAAGGCCAGCGCCGTGACGCGCGATTACCGGCTGCAGCTGGACGAAGCGCCGGCACAGCGGCTCGCGCCGCTGCTGACCGTGTTCGGCGGCAAGCTGACCACTTACCGCAAGCTGGCCGAGGAGGGCGCGGACCTGGTCTGCAAGGCGCTCGGGCACCGCGCCGGTGCGTGGACGGCCGGCACCTGCCTGCCCGGCGGCGACCTGTTCGGCGCGGAGCCGCAAGGCCGCTCGGTGCTCGAATTCGACGGGTGGCGCTCGCGGCTGCAGGTGCACTACGACTGGCTGGACTGCGCGCTGATCGCCCGCTACGCCAGGGCCTACGGCACGCGGATCCATTCGCTGCTGCAGGGGCGCGCCGCGCTGCCGGACATGGGGGAACAGGTGCTGCCGGGGTTGTACGAGGCGGAACTGGCCTACCTGCGGCGCCACGAATGGGCGGTGACGGCGGAGGATATCCTGTGGCGGCGCACGAAGCTGGGGCTGCATTTGCCGGCGGATGCGGCGGCGGTGCTGGATGCCTGGCTGCGGGCGCATCCGCTGGCGCCGAAGTAAGGACGGCACCAGGTAAAACGGCGGCCCAGGGCCGCCGTCTCGTCACGCGTACAGCGCGATCACTTCACGCCGTGCATCAGTTTCTGGATCAGCGGTGCCAGCAGGAACAGGATGGCGCCGCCGATGACCAGCGACCAGAAGCCGAAGTTGTAGCCCGACAGCGCCGACGCCACCGACATGCCCGACTCGCCGGACACGTGCGAGGCGAAGATGCCGGACAGGTTGTTGCCGATGCCGGTCGACAGGAACCAGCCGCCCATGCCCAGGCCCACCAGGCGGGTCGGCGCCAGTTTCGTCACCATCGACAGGCCGATCGGCGACAGGCACAGCTCGCCGATGGACTGGATCACGTAGACCATGAACAGCGTCCAGAACGGGATCTTGCCGTCGACGACCATCGTCTGCAGCGCGAACACCAGCAGCAGGAACGCCAGGCCGTTGAAGATCAGGCCGAGGCCGAACTTGCGCGGAATGGACGGCTCGACGTTGCGCCGGGCGCTGAAGATCCAGATCGCCGCGATGATCGGCGCGCAGGTGATGATGGCGATCGAGTTCACGCTCTGGAACCACGCGGTCGGGAAGGTCCAGTCGCCGAAGGTGCGGTTGACGATGTTCTCGGCCAGGAACGTGAACGAACTGCCGGCCTGCTCGAAGAACATCCAGAACAGGATGTTGAACGCGAAGATGATCATCATCGCCCATACTTTATCGCGCGCGACCGGGCCGTTGCGGTAGCCCTCGACCAGCAGCATCACCGCCAGCAGGATGAACAGCACGGTCAGCACGCCCTGCAGCTGCTGCGCGCCCACGGCCAGCAGCGCGTAGACGACGGGGATCACGAGCAGCGCGCCGAGCACCACGTATACCACGCGGGCCACGCCTTGCGCCTGCGGCTCGGGCATGCCGATGCCCTTGAGCTGGGCGCGGCCGATGTAGAACCACACCAGCGAGACCAGCATGCCGATGCCGGACGCGATGAACACCACCTTGTACGCCGGCGTGTCGCCGGTATTGAATACGTACTGGGCCAGGTATTGCGTGAGGATCGGGGCGATGAACGCGCCGGCGTTGATGCCCATGTAGAAGATCGTGAAGCCGCTGTCGCGCCGCGAGTCGGCGACCGAGTACAGCTTGCCGACCATCGTCGAGATATTCGGCTTGAACAGGCCGTTACCGGTGATGATCGTGGCCAGGCCGACCTTGAACAGCGTGGGGTCGGGCAGCGCGATCATGAACAGGCCGGCGGCCATGAACGTGGCGCCGACGAGGATCGAACGCTGGTAACCGAGCACACGGTCGGCCACGTAGCCGCCGAACAGCGCCGCGGCATACACCAGCGCGAGGTAGGAACCGTAGGTGAGGTTCGCGTCGGCTTCCCCGGACGAGGCGCCGCCGTGGAACTGCGCCACGATGTACAGCACCAGTGCCCAGCGAATGCCGTAGAACGCGAAGCGCTCCCAGAATTCGGTCATGAAGAGCATCCAGAGCGGAGCGGGATGCCCTAATATCTGCTTGAATTCGGGGATGGCCGTGTCAACTGCCTTGCTTGATCCGCTCATGCGGCATCTCCTGGAAAAAAAGTCGCCATTGTAATGTACCCCTGCAAATTGTCGACCGATTCATGTGGTGCGACGCACCAATGTGGTCCGTTTGTAAAGATTGCATTACCCGTATCGCGCCGATGTCGTATATTGGCAGGCGTACGGGGGCACTACGGAATAATTAATTAAAGGATGGTCGCATCATGGAACAAGGCTTTGTCGATACACTGATTTCTCCGGAAGGCAAACTCGAAGTACTGTCGAAAGCGGAAGTGGTGAAGCTGCTCGATAGCGGCAAGGGGGGACTGTACAAGACCTTCCGCCAATGCGCGCTGGCCGTGCTCAATTGCGGCAGCACCATCGACGACGGCAAGGAACTGCTGGACCGCTACCAGTCGTTCGATATCAATATCCTGCAGCGCGAGCGCGGCATCAAGCTCGAGATCAAGGGCGCGCCGGCCATCGCCTTCGTCGACGGCAAGATGATCAAGGGGATCCACGAACACCTGTTCGCGGTGCTGCGCGATATCGTCTTCGTCAGCAACGAAGTGACGGACAACCCCAAGTTCGACCTGGCCAGCACGGAAGGCATCACCGATGCGGTGTTCCACATCCTGCGCAACGCGAACGTGCTGCGGCCGCAGACCAACCCGAATCTCGTGGTGTGCTGGGGCGGCCATTCGATCAACCGCGCCGAATACAATTATTCGAAGGAAGTGGGCTACCAGCTCGGCCTGCGCGCGCTCGATATCTGCACCGGCTGCGGCCCTGGCGCGATGAAGGGCCCGATGAAGGGCGCCACGATCGGCCACGCCAAGCAGCGTTTCACCAACGGCCGCTACCTGGGCATCACGGAACCCGGCATCATCGCCGCCGAGTCGCCGAACCCGATCGTCAACGACCTGGTGATCATGCCGGATATCGAAAAGCGCCTGGAAGCGTTCGTGCGCACCGGCCACGGCATCATCGTGTTCCCGGGCGGCGCCGGCACGGCGGAAGAAATCCTGTACATCCTCGGCATCCTGCTGCACCCGGACAACGCGGAAATTCCATTCCCGCTGATCTTCACGGGGCCCGCTTCGTCGCGCGACTACTTCGCGCAGATCAACGAATTCATCGGCCTCACGCTCGGCGAAGCGGCCCAGCAGCGCTACAAGATCATCGTGGACGACCCGGAATCGGTGGCGCGCGAGATGCAGGAAGGGATCAAGCAGGTGCGCGAGTACCGCAAGGCCCGCAGCGACGCCTACTACTTCAACTGGGCATTGCACATCGACGAGGAATTCCAGCGCCCCTTCGCGCCCACGCACGAGAACATGCGCAACCTGAAGCTGCACAAGAACCAGCCGGTGCACGCGCTGGCGGCGCACCTGCGGCGCGCGTTCTCCGGCGTGGTGGCCGGCAACGTGAAGGCCGACGGCATCCGCGCCATCGAAGCGCACGGCAACTTCGAGATCCACGGCGACGCGACGATCATGGAACCGATGGACCGGCTGCTGGCATCGTTCGTGGCGCAGAGCCGGATGAAGTTGCCGGGCAAGGCGTATGTGCCTTGCTATCGCGTGGTGATTTAAAGGCCGGCATCTTCAAACAGCACCGGCGGCGCCCATGACGTCGGACCGCTGCGGCGGACCGACCGGTTTTCAGCGCCGAAGCCGGTGGATGGTGCCGAAACCGCTGCAGCCGGCACCGGTATCCGCTACAGCGCGTGATAACTGAAGTCGCGCAGCGTGACAAAACCCTTGCCCGCGCTGTAGATCCCCACCTTGAGACTCAGGAATCCACCGAACACATTGTGGTGGATTCCCGAGACTTCCATCCGCAGGCCGTGCAGCAGCCAGCTCCTTCCACCATCGTACGAGTAGTGGAACGTGACCACGTTCTCGATGTTGGTCAGGCGCACGCGCACGCTCTTCGTGGTGCGCTTGATGCGCATCCACGGCTGCTCCTCGGCATACTCGAACGTCTTGATCGAACCAGGCGTGAAGCCGACGCCGACGAACGCCTTGTGGTTATAGAACAGCAGCAGGCCGGCCTCCGCATCGCCTTCCAGTTCGAGGGCCAGTTCCGCCTGGTATGAACGGTCCCCCACGCCGCAGGTCAGCGGCGCGCTGTCGGCCGGCGAGGAACCCTTGCCGGCGATCCGCAGGCCGGGTCCCACATACTGCACGCGGCGCATTTCGTCCGGCGCCGGATCGTGGAAGCTCCACTGCACCCCGAACCGGTCGCGCGTGAAATCGTCGGACAAGGGCTGGCCGTTCGGGCCCGCCTTGATCGGCCGCCCGTCCTTGCCGCGCGGCTTCGGCAACGGCTTCGACAGATCGCCCCCTTTGGCCCGGAACCAGCCGTCGGCCGTCCACTCCATCGGTTCGAGCAGCGTCTGCCGGCCCAGCGTGCGGTAGCCATTTTCGTAGCCGTGGTACACCAGCCACCAGTCGCCGGCCGGGCCTTCGACGGGCGTGGCGTGGCCGCGCGACCACCATGGCTCGGTGGTGCTGACGGTACGCACCAGCGGGTTGTGCGGGCAGTGCTCCCACGGGCCGTGGACCGACTTCGAACGCGCCGCGATGACCATGTGGCCGGTCACGGGACCGGCGGTGCCGCCCACCGCGGTCACGAGATAGAACCAGCCGCCGTGGCGCAGCAGTTTCGGGCCTTCCGGCGCGAAGTTTTCCGTTACCCAGTCTTCCGGATAACGCCACGGCTTGTAGGCGTCTTCCAGCTTGCCGTCCGTGGCCAGGCCGTCGTCGGCGAGCCGGATCTTGCGGATGCCGTTGACGAACAGGTAGCGCCGGCCGTCCTCGCCCACGATGTGGCCGGGATCGATGCAGCCCGCGATCTTCAGGTCGACCGGATCGCTCCACGGCCCCTCGATGCGGTCGGCCCAGATCGCGTAGATCGACCAGGTATTGCCGTCCGGGGCCGCCGGAATATAGATGAAGTAGCGGCCGTCGTGCTTGCACAGGTCCAGCGCCCAGATCGTGCCCAGCGGTTTTTTCAACGCCGGGCCGACGGGCGCCCAGTTCACCAGGTCCGTCGAATGCCAGATCACGATGCCGGGATAGGAAAAGAACGACGAGAACGTCATGTAGTAATTCTCGCCATCCTTCAGGATCGTGGGGTCCGGATGGTCGCCCGAGATGATCGGGTTGATGTACGTGCCATCGCCCAGGTCGGCCTTGCGCCGGCCTTCGATGCCGCGGGCCGAGGTCGACGCCGCGGCGGTCCGCGGTGTCGGGGCCGACTGGGCCAGCGCCGGTCCCGGTGCCGCGGGCAGGGCAACCGCGCCGGCGCCTGCGAGAAGAGTCTTGAATGCGCCGCGGCGCGATTGGTTCGTCACTTCCGGTCTCCTGTTATTGCCTGTTATCGAGCTGACAGGAGAATAACTGAAAACGTTTTCACAATCATTGTGAAAATCGATAGGGAGGGGAATGGTTTTCAAGGTAATGGCAGCCCGGTGCCTAATGGCAGCCCGGTGCCTGGCACCAATGTGACACGAGCCCGTCCATGGCATCCCGGTGCCTGGCACCGATGTGATACGAGCTCGGCCCTAAGCAAAAAAAGCGCGGTGTAAACCGCGCTTTTTTTCAGAGAAGGCGAAGTAGCCGCTCAGTCTTCCTTGCGCAGATGCGGGAACAGCAGCACGTCGCGGATGTTCGGCGAGTCGGTGAGCAGCATGATCAGGCGGTCGATGCCGATGCCGCAGCCGCCGGCCGGTGGCATGCCGTATTCCAGCGCGCGGATGTAGTCGGCGTCGTAGAACATCGCTTCATCGTCGCCGGCTTCCTTGGCGGCTACCTGGGCCAGGAAACGGGCCGACTGGTCTTCCGCGTCGTTCAGCTCGGAGAAGCCGTTGGCGATTTCGCGGCCCACCATGAACAGCTCGAAGCGCTCGGTGATGCCCTTGCGGGTGTCCGATGCGCGCGCCAGCGGCGACACTTCTTCCGGGTAATCGATGATGAACGTCGGCTCCCACAGCTGCGCCTCGGCGGTTTCCTCGAACAGCGCCAGCTGCAGCGCGCCCAGGCCCGAGTGCGCGTGCGGCTTCACGCCGAACTTCTTCAGTTCGGCCTTGATGAACTCGGCATCGTCCAGCTGCTCGTTCGTGTAATGCGGCGCGAACTTGTTGATCGCACCGACGATCGTCAGGCGGTGGAACGGCTTCGACAGGTCCAGCTCGCGGCCGCCGTAGGTCAGCACGGCCGAGCCATGCGCGTCGGTGGCGGCCTGGCGGATCACGGCTTCGGTGAAGTTCATGATCCACTGGTAGTCCGTGTACGCCGCGTAGAACTCCATCATCGTGAACTCGGGATTGTGACGGATCGACACGCCCTCGTTGCGGAAGTTGCGGTTGATCTCGAACACGCGGTCGAAGCCGCCCACGACCAGGCGCTTCAGGTACAGCTCCGGCGCGATGCGCAGGAACATCTGCATGTCCAGCGCGTTGTGGTGCGTGATGAACGGTTTCGCCGCCGCGCCGCCAGGGATGGTGTGCAGCATCGGCGTTTCCACTTCCATGAACTCGTTGTCCTGCATGAAGCGGCGGATCGACGAGATGGCGGCGGTGCGGGCCTTGAACGTGCGGCGCGTGTCCTCGTTCATGATCAGGTCCACGTAGCGCTGGCGGTACTTGGTTTCCTGGTCGGCCAGGCCGTGGAACTTGTCCGGCAGCGGGCGCAGCGACTTGGTGATCAGGCGCAGCTCGGAGACCTTGATGGTCAGTTCATCGGTCTTGGTCTTGAACAGCGTGCCTTTCACGCCCAGGATGTCGCCCAGGTCGTAGGTGCGCAGCGCTTCCATCGCCGCTTCGCCCGTCGCGTCCAGCGTCGCGTAGATCTGGATGCGGCCGTCGCAGGCCTTGCCGGATGAATCCTGCAGCGTCGCGAACGCGGCCTTCTTGCCGGCTTCGCGCTTGAGCATCATGCGGCCGGCCAGCACCACGGCCACCGGTTCGGCTTCCAGTTCCTCGCGCGTCTTGCCGGCATACCGCTCGGCCAGGTCGGCCGCCTTGTGCTCGGGGCGGAAGTCGTTCGGGAAGGCGATGCCCTGTTCGCGGATCGCGGCGAGCTTGGCGCGGCGCTCGGCGATGATCTTGTTGTCGTCCTGGCCCGGTACCTGGTCCTGGGTTTCCGCTTGGTTTTCGATCGTCATGATTACTGTGCTTGTTGAATGTTGTTGGTGGCAGCGGGACGGCCGGCGAACAGCGCTTCGATGTCGAGCTCGGAGAAGTCGCGTGCGACGCAGATCACGTTGTCGAATTCGGCGAACGCCTCGGCCGGCAGCGTGGTGGTCAGCACCACGGCGCGCATGCCGGCGCGGCGCGCCGCTTCCACGCCCAGCGGCGCATCCTCGAACACGATGCAGTGCTCGGGCGCGGTGCCGCAGCGCTCGGCCGCAAGCAGGAACACGTCCGGATTCGGCTTGCCGCGGGCCACGTCGCCGGCGCCGACGACCGCGTCGAAGTGGCGGCGCAGGTCGAGGCCATCGAGCGTGAACACGATGTTGGCCGGCGGCGCGGCCGTGGCCACGGCCAGGCGCACATCCTGCTCCTGCGCGGTTTCGATGAACTGGTCGAAGCCGGCCACCGTTTCCAGGTGCGGCGCATACAGCTCGCGGTACAGCTCTTCCTTCTCGGCGTCGAGCAGTGCCGTGGCTTCGTTCGTCAGCTCGCTGCCGAGGTAGGTGCGCATGATTTCATGGCCCTGGCGGCCGGCGGTCGCCCGGAAGAAATCGTCCGGGTCGATCTCGTGGCCGCGCCGCTCGAAGAAGGCGACCCACGACTTCGTGTGGAACGCCATGTTGTCGACGATCGTGCCATCCATGTCGAAGATGAAGGCGCGGGGATTCGGGCTCGTCATCGGTCAGACACCCTGCTTGAGGGAAGCGGCGATGAAATCGTCCAGGTCGCCGTCCAGCACGTTCTTCGTGGCGCCCGTCTCGAAGCCGGTCCGCAGGTCCTTGATGCGCGACTGGTCCAGCACGTAGGAACGGATCTGGTGGCCCCAGCCCACGTCGGTCTTCGAATCCTCGAGCTTCTGCTGCTCGCTCATGCGCTTGCGCAGCTCGGCTTCGTACAGCTTGGCTTTCAGCATTTCCATTGCCTCGGCCTTGTTGCGGTGCTGCGAGCGGTCGTTCTGGCACTGCACGACAATGCCGGACGGCGCGTGCGTCAGGCGCACCGCGGAGTCGGTCTTGTTGATGTGCTGGCCGCCGGCACCGGAAGCGCGGTACGTGTCGATGCGCAGGTCGGCCGGGTTGATCTCGATCTCGATCGAGTCGTCCACCTCGGGGTAGACGAACAGCGACGTGAACGACGTGTGGCGGCCGTTGGCGCTGTCGAACGGCGACTTGCGCACCAGGCGGTGCACGCCGGTTTCGGTGCGCAGGTGGCCGTAGGCGTAGTCGCCCTCGACCTTCAGCGTGGCGGTCTTGATGCCGGCCACCTCGCCGTCGGACTGTTCCATCACCTCGACCTTGAAGCCCTTGCGTTCGCAATAGCGCACGTACTGGCGCAGCAGCATCGACGCCCAGTCCTGGGCCTCGGTACCGCCGGCACCGGCCTGGATGTCGACGAAGCAGTTGTTCGGGTCCATCGGGTTGTTGAACATCCGGCGGAATTCCAGGCCTTCGATGACCTTGGCGATTTCGGCGGTGTCGGCGATGACCGATTCGAGCGTCTCGTCGTCGGCTTCTTCCTTGCCCATCTCGAACAGCTCGGCCATGTCGCCCAGGTCGCTCCGCGCCTTCGTCAGCGTGTCGACGATGGCTTCGAGGGCTTTCTTTTCGCGGCCCATGTCCTGGGCTTTTTTAGGGTCGTTCCAGACCGCTGCGTCTTCGAGTTCGGCGTTCAGTTGTTCCAGTTTCTCCGACTTCACATCGAAGTCAAAGATACCTCCGAAGTTCGTTCTCGCGGGCCGTCAGGTCAGCGAGCTGGGCGGCGAGGGAATTGATGCGTTCTGCTTCCATAATTTTTCTGTCTCTATTGAGGGCGATCAAACCTCGGATTATACCCTACGAGGCCCATGGCGAATCGCTGCCGGCCGCCGAACCGGGCTGGACCCACCGCCACTACCAGAATGGCGCTGTTCGCGGTAACTATGCAATGCATCGAGGCACGGAACTTTTCTGGCAGGCTGGTCTCTAGCGACCGTTTTCGGCGACACTGGCTCGCAGCCAATGAGCCGGCAGGGTTCGTTCGGCAGCATCGAGCACGCGTTGCCAGCCGGTGTAGTTGGCCAGATAGCGGCTCGCCACGCCGTGAAAGCGGCGCAACCAGGTCTTGAAGCGGCTGTGCCAGCCGTTGACGTTGTTCAGGTGGATCGCACGCCGGGCGCAGATACCGGCCCGTACGTTGATGGCTTCGTGTGTGACATGGGCCGCTCGGGCGAATGCCCCATAGGCCCTTGCGCCGTCACTGATCAGCAGCACGTCACGACTCAATACAGGCAATAGGTGCAGCGCCAACTGTCTGGCACTGACGGGCCCGCGGCCGGTAACGAATTCGTGTGTCGTCCTGCCGCGGTCGCGGGCCACGAGGATGCAGTCCAGTTCGCGGCTGATGCCAGGGCGTGCCGCCTTGCCGCCGCGCCGCCGCGCAGGGCGGTTCAACTGCCGTGAACCCTTTTGCAATTCCAGCAGATAGGTCTCATCTGCTTCGACGACGCCTGACAACTGCGCAGGGCGCTCGCGGCGCACCCCGGCGATAAAACGGTGACGCCATCTGAAGCTCGTCGAGCGGGCCACGGCGACGTGCCGGGCGGCGTCGCGCACGGTGCGCGAGTCGAGCAGGCACTGCAGATACGACAGCCATTTGTCGCGATGCCGCAACCGTGCCAGCGGCGTGCCAGTCAGTGCGTTGTAGCTGCGGTTGCATCCCATGCAGCGATACCGTTGCAGGCCATTGGCCTGGCCGCAGCGGTGATGCCGCGGGCATCCGCAATGCGGACAAGGATATTGGCCGGCCGCCTGTGCGATGAGGCCGAGGCAATCGGCATGCGACGACAACACAGTGAGCCACTCCTGCAGGTTGACTACCTGTTGATCGCTTAACGGCTCTTGAGTAAGTGCTTGAAACAGTCCGACAAAGCCAGCGGGGTCCATGGTCGCTCCTCGTTTGCATGAGTTATCTCAACAAGGAGTAAGACAGTGCCTGGTTCGATTGGTTCACCGATTTAGGGATGACAGCGCCACCAGAATCAACAACCGCGCTTGCGAAATTTCCCAATCGACCGGCCGGCCAGGCCCACGCGCGGTTCGCGTATTTACGCGAGTTAAACGATTAACTAGAATCGCTGTAACCCGTTCGAATGGGTTCGACCACCCCGGGATGCCCATGCAGAGAAGAGATTGCCTCATCACGTTGTCCACACTGGCTCTGGCGACCGCCGGCTGTACCGCCTTGCCGGCCGTGGAACCGCCGGCCCCGATGCTTTCGCAGCAGCGCAACCCGATCGGCACGGCGCTCGATTCGTACAAGCGCTGGCTCAGCCGCAACCGCGACCCGGCTGCCGCGCTCGACGACGACAAGGCACTGGCGGACAACATCGTTTCCTGGCAGATGCCGCATGGCGGCTTCTACAAGATGCCCGCATGGTACCAGGCGAAGTGGGACGGCGTGGCGCCGCGCTCCGGCTGGTCGGGTGCGGACGGCGTGGAGCTGGGCACCATCGACAATGGCGCCACCGTGGCCGAGATCCTGGTGCTGGCCGACGTCTACGGCCGCAGCGGCAACCCGGCCTATCGCTACAGCGCCCGCAAGGCGCTCGAATTCCTGCTGGCGATGCAGTACCCGTCGGGTGGTTTTCCCCAGGTGTATCCGGCGCGCACCGGCACCCTGTACTCGAACCTGGTTACCTTCAACGACAACGCGATGATCCGCGTGCTGAAACTGCTCGACGACGCTGCCGGTCGAAAAGCACCGTTCGCCGGCGATTTTTTCACGACGGCGCAGCGCGAACGCATGCATGCGGCGATCGACAGGGCGGTCGACTTCATCCTGAAAGCCCAGATCGTGCAGGATGGCGTCAAGACGGTCTGGTGCGCCCAGCACGATCCGGTCACCTACGCGCCCGCAACGGGGCGGTCGTACGAATTGCCATCGAAAAGCGGCCAGGAATCCGTGTTGATCATCGCATTCCTGATGAGCCGGCCGCAGACGCCGGCGGTGGCCGGCGCGGCCAGGTCCGGCATCGCATGGTACCGGCGCGGTGCGGTGCAGATGAAAGACACGGCATTCGATCCCGCCGCCACGCGGCCGGCGTGTGCGAATCCCTTCGTCCACCGGCCCGGCGTCACCGCCTGGTACCGCTTCTATGACCTGGCCACCGACAGGGGCTTCTTCAGCGGCCGCCTGCCGACCGATCGTCCGCCCGGCGTGGGCAAGCAGTACGACATCATGAAGATCGGGGCCGAGAGCCGGTACACGTACCAGTGGGGCGGGGATTACGGCACGCGGATTTTCGGCTACGCGGATCGGGTCGGATATTGACGAGCCGGATCAGCTGGAACGCCGGCGGCGCAGCGTGATGCCGACCAGGCCCACGCCGGCAAGCAGCATGCCGTACGTTGCCGGTTCCGGCACTGCCGAGACGGTCAGCGTATAGCTGCCCGTGCTCTGGTATTCACTCAGGGTCCAGCTGCCGGCGACATATACCGGGCTGTCCTCGGTACCGCTGTAGATCTGCGGGCCGTCGGTAACCACCAGGTACGTGCCGCCGTAATAATCCTCGAGGCTCAGGCCGCCGCCGAATCCGCCATGGAAGAAGCTGACATCGGCCAGATCGCCGACCGCGTTCGCGTACGTGCCGACCACGTCGGCATAGGTGAAGCCCAGGCCGGGAATGATCAGGTCCGGGGTCCTGTGGGAGTCGAGCTGCCAGGTCGCCGAGTAGTCGCCACCGAGGGTGAAATTGTACAGTGTCGCGTTCGCCGCGCAGGTCCACAGGAGTGTCGCTGCGGCGGCGGCGGTGCCCAGGATTCGTTTCAGTATCATCGTGTTGCCCCATTGGTTGATATTGTTTGTCGACAAACCGCAACAGGCCGTGTCTTATCGATAACCTTATCATGGGGTGCTCTCGATTGTTCAGTTACCTTGCAATCGATCGAATTGAGTCATTTCGGCGGTCCGCGACGCTGCAGCGCGCGCGCCACCGCCCACACCACCGCCGCATACAGGGCGACGATTGCCAGGCAGGGCAGCAGGGTGGGCGCGACCACCGCTTCCCCGGCGGTAAGGCCCAACGGCGCCAGCAGTGGATTCCACGCTAGCAGCAGGATGACGGCCGGCGCCGCCAGTGCCGACAGTGCCGTTTCGAGCCAGCCGGGCAGCCCGAGCGCGAACGCCCGGACCGCGCCGATGGCGAGCAGGAAGTAAATCGCCGTGATGACGGCAGCCCGGGCGGGCATATGGCGACGGCACGTCATCGCGGCTGCCGCGCGATCGCATCGGCGCACAGCTGCGCGAGGCTGGCGTCGAACGTGCCCGCGGCGCGCTTGCGGTAGGCCAGCGTGAATGCGTCCTCGCCCAGTTCCAGCGCGTCGACCAGCGCCACGGAGTAGGGGCCGTCCACGCCCAGCCTGCGGCGGATGTCGGCGGCCTTGTATGCGGCCGTGGCCGTGCCGGTGCCGACGCCGAAGTCGGCCGACTTGCGCACGTCGATCGACTTGCCGTTCGGCGCCGTCAGCCGGATCAGCGTGGCATAGCGTGCCGCCTTGCGCACGTTGAAGTCGAAGTCCACCTGCAGCGCGGCCACGCAGCCGTCGGCTCCTTGCCGGGTGGCGAGTGCGATGCGGGCATTGTCCAGCAGCGGCGCCACGGCCTTCACCTGCGCGGCCGCGGTGCGGCGGATCGTGCCTTTCGGCGTGGCGAACTGCACCTTGCCGGTTACCGTGTAGCCGCCCGGCGCCGTGAACGTGTGATCGATGCTGTACACGCCGTCACCGGCTTTGCCATCGCCGCCCCGGCCATCGTCGGCAGCCCGCCGCGGCGCGCCGCCGGCGACCGCGATGGTCGGGAACAGCCCGGTGATCGGCTGGCCGTCGTCGAGCACCAGCAGGCCCAGCGACACATCTTCGCCGACGAGCAGCGTGTCGCGCTCCACCGTCACGCCGACCGCATAACGCGAGCGCGCGAAGATCGTGCCCAGCGCCACGGTTTTTTGCACGGCGGCGGGGAAGACCAGGCGGATCGTCCATGTGCCATCCGCCGGGTCCGGCAGTTCGGCGACCTCGAACACGCCGCCCGGCAGCGGCGGTGTGTTCCGCGCGCCGGGGCGGAATGTCACGCGCCGGTCGCCGGGTGCCACGGCCACGTTGCCGGCCGGATCGACCAGTGTCATCGTGGCGCCGTCGACCGGCACGATCAGCTCGATGCGCACACCGTCGGCGCCGGCCACGGCAAACGGGAGCTCGAGCGCCGTCGCGCCCGGCACCACCGGGGCCGACACCGTGGCCGGCTGGTTCACCGCCACCGGCACGGCCTGCGCCCGCGCGGTACCGTGGGGCGGGACGAGCGCCGCCAGCACGGCGGCGATCACCGCGCGGCCGGCGGCTGTGCTGAGTCGATCGGGGATTTTCATTGCGGGTTGCAGTATCTGATGAAAGGCGATATCGGGAACCGGTCAATCGAGACATGATATTACTAAAAATACAATCGCCAGGATCATCCGCGGTCCCTGTGTGCCGTACCGGCCTATCGGCCCGATGCATTGCCCCTGCAGGCTTCCAAGGTGTTGTCCGAAGGGCAGGGTGTTGCGTATGATGGCGCGTCTTCGTCCCGTTGCCCGTTCATGAAAACTCCAGTCCTGATCTGCCTGCCGGTATTGCTGGCCGGCTGCGCCGCGTTGCCTGGCGCCGATTCTCAAGCTGATTCTCAAGCTGTTTCTCAAGCTGATCCGCACGCCCGTCCCCAGGCTATCCCGGCCGGCACGCAGGCCTCGTTTGCCGTGCTTGAAACGACCGACCTGCACGGCAATGTCGTCAGCTACGACTATTACAAGCTCGCCCCCGAACCGTCGCTGGGCCTGGAACGCACCGCCACGCTGATCGCGCGGGCCCGCGCCCAGTTCCCGAACAATGTGCTGCTCGATAACGGCGACACGATCCAGGGTACCGCGCTGTCGGACTACCAGGCGGTCGTGCAGCCGCTCGATTGCGGCGAAACGCTGGCGATGTACAAGGCGTTCAACGCGCTGGGCTACGACGGCACCGGCATCGGCAACCACGATTTTAATTACGGCCTCGCTTTCCTGAACCAGGTATCGGGCAGCCGCTTCGATGTCGAAGGCGTCGACGCGGCAAAGCGGTGCGCCGGGCCGAAGTTCCCGCAGGTGCTGGCGAACGTGCTCAGCGCGAAGTCGGGCCGGCCCCTGTTCGCGCCGTACGCGATCATCGACAAGCGCATCACCGCGACCGCGCCGGATGGCCGGCAGGTGCCGGTGACGCTGCGCGTGGGCATCATCGGTTTCACGCCGCCGACCATCCTCATATGGGACAAGCGCTGGCTCGAAGGCAAGGTCACCACGGAAGGCGTGCGCGAAACGGCGCAGCGCTACGTGCCGGAAATGCGCGCCAGGGGGGCCGACCTCGTGGTGGCGATCTCGCACGGCGGCCTCGATGCCGCCCCTTACTCGCCGACGATGGAGAACGGCAGCTGGCACCTTGCCCAGGTGCCGGGCATCGACGCGATGCTGATCGGCCATTCGCACCAGGTGTTCCCGAACGCGGCGAGTGCCGTGCCGCAGTTCGACCTGCCGGGCGTGGACAAGGCGAAAGGCCTGGTGCACGGCGTGCCCACCGTGATGGCGGGCCTGTGGGGCAAGCACCTGGGCGTGATCGGCCTTTCGCTGGCGTGGAACGGCAAGGCCTGGGTGGTCGACAAGACGCGCACCGCGGTCGAAGCACGGCCGATCCAGGCCGGGCCCGACATCGTGCCAGGCGACCCGGCCATCGCGCCGCTGGTCCGGGCCGAGCACGAGGCGACGATCCGTTACGTGAAAACGGCGATCGGCAAGACCGCTTTCCGCATGTCCACGTACTTCGCGGACGTGGGCGACGTCAGCGCGATCCAGGTCGTCAACCAGGCGCAGGCGGCCTACCTGCGCGATTACGTGAAGGCGAACCTGCCGCACTATGCGCAATTGCCAGTGTTGTCCGTTTCGTCGCCGTTCAAGACGGGGTCGGCCGGCGTGACCGACTACACGGACGTGCAGGCCGGCGGCATCGCGCTGAACAATGCCGCCGACCTGTACCTGTATCCGAACGCGCTGTACGGCGTGAAGGTCAGCGGCGCCGGCCTGAAGGCGTGGCTGGAAAAGGCGGCGGGGCGCTTCAACACGATCGATCCGCGGCGCGCGGAGCCGCAGGAACTCGTGAATGCCGGCTTCCCCGGCTATAACTTCGACGTGCCCTCCAGCGACGAGCTGCGCTACGAGATCGACATCACGCAGCCACCCGGCAAGCGGATCCGGAACCTGCGGTTCCGCGGCGCCGCGCTCGATCCCGCGCAGGAATTCCTCGTCGCGACCAATAACTACCGCGCCAGCGGCGGCGGGGCGTTCCCGGGCCTGGACGGCAGCAGCACCGTCGTGGCCGCGCCGGACAACAACCGCGATGTGCTGATCGAATACATCCGCAGGCAGGGGCAGCTGACCCGCGCGGCCAACGGCGCCAGCCGCAGCTGGCGTTTCGCGCCGGTGACGACGAAGGGGCCGGTGGTGTTCCGTGCCGCGCCGGGCAAGGAAGCGCTGGCGCGCGAGGCCGGGCTGGCGAACGTGCGCGAACTGCGCGGCGACGACGGCGGCGGCAAGGGTTTCGCGCTGTACGCGATCGACCTGGCGCGATGAAGCGCCATGCGTTCGCGCTGGCGGGCATCCTGTTCGCCGCTGCGCCGTCGTTCGCGACCGACCTGGCCGCCGATCTGGCCGCGGCGCGGCTGGCGCTGCATGGCCCGGCGTCGGGCTGGCCGCCGGCCCTGGCCGCTTTCAGTGCCGCCGCCCGCGAAGGCGATGCCGATGCCGCCTACCGGGCCGGGCTGATGGTCCGCAACGGCAAGGGCACCGCCCCCGACAGCGCCGCCGCCCGCCGCTGGCTCGAACAGGCCGCGTCGGGCGGCATCCCGGAGGCGATGTTCGTGCTGGCGAACCTGCAGGCCGAAGGCGAGGGCGGTGCCGTCGACCTGGTGGCGGCGCGCGCCTGGCTCGAGCGTGCCGCCGGCCTTGGCCATCCGGCCGCGCTGCAGCAGCTTGCGGAACTGGCGCGTCGCCGGGGCGATGGCGAGCAGGCCAACGCACTGCTGAAAGAGGCCGCGCATGCGCTGAAACACCAGGCCGGCCCGTGAATCGTTGCCTCTGAATCGTTGTCCCTGAACAGGCGGCTGTCCAGGATCCTGCTATGCCGGCACGTGCACCCGCGCTTTCACGTGCTTCAGATTGGCCACGATCGTGAACGTCATGATCACCAGCAGGGACCAGGCGCTCCATTTGCTGACGTGTACGACCGACCAGGCGCCCAGCTGGTTCGGGTAGCGCCACACGCCCATCAGCGTGCCGAGGTTCTCGGCCAGCCAGATGAAGAAGCCGGTCAGCACGAAGCCCAGCAGCAGCGGCATGCGGCGGTCGCGGTCCAGCGGGCGGAAGATCACCGTGGTGCGCGCATACAGGCCCAGCGCGCAGGCGGCCAGGTACCAGCGGTAGTCGCCGATGTAATGGTGCGTGTAGAAATTCACGTAGATCAGGACGGCGATCGCGGCCGCCATCGGGTGCGGCGGATGGTGGCGGATGCGCAGGTCGAGCAGGCGCCAGGCCTGGATGATGTAGCTGCCGATCGCCGCGTACATGAAGCCGGAGAACAGCGGCACGCCGAACAGCTTGGTGTAGCCCGCGTCCGGGTAGCTCCACGAGCCGACGTGCGTCTTGAATACTTCGAGCGCGAAGCCGACCGCGTGGAACAGGCCGACGGCTTTCACTTCGTCCCACGTTTCCAGGCGGGCGGCGAGCATCCACGCCTGGATGCCCAGGGCCACGGCCAGCAGCACATCGTAGCGGGGAATGCCGAACAGCCCGGCGCGGGGCACGCAGAACATCGCCAGGAAAAACAGGCCGGCAAACAGGCACGCCCGGGCTTCCTTGATGCCGAAGTAGAGCAATTCGACGAGCGGGCGGTGGACCGGCCGCAGCGGGCGGGGGCGGGCGTCCGCCAGGTGGGCATCGAGTGCTGCCAGCATCGGGATCGCCCTCCGGGTCAATGCTGCGGTATCAGTGCAGTTTCTTCTGCTGCTGCACGAGGATGAACGGGCTCACCACGCTGGCCCACAGCAAGGCATCGGTTTCCAGCCATTCCTGCGCCTGCCGGTCCGAAACCTTGGCGATCTGGCCGGCGGCCATCCACTGGCCCACGCTGGCCTTGTCGTCGTGGGCGATGCGCACGGCCACTTCCACGAGATCGAGCTCGTCCGCGATCCACACCACGTTGCCCGAGGCGAAGTGGCGCGTCAGTTCGCTCCACGGCAGGCGCGCGGTCTCGCGGTTGACCTTCTGGCGCAGTTCGGTATCTTTATCAGGATTGAGTTGCATTGCTGTTCAATATCTACATGGATCGGGGTTCGACAGCCGGTGTCGGGCTGCCCTGCCATGTTAACCGATACACCTGGCCTTTGCGAACGTTGCCGACCAGCGCCGGCCGGAAGCAGGCGAGATTGGTGCCGCTGGCGTGCCGCACGCTGGGGTAGATGATGCCGGTGGAGCCGGCGGCCAGCAGCCGTTCGGCCAGCAGTTGCGAGGTTTCGTAGCTGTCGGGCGCCAGGCAGGCGTCGAATTCGGGCTGCTCGCGAATATCGTGGAACGGGGCCGTGAAATCGGCCAGCATCGCCTGGTAGCTGACACTGTCGTCGAAGCGGCCGATCTCCGCGTACTCGACCGTCTTATGGAAAATCACTTCGGCCAGTGCCGTCTCGGCATCGAACGCGCAGTACCAGGCGCCCCGTTCGCCATCGTTGAACCGGCTGCCTTCAGGGCGCGGGTACGTGAACGCGGCGTTGACGATGCGAAAGTTCGGTACGTGGAACAGCAATTCGTCGATGCCGATGCCGGGCGCGCCGCCGTGCTCGGCGAGCAGGCGGGCGTTGGTGGCGTTATCGAGGTCGAACAGGTCGGCCAGTTCGGCGTCGCTGTCGGCCAGCGGCGCCAGCACCGAATCGTCGAGATCGGCAAAGCGGGAGGGGATCAGGCGACAGGTATCGAACTGCCGCAGCGCGCGGAACGGCGGCACGAGAAGGGCCGGCACGGGCACGGGCGGCAATTACAGGCCCCCGCGGCGCGCATCGACCAGCTTGCGCACGGTCTGCATCGCCAGCAGGCCGCCCGCCAGCATGTAAGCCAGCGGCGTGCTCCCTTTGAAGATGGCGTTCTTGTTGGGCAAGGTGATCCATTCATCGGCGAGCTTGTCGCCGTAGAGGATGTGCAGGGATTTGTAGATGCCGAGAAGGTAGGAAATGCGGGTGATGCGGTCGACTTCGAGCACGCGGTCGGGATTGCGCTTCCAGTCGTAGAATGTGCTGCTGGGCAGGCCGCCCAGCAGTTCGCGGGCGTCTTCCTCACGCAGATTCCAGGCGGCAACGAGCTTGTAGAACCCTTTCAGGGCCGACTGGGACAGGCGCTCCCGCTCTTCGCGGGCATTGAGGTCGACCGGGGTGGCCGGTTCATAGCGCGACCTGGGGTAAACATAGGGAAACGGCTGCGGATGGGCGTGGGACGAATGCATAGGGCCTCCATATCTGGAGTCTTTATACTCCGTTTTCGGAGTGCCTGCAAGCGGGTGCGACAGCATGCGCGCATCCCCGCTCCGGCAGGCGGTCCGGCTATGCCGGCTCGGCGTGCTCCACCATCAGCTGCACCCGCGTGGTGCCGTTGTACTCGTTCGCATCGAGCCGGAAGGCCACGCGGGCACGGTCGCCCAGCGCATCCGTGCGGCCGAACCAGATCGCATCGTAGCGCGCGCCATTGCGTTCGAGCAGCAGTTTCAGGTGCCGGTCCTTCAGGATGCGCTGGCTGATCACGCGGAATTCGTCGCAGAACACGGGGGGCGCGAAGCCCTGGCCCCACACGATGCCGTCCATCAGTTCGATGAACTGCGTGGTGAAGTAGGCATCTTCCAGCGGCCCGTCCGTCTCGATCACGCGCTCGAGCTGGTGCTCGGACAGCCACGCCTGGCCCACCGCCTCGAACGCCTGCGAAAACGCGTCGAACGCATCGGCGCGGATCGACAGCCCGGCCGCCATCGCGTGGCCGCCGAACTTGTCGATCAGGCTCGGCGCCCGTTTCGACACGAGGTCGAGCGCATCGCGCATGTGGAAGCCGGCGATCGAGCGGCCGGAACCCTTGATCCAGCCGTCGCCGGCCGGCGCGAACGTGATCGTGGGCCGGTAGAACTTTTCCTTCAGCCGCGAGGCCACGATGCCGATCACCCCCTGGTGCCAGGTATCGTCGAACACGCTGATGGTGGAGCTGTGCGACGGCTGGAAATCGTCCAGGTGCAGCAGCGCCGTGTCCTGCATCTCGGCTTCGATCTCGCGGCGCTTCAGGTTGATCTCGTTGAGCTGCTGGGCCAGTTGCCAGGCGCGGCCTTCATCGTCCGTGACCAGGCATTCGATGCCCAGCGACATGTCTTCCAGGCGGCCGGCCGCGTTCAGGCGCGGGCCGAGCGCAAAGCCCAGGTCGAACGGCGTGGCGCTGCATGCCTGGCGGCCAGCCACGCGGAACAGCGCCGCCACGCCGGCATGCATGCGGCCGGCGCGCATCCGTTTCAGGCCCTGCGCCACGAGGATGCGGTTGTTGGTGTCCAGTTTCACCACGTCGGCCACCGTGCCGAGCGCCACCAGGTCCAGCAGCGAGTCGAGCTTGGGCTGGGTCTGCGCGTCGAACACGCCGCGCCGGCGCAGTTCGGCGCGCAACGCCAGCAGCACGTAGAACACCACGCCCACGCCGGCCAGGTTCTTCGACGGGAAGCCGCACGCCGGCTGGTTCGGGTTGACGATCACGCGCGCATCGGGCAGCGTGTCGCCCGGCAGGTGGTGGTCGGTCACCACGACTTCGATGCCGCGGCGCTTCGCCTCTTCCACGCCATCGATGCTGGCGATGCCGTTGTCGACGGTGATGATGATGTCCGGCGATTTTTCGCGCGCCGTCAGCGCCACGATCTCCGGCGTGAGGCCATAGCCGTACTCGAAACGGTTGGGCACGATGAAGTCGACATTCGCGCCCATCGCGCGCAGGCCGCGCAGCGCGACGGCGCAGGCGGTGGCGCCGTCGCAGTCGTAGTCGGCCACGATCACCATGCGCTTCTGCGCGGCGATGGCATCGGCCAGGAACACGGCCGCGGCATCGATGTGCAGCAGGCCCGAAGGCAGGATCAGCGCCGACAGTTCGGACGACAGGTCTTTCGGATCGGTCAGCCCGCGGGCGGCGAACAGGCGCGCCAGCACGGGGTGGATCCCTCCCTGGCGCAGCATTTCCGATTCGCGGAACGGACAGGGGCGGGTGGCGATGCGGGTCATGGGTTCTACTTGTCCTTCAGCTTGATTTTCAGCTTGATTCGTCTGCCTGATCCGTCAGCCCGCTCGGGCGGGCGTGAGCAGGTTCTTCAGGTTTTCGGTGCGCCAGAACTTGTTCAGCGACATCCTGGTCGCCGTGCTCTCGATCCAGCCGAGGCGATTGGTCAGCACCAGGTGCACGTCGGCCACCTGGCCCGCGCGCAGCGCGCCCAGCAGCGGCGCGAACCACTGGTCTTCGAGCTGCCCCATCAGCTGCAGCCAGGTCGACCAGTCTTCGGCCAGGCTGGCGCCGGCCAGGTGGCCCAGCAGCGCGGTGCGCCGCGGATCGCGCGACGCCAGCCATTGGACCGCCGTGGCGTCGCGCAGTTCGGGCGTGGCGAGCGCATTGAGCCAGGCAGGGGCGGCGGCCGTGGCCAGCGCCGCTTCCGGCCGCGGCTGCGCCGCCGGGCCGCCGGCCCACAGCCAGAACGAGTTCACCGCCTGCTTGCGGCCCTCGTTGACCGGATGCGTGTGCCACAGCATCTGCACTTCGTTGAGCAGGCGGCGGAAATCGCGCGCCGCGGCGCCGGCGGGCAGCCACGCATGCAGGTTGTCGCCGGTGGCCGCGTCCGGCGACGCCGTCGCCAGGTCCGCCCAGTCGTCCGCGCGCAGGAACCACGTGTGGGCGTCGCCGTAGACCAGCGTCTTGCCCAGTTCCCCGAACAACGGCAGGGCCGCCTGGAACAGCGCGCGCGAGTCGGCGTCGGCGATGCGCAGGCCGCGCAGGTCCGGCATCATCAGGTGCGTGCCGACCACCAGGTGTACGGGATGGAAAATGAACCAGTGGCCGCCATCGGGCGCCAGCCCCAGCCCGCGCATCACGGCCGGTGCGAACGGCGCGGCCGGCGCATTGGCTGGATCACCGGCCAGCGCGAGCGCATGGGCCAGCCAGGCCTCGTGCGGCAGCAGCCGCGAATCCTGCTCGAACCCGTGGTGCGTGCGCTTGCTGTTGCGAGAAAGTAAAGTCGCCAGGGCGGGGGCCTGCAGGGAGCGAATCAGGTCCGGCGCCATTTCGGCGGGCGGCAGGCCGAAAGGTAAAACGAGGGTCGTGGAAGGCATGCGTCATTATATCTTGCAAGTCGATTGCAAGTCCCCGCGGCGCCGCGCGGCCGGTGCCGCGTGCTCAGCAGTAAGCCCGGCAATGCTGTTTATATGGCAAACTGCGGTCTTTGCACCATTGGCCTTTTCCTTACATGAGTTTCATGCACAAGATGCCGTTCGAATGGCTGGTCGGCCTGCGCTACACGCGCGCCGGCAAGCGCAGCGGCCGCAACAGCTTCATCTCGTTCATTTCCGCGATCTCGATGGCGGGAATCGGCCTGGGCGTGGCGGCGCTGATCATCGTCCTGTCGGTCTACAACGGCTTCCAGAAGGAAGTGACGGCGCGGATGCTGTCGGTGCTGGGGCACATCGAGATCTACGAAATGGGCGGCCCGATGAAGGACTGGCGCGCCACCGCGCGCAACGCCTTCGCCAACCCCGAGGTCAAGGGCGCGGCGCCGTTCGTGGAGCTGCAGGCGCTGCTGGCGCATGGCGGCGACGTGCTGCGCCCGGCCGTCGTGCGCGGCATCCTCCCCGAGGAAGAAGGCAAGGTCTCCGACGTGCCGCGCCAGGTCAAGCAGGGCAGCCTGGCGGGCCTGCGCGCCGGAGAAAAGGGCATCGTGCTCGGCATCGAGCTGGCGAAGGCGCTGGAAGTGAAAGTGGGCGGCCGGGTGTCGATGGCGCTGACCGAGGGCGGCATCGCCGGCGGCGCGCCCACGATGCGCACGTTCACCGTGGTCGGCATCTTCGAGGCCGGCCACAACGAATTCGATTCCTCGCTGGCGTACGTCCACCTGGCGGACGGCCAGCAGCTGCTGAACCTCGCGGGCCCGTACGGCCTGCGCCTGAAGATCGAGGACATGGACCAGGCGCCCCGGGTGGCCTTCCAGCTCAAGCAGTCGATGCCGGGCGACCTGCTGGTGCGCGACTGGTCGAAGCTCAACGTGAACTGGTTCGCCGCCGTGCAGACGCAGAAGCGCATGATGTTCATCATCCTCACGCTGATCATCGCCGTGGCCGCGTTCAACCTGGTAGCCACGCTGGTCATGACGGTCACCGACAAGCAGGCCGACATCGCCATCCTGCGCACGCTGGGCGCGTCGCCGCGCTCGATCATGAAGATCTTCATGGTGCAGGGCGCGCTGGTGGGCGTGATCGGCACCGCGCTCGGCGTGGCCGGCGGCGTATTGATCGCGATGAACGTGGGCGTGATCGTGCCGGCCATCGAAACGGTGCTGGGCATGAAGTTCCTCTCCAAGGACATCTACTTCATCAGCGCCGTGCCGTCCGACCTGCGCTGGACCGACGTCGCCGCGATCGGCGGCACCGCCGTGGGCCTGGCGTTCCTGGCCACGCTGTATCCCAGCTGGTGGGCGGCGCGCGTCAAGCCCGCGGAGGCATTGCGTTATGAATAATACGACTTTGAATAACGCGAATCTGTGGCAAACTCCGGCTCCCTTTTCGAATGGTGAGCGATGAGCTTCCTGAAAAATCTTCCTTATGAATGGCTGGTCGGGCTGCGTTATACCCGTGCCGGCAAGCGCGGCGGCCGCAACCGCTTCATCTCGTTCATCTCGCTGATCTCGATGGCCGGCATCGCGCTGGGCGTGGGCGCGCTGATCATCATCCTGTCGGTGATGAACGGTTTCCAGAAGGACGTGACGGACCGGATGCTCTCCGTGCTGGCCCACGTGGAAGTCTTCGACAGGGCGGGCGGCATGCCCGACTGGCAGCAGCAGGCGAAAAACGCGCTGCGCCATCCCGAGGTGAAAGGCGCCGCGCCGTTCTCCGAAACGCAGGCGGGCCTGATGCACGGCAACGACGCGCTGCGGCCTGCGATGGTGCGCGGCGTGTTGCCGGAGCAGGAGCCGGCCGTATCGAGCGTGGCGAAACAGGTGAAGATGGGCAGCTTCGACGCGCTGCGGCCCGGCGAATTCAATATCGTGCTGGGCATCGACCTGGCCCGCTCGCTGAACGCCGGCATCGGCGAAAAGGTGACGATGGTGCTGCCGCAGGGGACAGTGACGCCGGCCGGGCTGGTGCCGCGCATGCGTTCGTTCACGGTGGTGGGCATCTTCTCCGCGCAGCACCAGGAATTCGACGCGGGCATGGCGTTCATCCACCTGCAGGATGCCCAGCGCATGCTGCGGATGGCGGCGCCTTCCGGCCTGCGCCTGCGGCTGGCGGACATGCACCGGGCGCCGGAGGTGGCCGGGGAGCTGAAGAAGATCATGCCGGCCAACCTTGAAGTGCGCGACTGGTCGAAGCTGAACGCCAACTGGTTCGCCGCCGTGCAGACGGAAAAGCGCATGATGTTCATCATCCTCACGCTGATCGTCGCCGTGGCCGCGTTCAACCTGGTGTCCACGCTGGTGATGACGGTGACCGACAAGCAGCCGGACATCGCGATCCTGCGCACGCTCGGCGCGTCGCCGAACTCGATCATGAAGATCTTCGTCATCCAGGGCGCGCTGGTGGGCCTGATGGGCACCGCGCTGGGCGTGGGCGGCGGCGTGCTGGTGGCGCTGAACATCGATGTGATCGTGCCGTTTATCGAACATTTAATGGGAGTGCAGTTCTTGTCGAAGGAAATCTATTACATCACCACCGTGCCGTCGGACATGCGCTGGCCGGACGTGACGAAGATCGGCGTGATCTCCGTGCTGCTGGCCTTCCTGGCCACCGTGTACCCGAGCCGCTGGGCTTCGCGCGTGAAACCTGCCGAGGCATTGCGCTATGAGTGAACACGATCAGGGCGGCAACGCCCCGGAACTTGCCGGTGGACGATCCGCCACGGGCGATTCCCTGGTACTGTCCTGCCGCAACCTCGGCAAGACCTTCACGCAGGGCAGCTATTCCGTGCCGGTATTGAAGGGCATCGACTTCGAAGTGCACCGCGGCGAGCGCGTGGCGATCATCGGCGCGTCCGGCTCCGGCAAGTCCACGCTGCTGCACCTGCTCGGTGGCCTCGACACGCCCACCACCGGCAATGTGACGCTGCAGGGCAAGGATTTCGCCACGCTGTCCGAAGCGGCGCGCGGCGACCTGCGCAACGCGGCGCTGGGCTTCGTCTACCAGTTCCACCACCTGCTGCCGGAATTCTCGGCGCTGGACAACGTGGCGATGCCGCTGATGATCCGCCGGGTCAAGCGCGCATCGGCGCAGGAACAGGCGCAGGCGATGCTGGCCCGCGTGAACCTGGCCAGGCGTGTCACGCACGTGCCGGGCGAGCTGTCCGGCGGCGAACGGCAGCGCGTGGCGCTGGCCAGGGCCCTGGTCACGCAACCGGCCTGCGTGCTGGCCGACGAGCCGACCGGCAACCTCGATCACGGCACGGCCGAGCAGATCTTCGACCTGATGCTGGAGCTGTCGCGCACGCTGGGCACGGCGTTCGTGATCGTCACCCACGATCCGGAACTGGCGCGTCGCTGCGACCGCGTGCTGCGGCTCACGGACGAAGGCCTGCGCCAGGAGTAACGCCATGTGGATCGACACGCACTGCCACCTCGATGCGCGGGAATTCGGCGGAGATTCGCTCGGCGTTGCCGCACGGGCCCTGGACAAGGGTGTCGGCATGATCGTCATCCCGGCCATCGACCGCGGCAACTGGGAAGCCGTGCGGTCGCTGGGCGCCGCCGCCGGCAACGCCTCGTATGCGCTGGGCATCCACCCGATCTTCGTGCCGGCCGCCACCGAGGACGATCTCGCCGCGCTGCGCGAGGCGGTGCTTGCCGCGATGGACGACCCGAACTTCGTCGCCATCGGCGAAGTCGGGCTGGATTTCTTCATTCCCGAGCTGTGCGAACCGGCGATGCGCGAAAAACAGGTGCTGTTCTTCCGAGAACAATTGAAGATCGCCCGCGAGTTTGCCTTGCCGGTGCTGACCCACGTGCGCAAATCGCAGGACCAGGTGTTGAAGCACGTGCGGCAGATCCCGCCGGCCGGCGGCATCGCCCACGCGTTCAACGGCAGCTTCCAGCAGGCGCAAGGCTACATCGACATCGGCTTCAGGCTGGGCTTCGGCGGCAATCTCACGTTTACCCGTGCGCTGCAGATCCGCCGGCTGGCGGAGCAGCTGCCGCTATCGTCGATCGTCATGGAGACCGATGCGCCGGACATCGCTCCGCACTGGGTGCATCCCGGCGTCAACACGCCGGACCAGGTGCCCGGTATCGCGGAAGTGCTGGCGCAGCTGCGGGGTATTTCGCTGGACGAACTGCAGGCCGCCACCACGGCGAACGCGCACGCCGTCATGCCGCGGCTGCGCGCATTGACGGGCGCATAGCCGCGCTATTGCGCCGGCAGGTGCCGCAATTGCAGTCCAACGGCCGCGCGCTTGCGAAAACCCTTCCACTCGGCGGTATCCGGCCCCGCGGTACCGGCCGCGGGTAGCGCCGGCAGGTCCAGGTACGGTTGCAGCGGCTGCCCCTTCAGCGTAATGCCGAGGAATGCCGTGATGAAGTGCTGGTTGATGTTGTTGATGCGCCGGCTGTCCCACACCGGTTCGGCATAGGCCATGAAATCCTCGAAGCCGGCTGCCGCCGCGGCCGGCGGTGGCGAGTTGGGCGCGGTGTTATGGCGCGCGCCCCGGTAGGTGAGCAGGTAGCGGTCGGCGTTGACGGCGCCCTGGAAAAGGCGCAGCACGCCATCCTCGTAGCCGGAGATATCGTCCTGGTCGCCGCCGATGAAGAGCGTGGGCGTGCGCATGCCGGCCAGCCCTGCGGCATCCCAAATCTTGCCGGCACCGCCCCACGGCGCGATGGCGACGACGGCCTTGATGCGCGGGTCTCGCCGCGCGTCGAACCGCGGATTGCCCTGCTGGTGGATCGCCAGGGCGCCGCCGGAAACGTAGGCGACGGCCGCTTCGCTGATGCCGGCACCCACTGCGTTGAGCGCGCCGTAGCCACCCATCGAGTAGCCGACCAGCGCGGTGTTTCCGGTGTCGACCCGGCCGGCGAGGAAATGGCCGCTGCCGGCTTTCGACCATCCGGCCACTGTTTCGAGCACGAACAGGTCGTCGAGCGGGCGGTTCAGCAGCGTGCTGGGGAAGCCGGCCTTGTCGGCGCGCGTGGATTCGGCATGGTCGATGGCGACCACGATATATCCCTTCGATGCCAGGTTCTCGGTCAGGTAGCTCATCTGGAGGCGCGAGCCGGGATAGCCATGCGAAACGATGACCAGCGGATAGCCGGATGACGACACCGTGGCCGGCGCCGGTTTTGCATCGCGCGCGGCCCGCCCGGTGAACTGGAACGGCGTGTTGGGCCGCGCCGGGTTGCCCGGCCCCGAGCCCAGCACGTCGGTGTAGACCGTGTGTTCCTTCTCGCCGGGCGCCAGGCTGGCCGGATACCATATTTCAAGCGTCAGCTTGCGCGTGTAGCGCGGATCGGGATTGCCGGCGGTGGCGCGCAGGATATCGAGCTGACCGGCGTGCTCGATGACCTGCGTGCGCACGCCGACCCGCAGCGGGCCGCGTGCCGCCAGTTCGGGGGCGTCGGGGCGCGCGTCGCCGTAATATTCGGCAGTTGGTGCCAGCGCCGCCGCCGACGCTCCAACCGGCGCAAATGCCGCCATTGCCGCCGCGCCCATGACCAGGTGCATTGCCATCTTGCCCACCGCCTTCATACATTGTCCCTTTCATCCGATTGTTTGTGCCGTCATCGGCGAGCTTGCGCCGCGTCCGCCGGTGATCGATGGTACCGATACCATGGCGCCAGTATCGCGTCAGGTACCCGCGAAGTCAAAGAACATGTCGAAGCATCGATATGTTTTTTGGCAATATGCAACGCCGATCATCCGCCAGGGCGCATCGACACGGCGGTCGCATGAGGCCGGCCTTGACGAACTTCAAGGCCACGGCGGTGGACGCGCCTATCGTAGTGCCTCGGCCGCCCGCCCGCGCGGGCATGCGGCATCCGGCCGCAAGGTTTCCTGTTCCGGTGAGGTGGCATGCGCAGCTCGATCCTCGGCTTCGTCGGCGGTGCGGCGCTCCTGCAGACGCAGGCCTCGCTGCCTTCGCACCCCGGTTCCTGCCTGATGGCATGCGCGGTGGTCGCCGCGCTGCTTGCCTGGCGGGCACGCGGCGGGTGGCGCGTGGCGGCGGGCGCCACATGCGGCGCGGCGCTGGGTTTCTGTTGGGCCGCACTGCTGGCATCGCACGCGCTGGCGCCGGCGCTGGCCAAGGCCGACGAGGGCCGAGACGTCATCGTCACCGGCACGGTCGACAACCTGCCGAACCGCGCCAGCCAGTTCACGCGTTTCTTCTTCACGGTCGAGCACGCCGAAGGCATCGACGTACCGCCGCGCATCGCGCTGTCATGGTATTCGGGATTTCGCGGCGAAGTCCACCAGGTACCCGACCTGCGGCCAGGCGAGCGCTGGCGGCTGAAGGTGCGGCTTCAGCGGCCGCACGGCAACGCCAATCCCCACGGCTTCGACTATGAACTTTGGCTGCTCGAACAGGGCATCCGCGCGACCGGCTACGTGCGCAGCGAAGGCCCTAACGAGCGTCTCGATGGCTTTGTCTTCACTCCGCGTAACGTGGTCGAGCGCATGCGCCACGCGCTACGCGACAAGATCGGGCGGGCGCTGGCTGGCAGGGAGTATGCCGCGGTGATCGTGGCGCTGGTCGTCGGCGACCAGCGCGGCATCGACCAAGGCGACTGGCAGGTGTTCAACCGCACCGGCATCAGCCACCTCGTCTCGATCTCGGGGCTGCACATCACGATGATCGCCGGGCTGGTTGCCTGGGCCGCGTCGGCGCTGTGGCGCCGCTCGCTGTTCCTGCGCCATGCGCAGTTGCCGCTGCTGCTGCCCGCACAGAAGGTCGGCGCGCTGGCGGGCATCCTGGCGGCGCTGTCGTACGTGCTGCTGGCCGGCTTCGGCGTGCCGGCGCAGCGCACGCTCTATATGCTGTGCGTGGTGGCGCTGGCCCTGTGGCTGGACCGGATCGCGTGCGTGTCGCATGTGCTGGCGCTGGCCGCCGGGCTGGTCGTGCTGCTCGATCCATGGGCCGTGATGTGGCCGGGCTTCTGGCTGTCGTTCGCCGCCGTGGCGGTCATCCTGTATGCGTCGGTCGGCCGCACCGCGGTGCACAAGAATCCCGGCGACCCCGGATCGCCCGATCCCGATGCCCGGCGCCCGGCACCGCTGACGCGCCGCCAGCGCCTGGCCGTCACGTTGAAGGCGGCGGTCAATACGCAATACGCCGTCACGCTCGGCCTGGTGCCGTTGACGATGCTGCTGTTCGCGCAGGTGTCCGTCATCAGCCCCATCGCCAATGCCATCGCCATTCCCGTGGTCAGCCTGCTGGTCACGCCCTTCGCGCTGGCCGGCGGCCTGCTGCCCCAGCCGCTGGCGACGCCGTTGCTGGTTGCGGCGCATGAGCTGATGCGCTGGCTGGCCGGCTTGCTGCAGTGGTTCAGCGTTGCGCCGCTGGCGGTGTGGAACGCGCCGGTGCCGCCATGGTGGCTGTTCGCGCTGGCGCTGTTCGGCACCGCCTGGCTACTGGCGCCGCGCGGCTGGCCCACCCGGTGGCTTGGCGCCTTCACGTGGGTGCCGCTGCTGGCCGCGCAGCCCGATGCGCCGGCGCCCGGCACCGTGCGCGTGCTGGCATTCGACGTGGGGCAGGGCATGGCGGTGCTGGTCGAGACGGCCGGCCACCGGCTGCTGTACGACACGGGACCTTCGTACGGTGGCGATGCGAATGCCGGAAGCCGCGTGATCGTTCCCTATCTGCGAGCCCGCGGCATCGGCCGGCTCGACGGCATGGTGGTCAGCCATGGCGACGCCGATCATGCCGGCGGCGCGCTGGCCGTGCTGCGGGATATCCGGGTCGGCTGGTCGCTTTCGTCGCTCGATCCCGGGCATCCGGTCGCCCGGGCCGCGCCCGCGCATCGCCGGTGCATTGCAGGCCAGCGCTGGGAATGGGACGGCGTGCGCTTCGAAATGCTCCATCCGACAGCCGGCAGCTATGCCGACGCTTCGCTGAAAACCAATGGGCGCAGCTGCACGCTGCGCATCGTCTCTCCCGGCGGAACGGTGCTGCTCCCCGGCGATATCGAGGCGCGGCAGGAAGCTGAACTCGTGGCCCGCTCGGGCGCCGGCCTGCGTTCCGACATCCTGCTGGTGCCGCACCACGGCAGCGGCACGTCGTCGACGGAACCGTTCCTCGATGCCGTGCGACCGGAAATCGCGCTGCTGCAGGTGGGGTACCGGAACCGGTACCGGCATCCGAAGAAAGAAGTGATGGACCGGTATGGCAAGCGTGGCGTGTGGTCGGTGCGCAGTGACGAGTCGGGGGCTGTCACGATCGACCTGGGCGACGGGATGGCAATCGAACAGTACCGCGATGTCCGGCGCCGGTACTGGCATTGAATGCCGTGTCGCTTTGCTGCAACCGCTGATCATGCGGTGATCGGGCGCATGTCCGCCCGATCAGGCCGGCGATCGCCCGAAACGATGCCAATGACCGGATTCCGCGAATCGGAAAGAAATGCGCGTCGAACGCGCAACTTCATGACCGCGGCGACATTAATCAATTCCCTGATCATCCGGGAATTGACTCCCCGGATAAAACGTTCATACCATCGATCCGATCATGCCTGGGAGCGCAAACATCGGCGGCCGGCGGATCGCACGGGTGAGTGGAGACGTATAACAAGAAGCGGTACCTTTGATCGAAGGATGCACGATGCGACAGCAACAGCGCGGCACCGGGAAGAAAACCCGGCAACAGCAATCGGTTTCGGCGGTCCTCGACGTGTTTCGGATCGCGGCAGGCATTGCCGGCGCGGCGGCGACGGGCGGTGTGGCCATCGCGCAGGAAGCGCAGGCGCCGAAGGAAGAAGACACCAAGGTCGTCATCACCGGCACGCGCCTGGTGAACCGCGGCTTCCTCGCGCCCACACCGGTCACGGTGCTCGACGCCCAGGAGCTGAAGGTGACCGGCACGCAGAACCTGGAAACGCTGCTGACGGACACGCCGCAGTTCACGGCCAGCCAGCTCAGCAGCCCCACCGCCAACACCATGCAGGCAGGCCAGCCTTCCGGCACGGCCACGCTCAATTTGCGCAACCTGGGCCCGACCCGCAACCTCGTGCTGGTGAACGGCCGCCGCTTCGCGATCACGGGCCCGGATTTCACCACCGATATCAACGCCATTCCCGCGGCGCTGGTGCGGCGCATCGAGACCGTGACCGGCGGCTCTTCCGCCGTGTACGGTTCCGATGCGATCTCCGGCGTGGTCAACTTCATCCTGCGCGACAACTTCGAAGGCGTGGAAGTCAATGCCCAGCGCAGCTGGGACCAGCCGACCCGCACACCCACGAACAGTGTCGACCTGACCGTCGGCGGCAACTTCGCCAACAACCGGGGCAACGCGGTGCTGTCGCTGAACTACCTGAACCGCGAAGGCATGACGCGCGGCGAGCTGGGTGGCTATTCGCTGCCGTCGCTGGGCGACGGGTGCGTGACCGCCGCTTCATGGTCGGCCACCCGGCCCGGCACGCCGCTGGCCGTGCCGGGCGGGCAGACGTGCCTGTCCGCCGGCGGCCGCCCCGGCCTGATCTACAGCGGCTCGTCCACCGTGCCCAACGGGAGGATCGGCAACCTGCCCGTCATCGGCTCGCCGGGTTCGAATCCGGCGCTGGACGCGGCCCTGCGCGCCGCCGGCCTGCAGGGCATGGGCACGCTGGGCGCCATCTTCGACGCGAGCGGCAAGGCGGTGCGGCCGTATGTGGCGCCGGACGACGGCTACGATCTCGGCCCGCTGTCCTATGTGGTCACGCCGCAGAAGCGCTGGATGGGCAATGCGTTCGCCCACTACGACTTCAACGACCGTGCCACCGGCTACCTGGAAATGCACTACAGCAGCAATACCGCCCGGGTGCAGATCGGCCCGAGCGGCGCCGGCGGCAACTTCCTCGTCAACACGAACAACCCGTACCTGAGCCCGCAGATGCAGGAAGTGATGCGCCAGCTCGACCTGCGCGAAACGGGCACGCTGCGCGCCACGAACGGCTCGCAGACGCTGACGACGGTGGCCGGCGACGGCCTGGCGCTGGTCAACCTGAACCGCCGCCTGTCCGACGTGGGCACCCGCGTGGGCGAGACCGACCACTCCGTGTACCGCGTCGCGATCGGGCTGCGCGGCGACCTGCCGGGCGTTTCGGAGAACTACCTGAGCGACCTGAAATACGATGTGTACTATACCAACGCGCGCACCACCGAATCGCAGTACCAGGCCGGCTCGATCTCGCTCAGCCGCTTCCAGAACGCGCTGCTGTCGCAGAACGGCGCGGCACCGGTACTGAACCCGTTCGGCCAGAACATCGGCGCCGCGGGGCGCGATGCGATCATGATCGCATCGAATTCCGACATCGTCGCCGAGCAGCAGGTCGTCGCCGGCAACGTCACGGGCAAGCTCGTCGAACTGCCCTCGGGCCCGGTGGACTTCTCGGCCGGTTTCGAGCGCCGCCATTCGTACAGCAAGTACACGCCCGATGCCTTCCTGTCGTCGGGCGACGTGTCCGGCTGGAACGCGGCGCGTGCCACGGAAGGCGAAGCGACCGTCAAGGAATTCTATGGCGAGGCGCGCATGCCGCTGCTGAAGGACCGGGCGTTCGCGAAGAGCCTGAGCGTGAGCGGCGCGTTCCGCCATTCCGACTACGACGTGGAATCGGTCGGCAAGGTGTGGACCAGTTCCATCGGCACCGAATGGGCGCCGGTGGACAGCCTGACGTTCCGCGTGCAGAAGCAGAAATCGATCCGGGCGCCGAACGTGGGTGAACTGTACGGCGGCCAGGGCCGCAACGGCCCGACCGCCATCGACCCGTGCTCGAGCCGGGCGCCATCCGGCCAGCAGACCGCCGCCGTGCGCGCGTTGTGCGAGGCCACCGGCGTGCCGGCCGGCCTGGTGTTCGACCCATCGGTGCAGCCCACGCAGTTCCTCACCCAGGTCCTCGGCGGCAACCCGAACCTGGAGGCGGAGACGTCGCACACCACCACCATCGGCGCCGTGTTCGCGCCGGCCGCCATGCGCGGCCTGCAGATGAGCCTCGACTACTACAGAATCACGCTGGACAACGCCATCTCCACGCTGGGTGGCGGCGGCATCCAGTCGGTGCTCGACCTGTGCTACAACACGATCCAGAACGTGGACAGCGTCTACTGCCGGGCGATCAACCGCGACCCGGTCACCGGCCAGATCGCCGCGCCCACCTACGTGATGACCACCTCGGCCAATATCGGCGGCATCAGGACGAAGGGCGTGGACCTGGCCGTGCACTACGGCTTCCCGACCGCCTGGGGCCTGTTCGGCAACGGCGCGCGCTGGAACCTGGACACGAACTGGACATACGTCGACGAACTGACCTTCACGCCGATCCAGGATATTCCCGGCGTGACGAACGAGTGCGTGGGCTCCTGGGGCGGCACCTGCGGCCAGCCGGTGTCGAAGTGGAAGGGCACGGCGCGGGTCACGGTCAATTCCGGCAAGCTGATGCTGTCCGCCCGCGCGCGGTTCAGCAGCAGCGTGACGACCGATGCCTACCTGGTACCGCTGCGCAAGGGCGTGACGCCGCCGGCGTACGACTCGCTGACCAATCCGCGGATCGGCGGCTACACGTACCTGGACCTGACGGCCGGCTACGACTTCTCGAAGTCGGTCAACTTCACTGCCGGTATCCGCAACGTGACCGACAAGGACCCGCCGGTGCTGGGTTCCACGCAGCTGCCGTCGAACAACTCGGTGTCGGCCAGCTACGATCCGCTGGGACGTACTTTCTTCGCCACGCTGAACGTGAAGCTGTAGGCAGCCTCATTGAAAAAACGGCTGCCCGCGCAGCCGTTTCCTTTGCCCGAACTTCCCTAGGGAACCGCTGATTTATTCATGGCGGCGATCTTAGCCATGAGAAAACGCGCCCAGCTGCGTCACAAATGCCCTGCCATACCCAGGTATGACAGGGCATTTGCGTCTTGCTGGACACGTTTTTCAAGACTAATCTCATCCACCAGCAATAAATCAGCGCTTCCCTAGGCGAGCGTGCAGGCCATCGGCGCGATCAGCGCCCGCCGCGCATCCCTGCCGGCACTGGTGAACCGCACGCGCTGCAGCGTCAGGTGGCGCACGTCCCGCGCCCACAGGCCGTAGGCCGGCATCACGGCAGCGAACATGTGCGGGTCCGGGTACAGGCCGCGCCCGTCCGGGATCTTCGCCGGATCGGGCGCCGGGCCGGCGGCCGGCGCCATCGCCAGCTGCACGTCGCGCAGGAGCACATGCTCGATCCGGCGCTCCGGGATGCCGATGAAGAACGAGCCGCGCACGCCGTTGTCCTCGCCGGTGATGCGGTCATACACGATGTGGCGCAGCGTGCCCGGGCCCGGCCGCTTCTGTTCCGGGCGCACGCGGCCCCGGTCGCCGAGGATCAGGAACAGCGGGCTTTCCGTGCGCACGATGCGCACGTCGTGCACGAGTACGCGTTCCAGCGTGCCGCCGTCGACGGTTTCCCATGAAATGCCGCCGTCGGCCTTGCGCCGCCGCACGGCGCGCATCGCGTCGGACGGCCCGCCCAGCACCACATTGCGCACCAGCACGTTGCGGAAGTCGCCCTGCGAATCGGTGCCGAACTTCAGCGCGTTGCAGGTGCTGTAGAACTCGCAATTCTCGATCAGGATGTTTTCGCCGTTGCGCTGGCTGGCGCCCTTGAAGCACAACCCGTCGTCTTCCGCGTTGATGAACACGTTGCGCACGATCACGCGCCCGCAGCCGTCGATGTCGAGACCGTCGTTATTGTGGTTGACCTGGTTCTCGACATGGATGCCGTCCACGATCAGGTCTTCGCAGTTCAGGTAATTCTGCATCCAGCACGGCGAATCGCGCATGCGCAGGCCGCTGATCACCACGTTCTTGCAGTCGAGCATGCGGATCAGGAACGGCCGCCCCGGCGTCGACCCGGTGGTCTGCTCGCCCGGGAAATTGTCCTTCGTGCCGCGGCCGTCGATCGTGCCCTTGCCGGCCAGGCCCACGCGCTCGCAGCCTTCGGCGAAGATCAGCGACTGGTTCATGCCCATGTTGCTGTCCTGGACCGTGGGCCGGCGCGCCCGGCGTTCCGGATAATCGGCAAGGTCGGTGCTGGCCAGCAGGCGGCTGCCCTCGGCGATTTCCAGCATCACGCCCGAGCGTAGGTCGATCGTGCCGCTCACGTAATCGCCCCGGCCCAGTCGTACAGTGCCGCCGCCGGCGGCGGCGCAGGCGTCGATGGCGCGCTGGATGGCCGGCGTGGCCAGCGCGCCTTTCGCGCCTGTCGCCAGGCCGTAGGATTCCGGTTCGAACACCTGGTCCGGTACCGGCCAGGGGCGCAGCGTGCGCGTCAGTTCTTCCGCCATCCTGTCCAGGTCGCGCCGCAGCGCATCGGCCCATGCCGGCGCCGTGCCGCACTTTGCCGCCATGGCCGCCGCCGGCAAGGCCGTGCCGAACAGGCCGCCGGCCATCGCCAGGGCCAGCCTGCGCCGCCGCGGATTCGTCGTTGCCACCATCAGCCATCTCCCGTCATTCGAGGATGCGGACACGGAACCAGTCCACATCGATGTAGTTACGCTGGATCGTGTCCGGCGGCCTGTCCGCCTTGCCTTCGTCGGCGTCGGAACGGATGTACGTGAACACCGCCGGGCGGCTGCCTTTCCACCACGAGAATTTCGCCAGTTCCGTCACGGGCCCCAAATCCCTGAATCCGTCGTTGTCGCCCAGGGCGTAGGAGAACTGCACGGTCTGGTCAGTGCGTACGCTGGCGCGCAGCACGACCGAGTTACCGTCGATCCGCGGGCCGCGCGTTTCCTGGCCAGCGTTCGCATACGCCAGGTAGTTCGCGCCGCCTTCGCGCACGATGCCGATCCACGGCACCTTCACGCCGAACAGGGTGAGGCCGGCGCGCTGCGCCTCGGCCATGCCTTGCAGCTCGATGCGCGTGGTGATCTCGGCGGCCGGTCCTTGCAGGATCTGCGTCAACGTATTGCGCGCGCCGACCAGGTGGCGCGCCCTGTTGCCTTCGATGCGCAGGAAGCCCGGGCGCTGGGCGAGGCTCCACCGCGCCGCGTCCGGGTTATGGTTCCACGACCACTGCAGGCCGAGCGTGCCATCGGAAAACTCGTCCGAGTCCTGCAGGCGGTAGTCGGGAGACCGGACGGCGGTGCGCGGCACGGCATGTTCCGGCACGGGCAGGCCGCCGTCGCCCATCACCGGCCAGTCGTTCTCCCAGACCACGGGTTGCAGGTGCGCGATGCGGCCGAACGCGCCGGTGCTGTTGAAGTGGACGAACCAGCCTTCGCCGGACGGCGTTTCGACATAGCCGCCCTGGTGCGGACCGTTCAGGCCGTTGCCCGGATTGAGCACAGTGCGATGTTCATAGGGCCCATGGATCGAGCGGGCGCGCAATACCGCCTGCGGGCCGGTGCCCACGCCGCCGATCGGCGCGAAGATGTAGTACCAGCCGTTGCGCTTGTAGACCTTCGGGCCTTCCAGCACCGGCAGGTTGACCTTGTCCTCGATGATCGTCTTGCCCGCATCCAGCAGCCGGGTGCCGTCCAGGCTCATCGCGTGAAGGATGATCGGGCCGGCGCCCACCTTCGAATGCACCAGCCATGCCTTGCCGTCGTCGTCCCAGAACGGGCACGGGTCTTCGTAGCCCGCGCCCGCCAGCACGGTGACGGGCGCCGACCACGGGCCCGCCGGGTGCTGCGCGGAGCTCATGAAGATGCCTTCGTCCGGCGTGGCCCAGTAGACGTAAAAGCGCCCGCCGTGCTGGCGGATGGCCGGCGCCCACACGCCGCCGGCGTAGCGCATGCCGCTTCCGACCGGCTTTGAAATGCCGTCGGCGAGCGTGTACGGCGGCACCATGTCGTAGGACGGGTGGAACGGCAGGCTGTCGAGGACATGGCCGGCGATCCTCCAGTGGACCAGGTCCTTCGACTGCAGCACCGGCAAGCCGGGCGAGAAATGGAAGCTGGATGCGACGAGAAAGTAGTCGTCGCCCGCCCGGATCACGTCCGGATCCGAGTAGTCGGCATGGATGACCGGATTCTTGTAGCGCTGCGCCGGCGCCGCCGTGGCACAGCCGGCGTCGAAGACCGACAGGCAGGCCAGCGCCACGCAGAAGCCGCCGGCCAGGCGGAAGAGGGCATGCTTCATGGCCGGCCCTGCGCCGCAGGGCAACCGCCATCGATATCGCTCATCCTGTCTCCGTATTGTTTTTACTGCTTCCGGCCAGTAGATGCCAGCGCGGCCGGCGGTGTCAACACGGAAGCAATCAACCTGGTGAGCAATGTGCGATGGCGAGGTTTAACGCCCCGTTCCGCCCCGGTGCGCCCAGGCCGTGGAGCGTTTCTCGATCACGGCGAACAGCTCGTACATCGCCATCGCCATGGCGCCGATCACGCCCAGGCCCGCGAACGCCAGCGGCATCTTCATCGACGAACCCGCCGACACCAGCAGGTAGCCGATGCCTTCGTTGGCCGCGTTCATTTCCGACACCGTGGAGCCGACGAAGGCCAGCGTGATGGCCACCTTCAGCGACGCGAAGAAGTAGGGCATCGAGCGCGGCAGGCCGACCTTGAGCAGCACGTCCAGGCGGCGTGCGCCCAGCACCCGGAGCACATCCTCCAGCTCCGGTTCCAGCGTGGCCAGGCCGGTGGCGATGTTGACCATGATCGGGAAGAACGAGATCAGGAACGCGGTGAGGATGGCCGGGCCGGCGCCGATGCCGAACCACACGACGAGGATCGGCACGAAGGCCGCCTTCGGCAGGGCGTTGAAGGCGGTCATCAGGGGATAGGCGGCCGCGTACATGACGGGCGACGAGCCGATCAGCACGCCGAGCGCGACGCCGACGGCGACGGCGATGCCGAAGCCCGTCATCGTCACCCAGAAGGTGCGCCAGGCATGGCCGGCGATCGGGCCGGCGTATTCGACCAGCGACTGGCCGATCGCCCAGGGGCTGGGAAAGATGAACTCGGAGATCGAGAACGCGCCGCAGACGACCTGCCACAGCAGCAGGATCGCCACCAGCAGCGCCCACGGGGCGAAGGTCTTGAGGGATTTGTTGTTCATTGCGGGTCCGTTCAGGTGCTGCGCACGCGGCCGATGTGCTCGCGCAATTCGTGCACGAGCGCGCTGAACGGCTCGGTGTACGTGGTGTCGAGGTCGCGCGGCTGCGGCAGCGGGTTTTCGCGCCGGGCCACGATACGGCCCGGGCGCTTGCTCATCACATAGATCGTGTCGGCCAGGAAGGCCGCTTCGCGCAGGTCGTGCGTTACCAGGATCACATTGAATTTGCGTTCGGTCCACAGGTCGCGCAGCACGCACCACAGCTCCTCGCGGGTGAATGCGTCGAGCGCGCCGAACGGTTCGTCCAGCAGCAGCATCTTCGGCTCATGGATCAGCGCCCGGCAGATCGATGCGCGCTGCTGCATGCCGCCGGAAAGCTCCCACGGATACTTGTCCGCGTAGCCTTCCAGGCCCACGGTCTTGAGCAGCGCCAGAGCGCGCTCCACGTACTTCGCGCGATCCTTCTTCCACGTGTTCCGGTAGGGCTCGACGATTTCCAGCGGCAGCAGCACGTTTTCCAGCGTGGTACGCCAGGGCAGCAGCGTGGGTGCCTGGAACGCCATGCCCACGATCTTGAGCGGCCCGGTCACGGCCTGGCCGTCGATGCGCACGGTGCCCCGCGTGGGCGCCTTCAGGCCGGTGGCCAGCTTCATGAACGTGGACTTGCCGCAGCCGGACGGGCCGACGATGGCGATGAATTCTCCCGGCCTGGTCTGCAGCGTGATGTCTTCCACCGCGAACGCGTCGGAGTTGTCGTACGCCAGGTATACCTGGTTGAAGTCGACGAAAGTCGTGGACGTGGCGTTCCCCGCGAAGTCAGGCGTCGCCGCCGGCGAATCCGCCGGCGCGTTGATCACGGCCCCGGCGCTCATTTCGGGAACACGTTCAGTTCGGCCGCGGAAGGCAGCAGTGTCGACACCCAGATCGCCTTCGGATCGACGCGTGTCTTCGTGGCATAGGCATCCGACACCTGCGACGCCATCAGCGACAGGCGCGGCGCGGAGACCTGGCCGAAGCCTTCGGCTTTCGCGCTCGGCGTGGCGATCGCGCTGGCAATCGCCAGCTTCAGGCGGCGCAGTTCCAGCTTTTCGTCGATCAGGCCATCGCGTTCCTTCAGCACCTTGATCGCCGCTTCCGGGTTGGCGATCACGTCCCTGGTCGCTTTCGCGAAGGCGCGCAGGAAGCCTTTCACCGCTTCCGGCTTCTGCTTGATCAGCGAGTCCGAGGCGATGATGGCGTTGCCATACAGCCGCACGCCGTAGTTCGGATAAGGCAGGATCACCACGTCCGCGTCCTTCACGCCGCGCGCGTTCAGGTTGAGCAGCGACGTGAACGAGAAGCCGGCGATCGCATCCACGTCGCCCTTGACCAGCATGGTCTCGCGCAGCGCCGGTTCCATGCTGGTCCACGGCGAGCCGGCGGGATCGAGTCCGTTGGCCTTGGCCAGGATCGGCCACGCACGGCGGCCGGCGTCGAACACGGGCGCGCCCAGCTTCTTGCCCTTCAGGTCGGCCGGCGACCTGATGCCGGATTTTTTCAGCGCCAGGATGGCGGCCGGCGTATCGTTATAGACCATCATCACGCCGACCGGCTTGCCCGGCGCGGTGGGGTTGTTGGCGGTGAATTCCATCAGCGCGGCCAGGTCCGCGAAGCCCATGTCGTACGTGCCCGAAGCGACGCGGTTGACCGCGTTGGCCGAGCCGTTGCCGGCGTCGATCGTCACATCGAGCTTTTCCTGCGCGAAGTAGCCTTTGCTCTTCGCAACGAGGAACAGCGCCGCCGGGCCTTCGAAACGCCAGTCGAGCTGGAACTTGATCTTCGTCTCCTGGGCCAGGGCGGGCAGCGCGAGCATGCACAGCGCCAGGCCGGCGGCGAGCCGGGACACGCGGGACGAACGGATGGTAGAACGCATGGGTATTCCTTCTTCTGGTTGAATGGCTGTAACGAGTACGGTTGCGATGAATGTGGTTGCGGCCCGGCGTGTCCGGGTTGCCGTGTAATTGGCTATTCCCGCTTGCGCCTGCCCGGCGCGCCCCCGGGCGGCGCCCCCTTGCCCAGGGCGCTGCGCAAGTCGAAGCGTGCCGGCGCGCGCGCGAGCATGCGGCATGCGCACTGTTCGAGGTGCCGCGCCATTTGCGCCTGCGCGCGCGCGCCGTCCCTGTCGCGCAGCGCATCGATCACGGCCGCATGTTCGTCGAACGAGCAGGGCTGCTGGCCGGCGGTATCGAGGTTGGAGATGAGCAGCGTGGTGCGCGACACCAGCCGGCGCAGCGTGTCGACCAGCAGGCCGTTCCCGGCCAGCTTCGCCAGTTCGATATGGAAGTCGGCGGACAGGCGGATCCACAGGGGCCGGTCGCCGCGCATCCAGGCATCGCGTTCCCGTGCGATCAGCTCGCGCAGTGCGCGATGGCCCGCCTCGGTAAGGCTGCCGGCCAGCTTGTCCATCACCTTTGCCTCCAGTACCTGGCGCAGTTCGAACATGTCCTCGGCTTCGCGCTCGCCCGGGCTGGCGATGTAGGCCCCGCGATTCGGTTCGAGGTCGACCAGTCCGTCGGCCGCCAGCCGGGCCAGCACGCGCCGCACGTGGTGCCGCGCCATGCCGTAGATCTCGCCCAGCGCCTGTTCGGTCAGCTTCGTGCCGGCGGTCAGGCGGTGCGACATGATCGCGTCGTACACGTCGAGGTACATGCGCTCTTCCGGCGCGATGTCGGCGGGAGGCGGCGAAAGCATGATCGGTTTCGGGGCAGGCGGCATGGGTACGTTGTTTTCAATGGAGTCGGGTATTGCTAAGCAAACCGCGTGCCACTGCTGGAAAATGTCGACAATCCACGACGTGTTTCAGCCGTGGAGGCGCATGGCGCCTGCATTCCGGCGCTTCGGCGGGCTGTGGCGCGGGCGCCGATTGTCGACAATCGGGCGTGGAGGATTGCCCCAAAAGAGGCGCGCGATGCACCGCGACGATGCGGACGGCGTTCAGGAACACGGTGCGGGGGCTCCCGGCCGGGTGCTAACGCCAGGAAGGGACAGTCGAAGGTGGAAGACCAAGGGGAGCAATGATGCCGTGCGGCGCCACTGTGGAAACCGGAGCAGGCTGGCGTCGGGCTGGCGTTGTCCGGATGCGGCGGGGATGCGCGCGAAGTATGCGCAAATCACGCGCGAAAAGCGGAGGGAAGCGGGTGTGTTACTTCAGGGCGGCTTCGTAGCGGCGCGCCACTTCGTTCCAGTCGATGATGTTGAAGAAGGCGACGATGTAGTCGGGGCGCCGGTTCTGGTAGTTCAGGTAGTACGCATGTTCCCAGACGTCGAGGCCCAGCACCGGCGTGCCGCCGGACAGGCCGGCGAACTTGCCCATCAGCGGGCTGTCCTGGTTGGCGCTGCTCTCGACCAGCAGCTTGCCGTCCGTGCCCACCGTGAGCCACGCCCACCCGCTGCCGAAGCGGGTTTGCGCGGCCTTCGTGAATGCTTCCCGGAACTTGTCATAGCCGCCCAGGTCCGTGTCGATGGCCTGCGCGAGCCGGCCCGCCGGGGCGGAAGTTTCGGGCGTCAGCACGGTCCAGAACAGCGTGTGGTTGGCATGGCCGCCGCCGTTGTTGCGTACGCCCGCCTGGATCTGCGCGGGCAGCGTGTCGATCGACTTGATCAGTTCTTCCACCGGCACCGGTTCCACGCCGGCCTCGCCGAGCGCGTTGTTGAGGTTCGTGATGTAGGTCTGGTGGTGCTTCGTGTGGTGGATTTCCATCGTGCGCGCGTCGAAATGGGGTTCGAGCGCGTTGTAGGCGTACGGCAGGGGCGGCAATGTGTAACTCATGTGTTCTCCTTGGTGATGAATCGGGAGTCGCCTGGGTCGAAAAAGCCTGGGTTGACAGCGCGGTATGCCGGCAACGGTGCGTGCCGATTGGTACCGGCCGCCATGATAGCGCGCCGGGCCGTTTCGCGTGCGACGGCAGGCGCTATCGGGCGGCTGGAGATCCGCTGGACGACTGCCGCACAGCGTCGCCGACGCGCCTGCCGCATCGCCGTGTCACACCGGGCATCCCGCGCGCCGTCAAGGCGAATGCTGGCTGACGGTAACCCCCTGGCGCTCGAGGGCCTCCGTGCGCCAGCCGCGTTTCAGGATGAAAACCAGCTCCAGGGTGGCCCGGCCCTGGAGATCCAGGCTGAAAACACGGTTGCCCGCACCGCCAGGCGCCTTGCCTTCCTCCTCGGCGAAGGTGGCAGCGGCAACATGACAGGCCAGTGCCGCATCTTCCAGCTCCCAGCGATATCCAGTGGCAGGGGCTTCCGGGAGAGCGACCGACGCCTTGCCGTCCCGATCCGCGGCAATCGTGAGCGCCGGGCGTTGTCGTGTCATCGCTCATTCCCCTGTTGCCTGGTGACGGTTTTCCGCAGTCTGTCATGGGTACCAGAAGCTGTCGCCGATCGATCCGTTGCTTCCAGTCCACCACAGCTCCATGCTGTCGGGGATACGAGAGACCGAAGCAATGCGGCCGGATGCGGATGCACTGCCAGCCGGCGCCAGCGCGAATCGCTGCCACGCGTTTCCTTCATACCAGAAAGCATCCTGCACCGAGCCGTCGCCGCCGATCCACCAGAGTTCCAGGCTGTTCGGAATGCGCGACACGGCTGCAATGCCGCCGTTGACCGATGCGTGGCCGGCGGGCGCCAGCTCATAGCGTGTCCACTGGCCGCCTTCGTACCAGAAAGCGGCCTGCACCGAGGCATTCGCACCGGTCCACCACAGCTCCATGCTCCCCGGTATACGCGATACCGCGGCAATCCCTCCCTGCGGCGACGCGCTGCCTGCCGGGGCAAGCTCGTAGCGGGTCCATTGGCCGCCCTCGTACCAGAATGCCGCCTGCACCGAGCCATTCCCGGTAACCCACCACAATTCCATGCTGCCCGGGATGCGCGACACCACCGTGATCGCGCCGTCCGCTGCCGCGCTTCCGCCGGGGGCCAGTTCGTAGCGCGTCCATTGCCCGCCTTCATACCAGAATGCGCCCTGCACCGATCCATTCGCGCCTGTCCACCAGAGTTCCATGCTGCCGGGAATGCGCGACACCACGGCGATGCCACCGGCGGGCGAGGCGCTTCCGGCCGGTGCCAGTTCGTAACGCGTCCATTGGCCGCCTTCGTACCAGAACGCTGCCTGCACCGAGCCGTTGGCGCCGATCCACCAGGTTTCCATGCTGCCTGGAATGCGCGATACCGCTGCGATCGCACCTTCGGGCGACGCACTGCCTGCCGGCGCGAGTTCGTAGCGTTGCCACTGCCCACCGTCGTACCAGAAAGCGGCCTGGACCGAGCCATTTTCCCCGATCCACCACGTCTCCATGCTGCCGGGGATCCGCGTCACGGCGGCGAGCCCGCCATTCAATGCGGCGCTGCCCTGCGGGGCCAGCTCGAAACCGCGCCAGCCGCCGGGAATCTGCACCCCTTCGATCCCGTACATCGGGAACTGGTTGAGCGAGCCGTCCGGGTCGCGGTCCGTGCTCGTATCGTCGATGCCACATTCGCCGTAGCCGATCCGGAAGAAGCCGCTATCGCCCCAGTCGGGGCCCCATGAGTTCTTGGCGATCCAGCAGCGGTCCGTGTCGGAGTAACCCACCACCTCGACGCAGTGGTAGCCGGCGTGGTTGCCGGTCAGGTGACGGTAGATCCCCGTGCCGGCCAGGAAAAAATCGTCGTAGACATGAAACGCCGCACAGACCGGACCGCGCGACGAAAGCCACTGTTTTCGTTCAGCCGTCGTCATCAGGACTGACTGTCCGGAAGGCCGGTATAAACGCGCCTCCCGGTGCGGATCGATGCGGCAACCCGGCGTGCCGGCGCCGTCGAAGGCGCTGTCGTACGGAAAGAGTTCGTCCACCGGTATGCCGCGTGCCGTGGCCTGGTCGATGGCATCCGAGGGCCACCATCCACCGCAACCGGCGCCGTGGCTGGAGCAGAAATGCAGGTCGGCCTCGCTCAGGTCCGTTATCTGCCCGGTTGCGATGGAAACGACCGATTCGACGGCGGCGCACACGCAGAACGACACGCAGGCGCCGCAATGCTTCTGGTCCTTGACGGGAGAGATGTGGTTCCGGCCGCCGACGTTGCGCCAGTCCATTGCGACGGGCAGGCCGGCAATCGCGGTGGCGAACCGCGGTTTGCGCGCGAGTTCGGCCAGTTGCCTGCGGTCGACGAGCACGCCAAGCAGGCTCCGCCGCGCGTCGTCGTCGAGCGCAGTGATCCTGCTCTCGCGCGCCGACCACGGATTCCCGGCAAGGTTGAGCAGGTGACGAACATTCGAAACGTTAAGTCCAGGCATGATGTGTGCTCCATAGGTTGGAATCGATGACGCGGCAGAAAGCTGCCAGGCGTGGGTAGAGGTTGGTGCGCAGCGCAGTGCATGCCGACGCGCCCTGCCGCGCCGGTTGTCCGGCCGAGCGTGGCGACAGGACGACGATTCGTCTTTCCGGGCGCTCCGGGGACCGGTGCCGAATCCCGCATGGTGCAACGCAGTTCGCTCCACGCTGCCTGGAGGTGCGTCGGAAAATACCTGGTGGTAGGCACCTCGCCATGGGCGGCAACATACTGCGGGCACTTGCGCGGGCTCCACGCGCGTGCCTGCCGAGGTCCCTGCGCGCGATGTCGTCCGCCGCATGGACCGTTGATCGATCGTGGCCCGTGCGCGGTCGTCCGCAAGGTGCGGCGAACCTGCCGGACCGTTCGATCAGGGTCGATAGTACGGACAAAGATTGGTCCGGATGTCCGAAAAGCGTCGTGTAATTGTCTCGCGCACGCCGCCATCCCGATACATCCGCCGACCGTTATTTCTCCTGTGTTAAGATTATTAAAATAATGCAATCTTAAGTTTCGCCCGCTACTTTCCCCACGCCCGCAATTCCAGGCGCTCCCAGCGCCGCCTACAATGAAACCGATCCTCCACTTCGCCCACGCCAACAGCTACCCCGCCGGGACCTACCGCCAGCTCTTCGAGCAGCTCGACAAGGATTTCGACGTCCAGGCGCTCGACATGCATGCCCACAATCCGGCCTATCCCGTGCAGGACGGCTGGCAAAAATTGGTGGACGAGCTGGTCGCCGAGCTCACGGCGCGCTACCGCGGGGAGCCGGTGATCCTGGTCGGCCATTCGCTGGGCGGCATGCTGAGCCTGATGGCGGCGGCGCAGCGCCCCGAGCTGGCGCGCTGCGTGGTGCTGCTCGATTCGCCGGTGCTGGCGGGCTGGCGCGCGTTCGCATGGCGGCTGGTCAAGCGCTTCAGCGCCGAGGACCGTTATTCGCCGTCGCGCCTGTCGATGCGGCGCCGTAACGTGTGGCCGGGCGAGGCCGACGCGCTGCGCCACTTCGCCAGCAAGGAGCTGTTCGCGGCGTGGGCGCCCGGCGTGCTGCAGGATTACCTGCACGCGGGCCTCGCCCCTCATCCTGAAGGGGTGCAGCTGCGCTTTTCGCGCGAAGCGGAAACGGCCGTGTACCGCACATTGCCGCACCATATCGGCCACCTGGTCGCAGGCGAGTTCCCGGTACCGGTGGGCTACCTGGCCGGCCGTATCTCGATCGAGAACCGCCAGGCGGGCCTGACGGCCACGAAAGCCCTGGTGGGCCGCAACTTCCGGCTGATGCCGGGCGGCCACCTGTTCCCGATGGAATTCCCGGTGCTCACGGCGCAGGCGGTGCGCGACATGGTGTGCGACCTGATCGGCGGCGAGCTGGCGCTGTGCGAGACGGCGCAACGGTTGCAAACTGCATAATCCGCTGCAAAACTTTTCAGTGACCGGGCCGATCGCGTAAAATCGCTGCCACGCGGCGGCGCCGCACCACCCACCAACAGAATTGAAGCCTTTGCGATGACGATTAAAAGCGATAAATGGATACGCCGGATGGCCGAATCGACCGGAATGATCGAGCCCTTCGAGCCGGGGCAGGTCCGCTCAGTGGATGGCCGCAAGGTGATCTCGTTCGGCACCTCGTCGTACGGCTACGATATCCGCTGCGCGGACGAGTTCAAGGTCTTCACCAACATCAACAGCACGATCGTCGACCCGAAGAACTTCGATTCGAACTCGTTCGTGGACATCAAGAGCGATGTCTGCATCATTCCGCCGAATTCGTTCGCGCTGGCGCGCACGATCGAGTACTTCCGCATTCCGCGCAACGTGCTCACCGTCTGCCTCGGCAAGTCCACGTATGCGCGCTGCGGCATCATCGTCAACGTCACGCCGTTCGAGCCGGAATGGGAAGGCTACGTGACGCTGGAGTTCTCGAACACCACGCCGCTGCCGGCCAAGATCTACGCCGGCGAAGGCTGCGCGCAGGTGCTGTTTTTCGAGAGCGACGAAGTATGCGAAACCTCATACAAGGACCGCAACGGCAAGTACCAGGGCCAGCGCGGCGTCACGCTGCCGAAGGCGTAACCGCCCGGGAAGCGTTGAATCCGCAATGAACAATGGCGCCGACGGCGCCATTGTTCATCCACCACCGCATTTGCCGCTCACACCAGCGGCACCGCGATCTCCACGCACAGCCCGCCGCCATCGCGATTGACCGCGCCGATCGTGCCGCCGTGCTGCTGCACCACCTGCCGGGCGATCGCCAGCCCCAGGCCATGCCCCTCCACATCCTTTTCGGTGCCGCTGCTGCGGAAGAACGGCTCGAAGATCGTCTTCAGGTCCTGCTCGGCCACACCGGGCCCGCGGTCGAGCACCCGCACATGCAGCGTGCCTTCCTGCGCCAGGCTTTCCACGACGATGGTCTCGCCCTCGGGGCTGTGCTTGATCGCGTTGCGCACCACGTTCTCGATCGCGCGGGCGAGCAGGTCGGGCTGGCCGAGCAGCACCACGTCCGCGGTGCCGCGCGCCGTCACGGTCCGGCCCTGCGCGGCCGCCTCGAACTGCGCATCGCCGACGATCCCGTGCAGCAGTTCGGCCACATCGATTTCCTCGCGCGAGCCGGACAGGGCGCCGGCCTCGAGGCGCGACAATGTGAGCAGCTCATCGACGAGCTTGTCCATGCGCACGCTCTCGCGCTCGATGCGCTCGAACGAGGACGCCATCCGTGCCGGGTTCTGGTGCGCCAGGCCGATGGCGGCCTGCAGCCGCGCCAGCGGCGAGCGCAACTCGTGCGAGACATCGTGCAGCAGGCGGCGCTGGCCATCCATCAGGCTGCGCAGCCGTGCCGTCATGCGGTCGAAGTCGCGTCCCAGGTCGGTCAATTCGTCGCCGCGGCCGGCGGCGGCATCGGCGAAGCGCGGCGCGAGGTCGCCCTGCGACGCGGCCTCGAAGGCTTGCCGCAGTGAGCGGATCGGGCGGGAAAAATACCAGGCCAGCAGGGCGGCGAACAGCAGGCTGGCCGCCAGGGCGGCGGCCAGCGGAATGAACGGTGTCAGGGGCTGGAAGCGGCCGCGCGGGCCGTCGGGCCCCATCGGGCCCGGGCCGGGATCGAACCGGAACACCGGGTTGCCGCCGGGTGCGCCGTCGCCGGGCCGGGGCGCCGCGCCGTAGGAGCCAGAGCCGGGAACACTGCCGGCCTGCGGCCCGGGGCCGCGCTGCGGGCCCGTGTTCGGCATCATGTCCGGCATCGGCATGCCGGCGCCGGCCAGCAGCGGGCGTGCATCGTTCGGGTTCATGGCGGCGATGCGGTCCTGCGCGGGCAGGAACAGCAGGTAATGCCGGCCGTTCGGCAGCGTCATGCGGCGCACCACGCGGGTGTCGCCCTTCTCGAGCACCGCGCGCGCCGCCGCCACGTGCACCGGGTTGACGATGCGGCCCAGCATTTCCTTTCCCAGGTCGTCCACGGCGAATACGCGGTGGCGGTCCATGTTCTCCAGCAACCGGGTCAGCGCCTGCGGCCCGCCGAACTCCAGCGTAGCGGCGGCCGATTCGATCGCCATCGCGGCGGGCGGGCTGACATCGATGGCGGGGCGCTTGTCCTGTTCGGCGGCACGGTTCTTCAGCCAGAGGGCGCCGCCGATACCCACCGTGGCCGCCACCTGCGCCAGCAGGATCGACAGGAAGAACTTCCAGAACAGGCGGCCCACGTCAATCCTTGATCAGCTGATAACCCATGCGGTAGACGGTCTGCAGGCACGAGCGCCCGTCGGCCAGCGTGCCCAGCTTGTGGCGCAGGCTGGACAGGTGGACGTCGATATTGCGGTCGAAGCGCGCCATCGGCCGCCCCAGCCCCTGTTCGGACAGGATATTCTTGCTGACCGGCTTGCCCGCGTTCCGCGCCAGCACTTCGAGCAGGTTGAATTCGGTGCTGGTCAGTTCCAGCGTGGCGCCGCTCCAGGTGGCGCGGCGCTGTTCCGGCCACATCGTCAGCTGGCCGACCACGAGGGGGGCCGATGCCAGCTGGTCCAGCGGCGTGCCGGCGGTGCGGCGCAGGATCGCGCGGATGCGCGCCGTCAGCTCGCGCGGCGTGCACGGCTTGGTCACGTAATCGTCCGCGCCAAGTTCCAGGCCGACGATGCGGTCGGTGTCGTCGCCGCGGGCCGTCAGCATCAGGATCGGCATCCGGCTGGCAGCGCGGATGCGGCGCAGCGTTTCCAGGCCGTTCATGCGGGGCATCATCACGTCCAGGATCGCGATCGCGTACTGGCCCGTCAGCGCGGCGGCGGTGCCGGCTTCGCCGTCGTGCGCCGTTTTCACTTCGAAGCCCTCCTGCTCCAGGTATTCCTGGAACATGGAGACCAGTTCGACATCGTCGTCTATCAGCAAAACCTTGTTCATCATGCCATTTTCATTGTACGAATCCAGCCATCATAGCAAAGCGCTCCCGTGCCCGGCGCCGTTTTACCCGCTTTTACAGCCGCGGTCTTTACACCGTTTTACCTGCCTCTAACCGCCCTTTACACAGGGCGGCAACAGAATGGCGGCTCCACAGTACAAGAATGGCCGATCACGAATGGCCGACTACAAGGACCGCTGATGAACAATACAAAACAAGACCTGCAACGACTCCTGCTCGCCGCCGTGCTGGCCCTGCCGCTGGCGGCGATGGCGGACATCGCCGGCGACGAAGCGCCCGGCGCACCCGGCCGCAAGCCCGATGCCGGCCCGCGCGCCGACGAACGCCGCGGCCCGGCGCAGCAGGCCGGTGACGAGCGCGATGGCCCGCGTGGCGGCGGTCCCGGCCGCGGTCCCGGTTTCGGCCCCGGCCCCGGCTTCGACGGCGTGCCGCCGTACCTGCGCGGCATCGACCTGACCGAAGCGCAACAGGACAAGATCTTCTCCATCGTGCACGGCCAGATCCCGTACCTGCGCGAGCAGGACAAGGCACGCGACAAGGCCGACCGCGCCCTGTTCGAACTGCATCGCGCTGCGAAATACGACGATGGCGCCGCCGTCAGGCTGGCGCAGGCGGCCGCGCAGGCCGATGCCAATATCACGCTGTCGCACCTGCGCACCGAACAGAAAGTGCTGGGCGTGCTGACCGCCGGGCAGCGCAAGTCGCTCGAGGAGCGCAGGAGCGGCCGTCCGCCTCGCGGCGAGCCGGGCCGCGAACCAGATCGCGAACCAGGTCGCGAACCGGGCCGCGAACCGTCACCCGCCACCGTCCAGTAACCGAACCGGAGCCACCATCATGACGATCAACTCCCTGACCGCCGGCGCGGCCAGCCAGCTGTCCTATGCCAGCCGCCTGTCCGGCACGTCGTCGACGACGGCCACTCGCCAGAGCAGCCAGATGCCGCCACCGCCGCCCGGCGACGGAGGCGGGCTGCTCGGCGCGATCGCCGACGCGCTGAAATCCGTCGGCATCGGCGGTACCGATGACACCGGTTCGACATCGGCCAGCTCGGGTACGAGCACGAGCACAAGCGAGTCCAGCGAAACCGGTACCGACAGCGAGGCGCAGGCGCTCGGCAGCTTCCTCGAGAACCTGATGGGCGCGCTGCATGCGCAGAACAGCGGCAGCACGGACAGTGCGGCGCAATATGGCGAGCCGCCGCAGGGCGGGCCCGACCTCGGCGGCGGGCCCGGCAAGCTGGCATCGGACCTGCAAAGCCTGATCTCGTCGCTGGAGGATGGTACTGGCGGCACGGAAAGCGCCGCCAGTACCGACAGCGTCGCCGGCACCGAGGCCTCCGACAGCACGGCCGCGCTGCAGAGCTCATTCAAGAGCCTGCTCACGGCGCTTGGCGGAGACGGCAGCGATGCCTCGTCGAAGTTGTCCAGCTTCCTGCAGACGCTGTCGTCCAGGCTGCCGTCGGCCGGCAGCGCCGGCAACCTGATCAATACCACCGCCTGAGTATCGCTGGATCAGCGACACGGCAAGCGTCACACAACAGCAACGAGACCACTAGGAGCAAGCCATGGCACATCACGGGCACAGCCTGGAAGAAGACCTGCAGACGATGCTGAACACCACCACCGGCCGGCGCCGGTCGCTGCGCTGGCTGCTGGCCAGCGCGGCATCGCTGCCCATCCTGGGATGCGGCGGGTCTTCCGATACCTCAGCCAGCACGACCACCGGCACGACCACGACCGGCACCACCACGACCGGCACGACGGGCACCACCACCGGCACCACCACCGGCACGACCACCACCACGACATCGGGAAGCTGCTCGGTGATCCCGGAAGAAACCGGCGGCCCATACCCGGCCGACGGCACCAACAGCAACAGCAGCGGCGTGGTCAACGTGCTCACGCAGAGCGGCGTGGTGCGCAGCGACATCCGCAGCAGCTTCGGCAGCATGAGCGGCACCGCGGCCGGCGTGCCGCTGACGATCAAGCTGCACATCGTGAACGCCAACAACAGCTGCGCATCGGCCAACGCGTTCGCCGTGTACCTGTGGCACTGCGACCGCGACGGCAACTACTCGCTGTATTCGAGCGGCGTGACCAACCAGAACTATCTGCGCGGCGTGCAGGAGACGGATGCCAACGGGGACGTGACGTTCACCACGATCTTCCCGGCCTGCTATTCGGGCCGCATGCCGCACGTGCACTTCGAGGTGTATTCCAGCCTGGCCAAGGCATCGAGCGCGTCGAACCGCATCAAGACGTCGCAGTTCGCGTTCCCGCTAGCCGCCTGCAACGAGGTGTATGCCACCTCCGGCTACAGCGCCAGCGTGCGCAACCTCGCGCAGATCAGCTTCGCGACCGACAACGTCTTCAGCGACGGCTATTCGCTGCAGCTTGCCACGGTGACGGGCAACGTCACCGACGGCTACGTGGCCACGCTGACGGTCGCGGTCATCGCCTGATGACCTGACGGGCCAAAGGCCCGGCACCCCTTCCGGCGAACATCGCTTCGCCGCTTTCGCCCCGCGTATCCCGCGGGGCGAACCGCTTTTCGCCGCCACCCGGCATCCTTCCCCGCAAAACTCCTGGCACGCCGCTTGCACTTACCCGTGTACGTGCGGCACGGGGCCGCACCCCTCGCGGAGACCACCATGGAACAAGCCCGTCCTCCCGCCGATCGCCGGCTGCTCGATTTCAGGCCGGAACTGGAATTGCCGGCCGCAGGCGAGACCGCGGCGCCGTGGCGCGAGCGCATTGCCGACCGCATTGCCGGAAACGAATACGGCGAAATGGATTTCGCCGCCCGGCTGCTGGAGGCGCGCAGCGCGGACGAACTGGCGCCGGTGCTGGCCGACCTGGTGGGGCCCGCCGCCGATGCGCACCAGCGGGCGCTGCGCGAACCGGTCCTGCGCGTGCTGCACCGCGCGGCGCGGATGATCTTTCCGCTGAACGCGACGCGCGCGCCGGCCGACCTGAAACGCAAGGCGTCCGGCGTGTTCGGGCTGGAACTGGAGGGGCTTTCCCCCGAAGACAAGGAATTCGAACTGGCGCGGCACTTCGTGCGGCTGGCCGCCGACGCGGCGCAGACGGCGCTGGCGCGTGCCGGGCAGTCGCCCCTGGAGCAGGGCGGGCAGGCCGCGAACCGGGCAGCAAGCCAGGCAGCGCAGCGCGCGCTGATGCAGGCGGCGCGCCGCAACGCGCCCGGGCTGTTGCGGCAGCGCGCGGCGGGGCCGCAGGCCGTGCCGCGCATCCAGACCATCGATTTGCAGGCGGGGCGGCATGACCGTTCCGGATTTGATGTTTGACTTTCAACGGGAGCTAATCATGCATGACCTCGATCGCACGACCCTGGAATTCGGCCAGGAATTTGGCGGTGGCAGCGGCTACGAAATGGAACAGTACGAATTCGGCCAGGGCGAATGGACCGGCGAAGGCGGCGGCCTGCTGTCCGAGGCCGACGAAATGGAGCTGGCCAACGAGCTACTGTCGGTCTCCAACGAGCAGGAGCTGGACCAGTTCCTCGGCAGCTTCCTGAAAAAGGCCGCGTCGGTGGCCGGCAACATCATCAAGTCGCCGGTCGGCCAGGCGGTCGGCGGCGTGCTCAAGGGCGTGGCGAAGAAGGCGCTGCCGCTGGCCGGCGGCGCGATCGGCGGCTACTTCGGCGGTCCGCTGGGCGCCAAGATCGGCAGCGGGCTGGCATCGGCGGCCGGCGGCGCGCTGGGGCTGGAAGCGGAAGGCGAAATGTCCGGCGAGGACCGTGAATTCGAAGGCGCCAAGACCTTCGTGAAGATCGCGGCGGATACCGTCAACCGCGCCGCCCAGGCGAAAGGCGGCGACCCGCGCCAGATCGCCCAGGCGGCCGCCACCGCCGCGGCGAAGCAGTTCGCGCCCGGCCTGCTGAGCCAGGGCCAAGGGCAAGGCCAGGGGCAGGGGCAGGGCCGGGGCGGGCAGGGCATGGGGGGCGCCCAGGGGGGCCAGTCTTCCGGCCAGAACCGCGGTGGCGGCTACGGCGGGCGGGGCGCCAGCAGCGGGCGCTGGATGCGCCAGGGCCGCAAGATCGTGCTGTACGGCGTGTGACGGCCATGGCCATCGGTACCTATGCGGCGTGGATGCTGGCGCAGGAGGCGCGCTCGCTGCTGAACCGTGTCGACCGCATGCAGCCGTTCGTGCTGATCGAGCCGATGGTGCCGGCGGCCGCGCTGCCCGCGGCGGCGCAGGCGGCGATCGAACGGCACCTCACGCTGGGGCGGCGCGAGCTGCGCGCGATGGTGCGGCGCTTCCTGGGCTGGCTGAAAAGCCCCGCGGCAAACCGGGTATCGGTGGCGGACGCGCAGCGGCGCTTCACCTTCCTGCGCCTGAAATTCAATGCCGCGCTGACGCAGTTCGACCTGTTCATCGATGTCGTCACGCAGCGCAGCGAGCATGGCAACGGCATCTGGCTGGCGGGGCTCGACGCGGTATCGCGCGACGCGCTGCAACTGCCGGGCGGCTACTTCGACAGTCCGCCGCTGGTGTGCTACCTGGACCGCGGCCCGGGCGCGGCGATCCGGCGGGCGCGCACGCGGCTGCCCGGCGGCGGCGAGAACCCGGTCGCGATCATCCGCGTGCCGCGCGAACGGATGATCGGCAGCAGCATCGCCTCGTCGCTGGTGCACGAGGTGGGGCACCAGGGCGCAGCGCTGCTGGATCTGGTCGGTTCGCTGCGGCCGGTGCTGCAGGCGCTGCAGCATGGCGGCAGCGGCCCGGCCGTCGTCTGGCAGCTGTGGGAGCGCTGGATCTCCGAGGTGGTGGCCGATTTCTGGTCGCTGGCGCGGGTGGGCGTGGTTGCCACGCTGGGGCTGATCGGCGTGCTGTCGCTGCCGCGCGTGTTCGTATTCCGGCTCAACGGCGACGACCCGCACCCGGTGCCGTGGCTGCGCGTGAAGCTCAGTTGCGCGCTGGGGCGGCTGCTGTATCCGCATCCGCAGTGGACGCGCATCGAACGGCTGTGGGACAGCTTCTATCCGCTCGACGGCCTGGCGGCGCGCGACCGGCTGCTGCTGGAACAGCTGACGGCCAGCCTGCCCGCGATGGCGGGGCTGCTGGCCCAGCACCGGCCGCGCGCGCTGCGCGGCGCCTCGCTGGCGGAAGCGATGGCGGTGGGGGGCCGCCAGCCGGCGCGGTTGGCGCGGCTCTACCGCTGGTGGCACGCGGCGCCGCAGCGCATGTACGACAGCGCGCCTTCGCTGGTACTGGCAGTGATCGGCCAGGCCCGCGCGGATGGCCTGCTGGCACCGGAAGACGAGAGCGTGCTGCTGGCGCGCCTGCTCACGCACTGGGCGATGCGGGGCGCGCTCGAGAACGGCGCAACGGCGCGGACGACAGGTGAATGACCTTTCTAGGAGAGCGACATGAGTACGAGGAAAATGGCGAGAGGGGCCCCTGCCGCGGTGACCGCCGTGACGGTGGTGGCGGTGGTGGAAGGCAGCGGCGCGATCGAGGTGCGCGTAATGGACGAGGTGACCGGCCGGCCGCTGGTGGGCGCCACGCTGCGGCTGTTCCGTGCGCGGGACCTCGATGCGGGCGTGTTCCGCAGCTGGACCGTCGATGACTGGAACAACTGGCGGCCGGAGGATCACGAGGCGTTGATCGACGAACGGACCGGGCCGGAAGGCATCGTCACGTTCGAGGGGCTGGAGCCCGACGTGTATTTCGCGCTGTACGATCACGTGACGCCGGCCGACGGCCCCAACGTCTACCGCTACGTCGGCGGCCTGGTGGGCGCCGAACAGGTATTGAAACTGGCGATCCGGCTGCCGATCGGACCCCAGGTCACGTTCGACTTCGAATCCCCGGGCGCGGCGCAGCGCACCAAGGATGCGATCGTGGGCAACCACGCCATCGCCACCGTGACCTTCCAGGGCAGCGGCAGCGCCGTCAGCGACCGCGTGGGGCTCGAGGCGGACGGCACGTGGCAGCCGGAGTCCGGCGGCGCCTATGCCGCCGGCCTGCTGATCCGCAAGCCGGGCCGGTACCAGTTCACGGGCCGGCTCGTGTTCGCCCGGCGCGCCGGCCTGATCACCGGCACGCCGCACAGGGTGGGGGCGAACATTCCGAATGGCGCCATGCTGGCCGTGAACGGCGAATTCAATGCCGAGGAACGGCCGGCGCAGCCGATCTCCGGCAACATCGGCGTGTCGCTGTCGCGCACCGAAACGGAAGCCACGCCGGACCTGGCGCTGTGGACGCTGATCCGCAACAGCACCGAGGCGCTGGGCTTCAACAACTACATGGATTTCCTCGACCAGCTGTTCTGCGTGCCGCCCGCCGACGCGGCCGGAGCGCCGTTCGAGCGCTCGCGCTTCGGCAAGAAGGCCTCGGTTTTCCAGTCGCTGAAGACGCGCCGCGCGCTGCCGTTCACCGATTCCGAAGCCTACCGCGTGCTCAAGGCCGCCACCGAGGCCTTCGTGATGGTGAACTGCGGCGTGTTCCGCGAGCCGTATGCCTTCGATCCGGTCAACGACAACGCCTACCTCGACCGGCGCGACATTCCGTCGGCCGGCAACCTGCGCGACACGCTTATCGAGGATTACCTGGAGTCGGTGGGCGGCACCGAGATGCTGCCTTACCTCGCCGTGATCCGCCGCAAGCTGCCGGACGTGCCGATCATCGTGCCGAGCACGACCCATTGCGAGGAAGCCGAGCTGTGCTTCGGCATCATCCAGGACCGGCTGTCGAACCCCTGCCTGATCGAACTGATCTGGAGCTACTGGCAGGAAGAAGGCATGCTGGTGCAGACGATGAACGTGATCACGCAGCGCTTCCAGAACCTGCGCTCGCCGCTGGCCACCGACCCGCTGGCCAACACCGAGATCGACATGCTGCGGCCGCTGAACAACCTGTTGTGGGGATACACGCAGGACGAACAGCACCGGCTCACGGTGGTGCGGCGCAATTACGAGTACGACCACCATTACGGTATCCGGCTGGACGGGAAGGCGGTGCGCAACATGCGGCCGGCCGACAGCCGTTCGAAGTTCCTCGAAGCGTTCCACCACCTGCTCCGGCTCCTCACGTCGTTCTACCGGCAGGACGACGACACCACCGTGAAGGCCGATGCGTTCCCGATCCTCAATGCGCTGAAGGAAGTGCACCTGATCCTGTCGCAGGGCGCGCACAACCAGTACGGCGACCTGCCGTCGACGGCGCGGATCGAGATGCTGATGCAGCAATGGCTGCTGGCGCGGCCCGAGTTCCGCGAGTTCCTGCCCACGCGCGTGATGGTGGCCTACCCGGAACCGTGGATGGACCGGGTGGACGCGATGAAGAAGCTGCAGATGTGGAGCGACACGAGCGTGATGCACTTCCGGAACCTGGCGATCTTCGGCGAGCAGCTGCTGCTGTCGATCCGCTTCGGCCACTGGAGCGATGTGTACGAGGCCACGCAGGCGTTCAACTGGGCGCGTTTCTGGCGGCCGCAGGCGCAGGGCTATATCCACGCCTACCGCGCCGCCACCGGGGTCGACCTGTCGATCGATGCGGCCAATCCGGCCGAGGAAGCCACGCTGCCTTCGGTCCTGCTGCGGCAGCGCCTGGCGCAGCAGCAGCGCACGGCCGTGTGAGCACCGGGGGTGGGCGCGGACGCGGCGGCGGATTTCACCAGCGCGCTGTACCTGGGCCTGCGGCACGGGCGCGCCGCGCTGGACGACTGGCCGGCGCTCACGCTGGGCAAACCGGCGGCTCTGGCAGAAGTACCGGGCGCCCGCGCGGTGGCGCGCGACCTGGCGCGACTGCAGGGCTGCGCGGCAGCGACGCTGTTGCCCTCCACGCTGCACCTGTTCTGGGACCTGTTCGGCGTGCTGGCACGACAGCAGCTCGATGAGCGGGCCGATGCGCGGGGCCGGCGGCGCTACATGGTGCTGGTGGACGGCGCCGCCTACCCGGTGGCGCGCTGGGGAGCCGAGCGCGCGGCCGGCCTGGGCCTGCCGTTGCGTGCGTTCCGCAGCGGCGCCTTGCCCGAGCTCGAGCGGCTGGCGCTGCTGGCACGCGGGCTGGGCCGCCGGCCGCTGATCCTGGCGGACGGCTACTGCCCGGGCGGCGCCGGCCCGCCGCCGCTGGCGCGCTATGCGGCGCTGGCGGCGCGCGAAGGCGGGCTGCTGCTGCTGGACGATACGCAAGCGCTCGGCGTGCTGGGCCGGCAGGGCGGCGGTTCGGTCGTCGCGCACGGCCTGGCCGGAGCGCCGGTGCTGGTGGGCGCCTCGCTGGCAAAGGGCTTCGGCGTGCCGCTGGCGGTACTGGCCGGCGACGCGGCCATCGTGCAGCGCTTCGAAGCCTTCAGCGACACGCGGTTGCACGCGAGCCCGCCGCCGGTGGCCACGGTGCTGGCGGCACGGCATGCGCTGCAGCTGAACGCGGCATGCGGCGATGCGTTGCGCCACGCCTTGCGGTGCCGGATCGCGGAGTTCCGCGCCGCGCTGGCGGCGCGGGGTATTGCCTGCGAGGGCGGCGGTTTCCCGGTGCAGGCGGTTCGGCTGCCGCGCCGGATCGACCTGGCGGCGGCGCTCGCGGGCCTGCGGCGCGACGGGGTGATGGCGGTACCGCAGTGCAGGGACGGCGCATCGCTGCTGACGTTCCTGCTGCGCGCGGACCACACGAGGGCGGACATCGCACGGGCGGCCAACGCCGTGCGGCATCACGTGAAGGAGCTGGCATGAACGAGGAACGAATGAACGACGAGTTCGAGGCGCTGCCGTTCGCGGCGGGCGGGTCGGAAGCCGAAGCGGGGACTGCCGCTGAGTGGACCAATGAGTGGGCCAACGAGTGGGCCAACGAGTGGCAGGGCGAGGACGAAGGCGAATCCGAGGAAGAGCGCGGCCGCATGTCGATGGGCGGCAGGGGCGGCATGGGCAGGGGCGGCCCGCGGCCGGTCTACCGGGCAGGTGCCAGGCCGGGCCGCGGGCCGGTGGCGCGGCCTTCGCGGCCGCAGGGCAAGCCCCGGCCGCCCCAGGCGCCCTGGCCCGGTCCTCGGCCGGGGCGCTGGCCGCGTGGCCCTTACTGGGGGCCGTTCTACGGCGGCTGGCCGGGCGGCGTGATGGTCAGCGAACCGATGGGGTATCTATTGCCGGCGCCTGCCGCGGAACCGGCTGCCGAACCCGACGACAGGCCGGCGCCGCCCATCGAAACGATCGACCTGCCCGCCGCGGACGGCGGCGATGCCGGCGGCCCGCAGGAAGAAATGCCGGCGACGCTGCGTGCCGTGATCGGGTCGCTGGCGACCGCCGCGCCCGCGTTCCGGTACGTGGGGCGCCTGGATAACGTGCGCAACCTGGGGCTGCCGCGCAAGCCCGGCTTCTACCTGATCACGTTCAGGAAGGGCAACGCGTGGAAAGCCTACAACGGCCAGACCGGCAACCTGCACGAGCGGCTGGTCAAGCACCGGCTGGGAGCGACGGTACTCGGGTTGCCGGTGGCGGGGCACCATGTCTACATCGCCGAAAGCGGCCGGCCCGAGCCGGCGCGCCGCAACATCGAAATGGCGATCAACCGGGCGATGCTGCAAAACCACCCGGGTGTGCTGACGAACCAGAACGCGGAGCTGGAAATGGAAATGGAATTGCTTGGATGGGATTGAACACGAGGAGATCGACATGAACGCATCACAATGCAGTTGCGGCACCTGCGGCCGGTGCCGCTCGCAGGCAACGTTCGAGGTACTGCCGCTCGGTGCCACCTTCAATGCCGAATTCGGCGGCCCGGGCGAGCTCGAAGGGCCGTTTTCGGAGGTCGAGGAAATGGAACTGGCGATGGAACTGCTGTCCGTCGCCAGCGAGGAAGAGCTGGACCAGTTCCTCGGCGGGCTGTTCAAGAAAGCGTGGAAAGGCATCAAGAAAGTCGGCTCGGTGGTCGGCAAGGTGGTCAAGCCGCTGGGCGGCGTGCTGAAGGGGATCGCCAAGACGGCGCTGCCGTTCGTCGGCGGCGCGCTCGGTTCGATGATTCCGATTCCCGGCGTCGGCACGATGATCGGCAAGGCGGCAGGCTCGGCGCTGGCCAAGGCGCTCGAAATGGAAGCGGAAGGCATGGACCCGGAGCAGGCCGAGTTCGAGATGGCGCGCCGCTTCGTGCGCATCGCGGGCAGCGCCGCGCAACACGCCGCCGATGGCGACGGGAGCCCGGCCGCCGTGCGCGATGCGCTGCTGGCGGCGATGCGGCAGCACGTGCCGTCGGCGCGCGTGTAGCGGTGCGGGCGGCGCGCCATGATCATCGACAGCCACTGCCATGCCGGCCCCGGCGACGGCCTGACGGGGCCGTGGGACAGCGACCTGGCGCTGGCGCGGTACGGGCGCCGTGCCGCGGCGGCCGGCATCGACCGCACGGTGCTGCTGGCCGCGTTCCACTCGGACTACGCGCGCGCCAACGCCGCCGTCGCCGAACTCGTGGCGGCCCAGCCGGAACGGTACTACGGCCTGGCGTTCGTGCACGCGGCCCGCGACCGGGGCCGCATCGGCGCGATGGTGCGCACGGCGGTCGAACGCCATGGCTTCGTCGGCATCAAGGTGCACCGGCACGATGCGCCGATCAGCGGCGAGATCTGCGATGCCGCGCGCACCTTCGGCCTGCCCGTGCTGTACGACCCGATGGGCGACGTGCACGTGGCCGAACTGCTGGCCACGCAATACCCGGACGTCGACTTCATCCTGCCGCACCTGGGCAGCTTCGCCGACGAGTGGTCGTCGCAGCTGGCGCTGATCGACCATCTGGCGCGGCACCCGAACATCTACACGGACACATCCGGCATCCGGCGCTTCGACCTGCTGTGCGAAGCCGTGCGGCGCGCCGGCCCGCACAAGGTGCTGTTCGGCTCGGACGGACCGTGGCTGCACCCGGGGCTGGAACTCCACAAGGTGCGGCTGCTGGGGTTGAACAAGGACGACGAGGCGCTGATCACCGGGCTGAACTTCCTGCGGCTGATCGGGCAGGGCGGCTGACCGGCGCTACGGCTTCTGGTGTCGGACACCTTTTCCAAGGGAAAAGGATGTCGGACACCGGTTTTCGCCAACGTTTTACCGACGCCGGTGCTGAAAACCGGTGTCCGGAGAGGGGCATGCCTGCATGACCCGCTACGCAGGCAAGGAGCATGCTCCTTGAAGCTGCGGTCCTGCAGGACCGCATCGTTCCGCAGCCCTGGAGCATGCTCCAGGAAACCGCCGCTTCACCCCCTGCTTCGCCACCGAAAAGCCGATGTCCGACACCAGGCAATTTCCAACGGGCGCGTCTCAGTGCCGGCTGTCCGGCTCCCCATCCCTTGCCGCCTTGCGCCGGATCTGCAGCGCCCGGTCCGTCACGCCCAGCCGCTGGGCGGCGCGCTGGTTGTTGTCGCCTTCCTGCTCGAGCGCGAGCCGGATGGCGGTGTCGGTGGCGGCCTGGCCGATGCGCGCCAGCGACATTCCGCGGTCGACGGCGTGGCGGATGGCGTCGCGGAACGGCGCGTCCGGCCAGGCGGGGGCGTGGTGCAGGCGTTCGTCCGGCGGCACGTCGCCGATCGTGATGGGGCCGGGACCGGTGTGCCGGTACCAGATACGCGCCACGGTCTGGCGCAGGTCGCGCACATTGCCCTTGTAGTCGCGCGTCAGCAGGTAGTCGCGCACCGCCCCGTCCAGCTGGCATCCCTGGCCCCGCGGGTCCAGCTGGCGCAGGAAATGGTCGACCAGCGGCAGGATGTCCGCCTGGCGTTCGCGCAGCGGCGGTGGACGGCAGCGCCACGCGGCGATGCGGTAGTACAGGTCGGCACGGAACGCGCCGGTGGCGATATCGGCTTCCAGGTCGCGGTTGGTGGCGCACACGAGCCTGAACCTGCTGGGCTGCCAGATGTTGCTGCCGACCCGCTTGTACTTTCCTTCCTGGATCACGCGCAGCAGCTGCGCCTGCAACGGCAACGGCAGTTCGCCGACCTCGTCCAGGAACAGGATGCCGCCGTCGGCCAGCGCGAAGGCGCCGTCGCGCGCACTGATGGCGCCGGTGAACGCGCCCCGTTCATGGCCGAACAGTTCGGAGCCGGCGAGCTCGGGCGACAGCGTGGTGCAATCGAGCACGGTCAATTCGCCGGGCGCACCCGACAATTTGTGGATCAGCTGGGCGATCAGGTCCTTGCCGGTCCCCGTCTCGCCGGTGATCAGCACGGGAGACTGCGTGAACGCCGCCACTTCGACGACGCCCTGTACGAGCGCCCGCCACGGCGCGCTGCCGCCCACGAGGCAGCCCCGCACGGCATTCGAAGCCATCAGCTTCTGCAGCGCATCCCACCGTTGCAGGCGGGCCGCGATCTGTTGCGCGCACAGTTCGGCCGACGTCCACGCCAGCAGGTCGGTGGCGCCGGCGTCGAGCAGCGCCCACATCGCGTCCGGCGGCAGGGACTCGGGCGTGCAATCGACGGCCAGCACGGCGGCACTGCGCCCGATGTCCTGGATAGTCTGCAGCAGCGCGCCATCGCACGCACCGCAGAGCACGACACCGAAGCCTGCCGCGCCGCCCGCTTTCGCGCCGTCGCCAACCGCCACCCCGCTGCTGCCGAGCGCCGCGCGCAGTGCCGTGGCGGCCTTCGCGGCGCCCGGTCCCAGTGCCTGCATCCAGATCGACAACGCCATGGCTACCTCGTGCGTGAAGACCGTAGCCGCCTGCAACCGTAGCGGCGCATGGGTCAATATAGCAGCGCTGGCAGGAGGCGGGTTTAACTAAAAAAGACCTTTACAGCAAACTGTCGGTCGTCATGCGACTCGCTTGCGACCATGAAAAAAGCGGCCGCAAGGGCCGCTTTTTTGTCCTGGTGGACAGGGTTTTACTGCTTCACGCAATCGACGAAGTAATCGCGCTTGCCGTTGACCTCGCGCTTGACCAGCCCGTGCACGTCCGTCTCGAAGCCGGGGAAGCGTTCGTTGAAGTCGCGTGCGAAGCGCAGGTAATCGACGATCGTGCGGTTGAACTGTTCGCCCGGGATCAGCAGCGGAATGCCCGGCGGGTAAGGCGTCAGCAGGATCGACGTGATGCGGCCTTCCAGTTCGTCGATCGCCACGCGCTCGATCTCGCGGTGCGCCATCTTGGCGAACGCGTCGGACGGCTTCATCGCCGGCACCATGCTCGACGTGTACATCTCCGTCGTCAGGCGCGCCACGTCGTAGGCCTTGTAGAAATCGTGGATCTGCTGGCACAGGTCGCGCAGGCCCATCTGCTCGTAGCGCGGGTTGTTCGCCGAGAACTCCGGCAGGATGCGCCACAGCGGCGCATTCTTGTCGTAGTCGTCCTTGAACTGCTGCAGCGCGGTCAGCAGCGTGTTCCAGCGGCCCTTCGTGATGCCGATCGTGAACATGATGAAGAACGAGTACAGTCCGCATTTTTCCACGATCACGCCGTGCTCGGCGAGGTACTTCGTCACGATCGATGCGGGAATGCCGCTGTCGGCGAACTGACCCTGCAGCGACAGGCCCGGGTTGACGATCGTGGCCTTGATCGGGTCGAGCATGTTGAAGCCCGGCGCCAGCTTGCCGAAACCGTGCCACTCCTCGCTTTCTTCCTTGAAGATCCAGTCTTCCTGCGTGCCGATGCCTTCCTCGGCGAACGTGTCCGGTCCCCATACCTTGAACCACCAGTCGGCGCCCCATTCCTCGTCGATCTTCTTCATCGCGCGGCGGAAGTCCAGCGCCTCCAGGATCGATTCCTCGACCAGCGCCGTGCCGCCCGGCGCTTCCATCATCGCCGCGGCCACGTCGCACGAGGCGATGATCGAGTACTGCGGCGAGGTGGACGTGTGCATCAGGTACGCCTCGTTGAACATGTCCTTGTCCAGTTTGACGGTCTCGGAATCGCGCACCAGTACCTGGGAAGCCTGCGACAGGCCCGCCAGCAGCTTGTGGGTGGACTGCGTGGAGAAGATCAGCGATTCCTTGGCGCGCGGGCGGTCCTTGCCGATCGCGTGCATGTTCTTGTAGAAGTCGTGGAACGTGGCGTGCGGCAGCCAGGCTTCGTCGAAGTGCAGCGTGTCGATTTTACCGTCCAGCATTTCGCGCAGCACCTCGACGTTGTACACGACGCCGTCGTACGTCGACTGGGTGATCGTCAGGATGCGGGGCTTCTTGTTCTTGGCCTCGCGGGCGAACGGGTTGTTGTCGATCTTGCGCTGGATCGATTCCATCGTGAACTCTTCCAGCGGGATCGGGCCGATGATGCCCAGGTGATTCCGGGTCGGCATCAGGAACACGGGGATCGCGCCGCACATGATGATCGAGTGCAGGATCGACTTGTGGCAGTTGCGGTCGACCACCACGATGTCGCCCGGCGCCACGGTCGAGTGCCAGACCATCTTGTTCGACGTCGACGTGCCGTTGGTGACGAAGTAGCAGTGGTCGGCATTGTAGATGCGCGCCGCGTTGCGTTCGGAGGCGGCGACCGGGCCGGTGTGGTCCAGCAGCTGGCCCAGTTCCTCGACGGCGTTGCACACGTCGGCGCGCAGCATGTTCTCGCCGAAGAACTGGTGGAACATCTGGCCGATCGGCGATTTCAGGAATGCCACGCCGCCGGAGTGGCCGGGGCAGTGCCAGGAATACGAGCCGTCGTTGGCGTAATGCACCAGCGCGCGGAAGAACGGCGGCGACAGGCCGTCCAGGTAGCTCTTGGCTTCGCGGATGATGTGGCGGGCCACGAATTCCGGCGTATCCTCGAACATGTGGATGAAGCCGTGCAGTTCGCGCAGGATGTCGTTCGGGATGTGGCGCGAGGTGCGGGTCTCGCCGTACAGGTAGATCGGAATGTCGGCATTCTTGTAGCGGATCTCCTCGACGAACGCGCGCAGCGATTTCAATGCGTGATCGGTCTCTTCGCGCGAACCGCCGCCGAATTCCTCGTCGTCGATCGACAGCACGAAGGCCGACGCGCGCGACTGCTGCTGGGCGAACTGCGACAGGTCGCCATAGCTGGTCACACCCAGCACTTCCATGCCTTCCTTCTCCATCGCCGCGGCCAGCGCGCGAATGCCCAGGCCGGAAGAATTTTCAGAACGGAAGTCCTCGTCGATGATGACGATGGGGAAACGAAATTTCATTGTGACTCCAAAAAGAAGAACGCCCGGGTCTCATGTGACCAGGGCGGGCTGGGTGCAAAAAACAAGTCTGAAAAATCAGGTCCGCGATTTTCGCAGAATTCGCACCGCTCAGGTATAAAAATTATCACCGAACCGCCCCGGCAGCGGCGCCACCGTGGGGCGCCCGGACCTGGAAGAGGTGAGTGCGGTGCGCATCAGCCGTGGCGGCGGTAGATGACGACGTCGAACGCCATCCCGTTTGCCGACAGGTGCCGGGTGCGTTCGACCTCGCGCCACGTGGCCGGGTCGACCGGTGCGAAGAACGTGTCGCATTCGAACTCCCCGTCGATCTCGGTCACGATCAGCTGGTCGGCCACGGCCAGCGCCGTGTCGAACACCTGGGCACCGCCGATGATGAACGCCGGCGCGTCGCCCGCCAGGGCGACCGCTTCCTCCAGCGAATGCACGGCCTCGACCCCATCGCGCCGCCACGCGGCGTCGCGTGTGATCACGATGCTGCGCCGGTTGGGCAGCGGGCGGCCGATCGAATCGAAGGTCTTGCGGCCCATGATGATCGGGTGGCCGGTCGTCAGGCGCTTGAAGTGGGCCAGGTCTTCCGGCAGGTGCCACGGCAGCGTGTTGCGCACGCCGATGCCGCGCTGGCGGTCGATGGCGACGATGATGGAAAGTTGCGTCATTGGATTCGTTCTGGAAAAGCGCGGTGGAAAAGCCCGGTGCAGGAGCACGATGCAAGAGCGCGATTATCCGTGATTTTTGCTTCAGCCGTGTGACGCGCGGCGGCCGCGACGGTCATCCTTCGCTCAGCGCGCGCACCGCGCCCCGCAAGGCGGCCTGCAGCGCCGTGCGCTGCGGCGTGTCCAGGTCCGGGAACATCTGCGCCTCCACCTTCACCACTTCCGCATCGCAGCGTTGCATGACCGCGTGGCCGGCGACCGTCAGGCTGATCTGGATGATCCGGCCGTGCGAAGGATCCGGGCGCCGCTCGATCCAGCCCTGCGCCTCCATCGTCTTCACCATTTCGTTGGCCGACTGGGGCGACACCATCGTGCGTTCGGCGAGCTGCGCGTTCGACAGCGAACCCTGGGCGCGGAACACCGACAGGGCGGTGTACTGGGGCACGCTGAGGCCAAGCGGCGCGAGGCTGTCGCGCAGGCGGCGGCTGAGCACGTGATCGAGGCGGCCCACGAGGTAGGCCAGGCCGGACGGGCGGCCCGGCATGTCGTTCTGTAATGGCATGTCGAGGTTGATAGTGGAACTGCCGGTATTGTAAGTGCTGCCGGCGCGATGGCGGGATACGTCGTGCAGGACGGTACGCGGGACGGCACGCACGGCTTCCAGGTGTTGTAACGAACGCTTGTCACGGCACAGTCTCTGGAGTTACCATGAAGTCAATATCAGGAAACCTGATATTGAATTCAACAATAACCGGAGACGTTCATGCAGACATCAACCTTCCGCCCGGCGCTGGCGGTGCTGGCGCTCGCCGCCACGCTGCCGGCATGCGGCGGCAGCGGCACCGCGAATACCTCGCCCACTACCCCGGCAACTTCGACCGCCGGTACCTTGCCCCGCCTGGCCGCGGCCAGCGGCGCGGCCCTCGCCAGCTGTACCGACCTCGCCGCGAAGGCGGCGTTCGCCAATACCACGATCACTTCCGCCACGCTGGCACCGGCCGGCAGCGTGACGCAGACGCTGAACGGCGTGGCCACGCCGATGCCCGAACATTGCGTGGTGCTCGGCAAGATGAACGAGCGCACCGGCGTGGACGGCCGGCCCTATGCGATCGGTTTCGAGATGCGCCTGCCGCGCGACTGGAACGGCCGTTTCTTCTACCAGGCCAACGGCGGCAACGACGGCAGCACCACGGGCGGCAACGCCGCCTTCGGCAACCTGCCGGGTGGCGGCCCGGTCAGCAATGCGCTGCTGCAGGGCTACGCCGTCATCAGCTCGGATGCCGGCCACGTGCCCGACGCCACGCGCGGCGGCGCAATCGCCGGCCAGGTGTACGGGCTCGATCCGCAGGCACGTCTCGACTATGGCTACAACGCGGTCGGCCAGCTGACGCCGATGGCGAAGAACCTGATCAAGGCCGCCTACGGCAAGGCGCCGGACCGCTCGTACATCGTGGGTTGCTCGAACGGCGGGCGGCACGGGCTGGTGGCCGCCAGCCGCTTCGGCGACCAGTACGACGGCGTGCTGGCCGGCGCGCCGGGCTACAACCTGCCGCGGGCGGCGGTCGCGCAGATGTGGGATGCGCAGGCGCTGGCCACTGCCGCGCCGAAAGCCGCCGACGGCCGCCCGAATATCGGCGCCGGGTTCTCCGACCCCGACCTGCGGCTGGTGGCCAATAAAATCCTCGAGCGCTGCGACGCGCTCGACGGCCTGGCCGACGGCATCGTGTCGGACACGCCGCGCTGCCAGGCCGCGTTCTCGCTGGAGAAGGATGTGCCCATCTGCGCCGGCACGCCGGACGGCACGTGCCTGACGGCCACGCAGAAGGCCGCGCTGCGGAAGGTGTACGACGGCCCGAAGAACTCGGCGGGCACGGCGCTGTATGCGCGCTGGTCGTGGGACCCGGGCCTGGCCGCACCAGGCTGGCGCGCCTGGAAGCTGGGCAGCGCGACCGCGCCGGGCCTGACCGCCACGCTGGGCGCGCCGTCGATGGCCTTCATTTTCTCCACGCCACCGGCCAATCCTGACGTGCTGACCGGCGGCGGCACCACGCTGCTCGACTACGCGCTGAACTTCAATTTCGATACCGGCGCGGCCGCTATCCACACCGCGACGGGCATCTACAGGGAATCGTCGATGTCGTTCATGACGCCGGCCACGCCGGGACGGCTCGACACGCTGCGCGGCCGCGGCGGCAAGGTGCTCGTGTTCCATGGCGTCAGCGATCCCGTGTTTTCGTTCGACGACACGGTCGACTGGCTGAACGCGCTGAAGGCCAACTACGCCGACGCCCCGTCGTTCGCCCGCGTGTTCGCGGTGCCGGGCATGAACCACTGCAGCGGCGGCCCGGCCACCGACCAGTTCGACATGCTGGGCGCGCTGGTGGACTGGGTGGAAAACGGCGCGCAGCCGGAAGCCATCCGCGCCACGGCCCGGGCGGCCAGCGCCAATCCGGGCCTCGGCACGATCCCCGCCGGCCGCACGCGGCCGCTGTGCAGCTGGCCGAAGGTGGCCACTTATGTCGGCGGCAATGTGGACGACGCCGCCAGCTTCAGTTGCCAGTAATCACCCCGTAAAAAAGCACTTGTCAGGCTGCCTGATTGGGAATAGTATGTTCTACATATCAGGCAGCCTGATATAAACCGATGAATCGATATCGGACGACAGTCGGGCTGCCTGCCGAGGACAACCCAGAGGAGACAAAGATGGCAAATTACGAAGCGCGCTGGCAGACGGTGAAGGTGGACGTGGCGGACGGCATCGGCTGGATCACGCTGAACCGCCCGGAAAAACGCAATGCGATGAGCCCCACGCTGAACCGCGAAATGATCGACGTGCTGGAAACGCTGGAACTTGACGACGATGCCCAGGTGATCGTGCTGACCGGCGCCGGCGAGGCGTGGACCGCCGGCATGGACCTGAAGGAGTACTTCCGCGAGACCGACGGCAAGCCGGAAATCATGCAGGAGCGCATGCGCCGCGACTGCTCCCAGTGGCAATGGAAACTGCTGCGCATGTACAGCAAGGCCACGATCGCCATGGTCAACGGCTGGTGCTTCGGCGGCGCGTTCTCGCCGCTGGTGGCCTGCGACCTGGCCATCGCGGCCGACGAGGCGGTATTCGGCCTGTCCGAGGTGAACTGGGGCATCCCCCCGGGCAACCTGGTCAGCAAGGCCGTGGCGGACACGATGGGTCACCGCCAGGCGCTGCACTACATCATGACCGGCGAGACGTTCACCGGCAAGCAGGCCGCCGCGATGGGCCTGGTCAACCGCAGCGTGCCGAAGGAAGAGCTGCGCGACGCGGTCATCGCGCTGGCCCGGAACCTGCTCGAGAAAAACCCGGTGGTGCTGCGCTATGCGAAGCAGGGCTTCAAGCGCGCCCGCGAACTGACCTGGGAGCAGGGCGAGGATTACCTGTACGCGAAGACCGACCAGTCGAACTACCGCGACCCGGAAAAGGGCCGCAAGGAAGGCCTCAAGCAGTTCCTGGACGACAAGACCATCAAGCCGGGCCTGCAGGCCTACAAGCGCGGCTGATCCGCCTTCGATCCTTCCTATATAGTACGGGCCACAAGAGCGGGAGCCACCCGCCGGCCCACCCGGAACACAGAGGAGACACCATGTTTGACACCGATTTGCTGGTGGACGGATCGCCGTCCGCCGCTTCGAACGGCGCCGTGTTCGAGCGCCGCAATCCCGCCAGTGGCGAAACCGCCACCCGCGCCGCCGCGGCCACCGTGGAGGACGCCCAGCGCGCCGCCGATGCCGCGCAGCGTGCCTTCCCGGCATGGTCGGCGATGCCGCCGGCCCAGCGCCGCGGCCTGTTGCTCAAGGCTGCTGACACGATGGAACAGTACCGCGCCGAGTTCGTGGCGCGCGGCACGCTCGAGGCGGGCGGCAGCCCGATGTGGTACGGGTTCAACGTGACGCTGGCGGCGAACATGCTGCGCGAGGCGGCCGGCATGACCACCCAGATTGCCGGCGAAGTGATTCCATCCGACGTTCCCGGTTCGCTGGCGATGGGCGTGCGCCAGCCGTGCGGCGTGGTGCTTGGCATCGCGCCGTGGAATGCGCCGGTGATCCTGGCCACGCGCGCCGTGGCGATGCCGCTGGCCTGCGGCAACACGGTGATCCTGAAGGCTTCCGAGCAATGTCCGGCGCTGCACCGGCTGATCGGCACCGTGTTCGAGGAAGCGGGCTTCCCGGCCGGCGTCGTCAACGTGATCACCAACGCGCCGCAGGATGCGGCCGCCGTGGTCGAACGGCTGATCGCCCACCCGGCCGTACGCCGCATCAATTTCACGGGCTCCACGCATGTGGGCCGCATCATCGCGCAGCAGGCCGCGAAGCACCTGAAGCCCGTGCTGCTGGAACTGGGCGGCAAGAACCCGGTCGTGGTGCTGGACGATGCCGATATCGATGCCGCAGTGGAAGCGGCCGCGTTCTCGTCGTTCTTCAACCAGGGCCAGATCTGCATGTCCGCCGACCGGATCCTCGTCGACCGGAAGATTGCCCCGGCATTCCTGGAAAAATTCGCCGCCAAGACCGCCGGCCTGAAGGCTGCGCATGCCGACGCGCCGCTTGCCGGCATGGTCGACCCGGCCGCCGCGCAGCGCGTGGAAGCGCTGGTGCGCGACGCGGTGGAACGCGGCGCGACGGTGCTGCCGGCAGTGCCGAGCGCCGACGGCAACCTGCTGCAGCCGGCCATCATCGACGGCGTGACGCCGGACATGGCCGCCTACCGCGAAGAGGCCTTCGGCCCGGTCGTGTCGATCATCCGCTTCGACGGCGACGAGGAAGGAATCCGCCTCGCCAACGACAGCGAATACGGCCTGTCGGCCGCCGTATTCAGCCGCGACATCGGTCGCGCGATGGCCGTGGCGCGCCGTATCGAATCGGGCATCTGCCACATCAACGGGCCCACCGTGCACGACGAGGCGCAAATGCCGTTCGGCGGCGTGAAGGCCAGCGGCTACGGCCGCTTCGGCGGCAGGGCCGCCATCGCCGAATTCACGGACCTGCGCTGGATCACGGTGCAGACCACGCCGCGCCACTACCCGATCTGAGGAGGGCACATGATTGCATCGCAGATGCCGGGACGGTGCCGTCCCGTGGCGATCGGCCGCCCGCAGGTATCCGTCCGCGAGGAAGGCGACGCCTGGTACGTGGACGCCGAAACGCCGCTGGGCGACGTGCCGCGCCGTTTTACCGATTGCCTGGTGCGCGGCGCGCGCGAGTGGCCGGCGCGTACGCTGGTCGCGCGGCGCGGGCCCGACGACGAATGGGTGCGGCTGACCTACGCCGACATGCTCGAGCGCGCCCGCCGGATCGGCCAGGCGCTGCTGGACCGCGGCCTGTCCGCCGAACGGCCGCTGGTGATCCTGTCCGGTAACGACCTGCAGCATTACCAGCTGGCGCTGGGCGCCATGTACGCCGGCGTGCCCTATGTGCCGGTGTCGCCGGCCTATTCGCTGGTGGCCACCGATTTCGGCCGGCTGGACGAACTGGTCGCCCACCTGACGCCCGGCGCCGTGTATGCGTCGGACGGCCGCCTGTTCGGCCGGGCGATCGCGGCGGTGCTGCCGGGCGATGCGGAACTGATCCTCGATGAAGGCGACGTTCCCGGCATCGAGGCCACCCGCCTTGCCGCGCTGCTGGAGACCGTGCCGTCGACGGTCGACGCGGCCAATGCCGCCGTCGGGCCGGACACGATCGCCAAGTTCCTGTTCACGTCCGGTTCGACGAAGAAGCCGAAGGCGGTGATCACCACGCACGGCATGTGGAGCAGCAACCAGCAGATGCTGCTGCAGACGTTTCCCTTCTTCGGCGACGAGCCGCCGGTGCTGGTGGACTGGTTGCCGTGGAATCACACATTCGGCGGCAGCCACAACGTGGGGATCGCGCTGTACAACGGCGGCACGCTGTACCTCGACGACGGCCGCCCCACGCCGAACGATATCGGCCGCACGCTGGCCAACCTGAAGGAAATCGCGCCCACCGTCTACTTCAACATTCCCAAGGGATGGGAGATGCTGACCGACGCGCTGGAAACCGATGCGCAGCTGCGCGACACCTTCTTCTCGCGGGTAAAACTGTTCTTCTGCGCGGGTGCGGGCCTGTCGCAGGCGGCGTGGGACCGGCTCGACGCGATCGCGGTGCGCCATTGCGGCGAATCGATCCGCATCATGACGGGCCTGGGCATGACGGAGACGTCGCCGTCGTGCACGTTCGGCACCGGGCCGATCGTGCGCGCCGGCTACGTGGGCGTGCCGGCGCCCGGCTGCCGGGTCAAGCTGGTGCCGGTCGGCGGCAAGCTCGAAGCGCGCTTCAAGGGGCCGCACGTGATGCCGGGCTACTGGCGCATGCCGGCGCTGACCGCCGAGGCGTTCGACGACGAAGGCTACTACCGCACCGGCGACGCGCTGCGCTTCGCCGACGCATCGCAGCCGGAACTGGGCTTCATGTTCGACGGCCGCATCGCCGAGGATTTCAAGCTGGCCACCGGCACCTTCGTCAGCGTGGGGCCCTTGCGCGCGAAGGTGATCAGCATGGGCGCGCCATATGTGCTCGACGCCGTCGCTACCGGCATCGACCGCAACGCGATCGGGCTGCTGGTGTTCCCGCGGATGGAACACTGCCAGGCGCTGGCGGGGCTGGCGGCCGGGGCGACACCGGCCCAGGTGCTTGCCAGCGCGCCGGTAAGGGAATTCTTTGCCGGCCTGCTGGGACGCCTGAATGCCGAATCCACCGGTTCCTCGACCGCGGTGGCGATGCTGCGGCTGCAGGACGAGCCGCCATCCATCGATCACCGGGAATTGACGGACAAGGGTTCCGTCAACCAGGCGGCGGTGCTGGCTCGGCGCGCGGAGCAGGTGGCAGCGATGTACGACGGCGGTCGTGACGGTGACGGCACCATCCGGGCGCACTGACAACGCGCAGACGACGCATTGACGGCGCACTGACAACCTATAAATGGAGGAGACACCATGAAGATCCGCACCATCGCACTTGCTACCCTGGGCACCATCGCCGCGACCTGCCTGCCATCGGCGGCGCTGGCCGAGGACACGATCAAGATCGGCGTGATCGCCGCACTGACGGGCCCGTATGCGAACATCGGCAAGCCGTTCGAGGATGGCATTCGCACCTACTTACAGCAATACGGCGACAAGGTGGCCGGCAAGAAGATCGAGGTGATCTACCGCGACGACGGCGGCTCGAATGCCGACCACTCGAAACGCGCCGCGCAGGAACTGATCGCCCGCGAGAAGGTCGACTTCCTGATCGGCTTTTCGCTGACGCCGAGCGCGCTGGCGGTGGCGCCGCTGGCCACGCGTTCGAAAACGCCGATGATCGTGATGAACGCCGTTACCACCGGCATCACGGAAAAGTCGCCGTACATGGTGCGCACGTCGATGACGATGCACCAGATGACGGAGCCGTTCGGCACCTGGACGGGCAAGAGCAGGAACGGCAAGGCGATTGGCACCGTATATACGCTCGTCAGCGACTACAGCACCGGCGCCGATGCCGAGACGAAGTTCATCAAGGGTTTCAGCGAGGCCGGCGGCAAGGTGGTCGGCTCGGCGCGCGCGCCGCTGGCCAATCCCGACTATTCGCCGTTCGTGCAGCGCGCCAAGGACCAGAAACCCGATGCGCTGTTCTTCTTCGCGCCCGGCGCCGAAGACGGCACGGCATTGCTGAAGGTCTTTACCGACAAGGGGCTGGACAAGGCCGGCATCAGGTTCCTCGGCGTGGGCGACATGACGAGCGATTCGCCCACGCTGGAAGCACTGGGCGATCGCGCGCTCGGCGCCGTGACGGTGCTGAACTATTCCACGGCGCTGGACAACGATGCCAACAAGGTGTTCCTGAAGGCCTATGCCGCCGCCAACCCGAAGCGCCCGGCGCCGACGTTCGTCACCGTGGTGGCGTATGACACGATGGGCATGATCGCCGAGACGGTCCGCAAGCTGAACGGCAACGTGACCGGCGACACGGCGATCAAGGTGCTGGCCGGCATGAAGTGGAACAGCCCGCGCGGCCCGATCAGCATCGACCCGGCCACCCGCGACATCGTGCAGAACATGTACATCCGCGAAGTGAAGAAGGTCGATGGCAAGCTGGTCAATGCACCGATCGGCGTGCTGAAGGACGTGCCGCCGCAGTGATCGGGGCCGGCAGGCTCAAATATTGTTGAGCAAAGTGACCTTTGGAGAGTTTTCCAAAGGTCTTTTTCTTTTATCGTGGCGCTCTTTTGCAAAACGATAAAGGGAGACCGGTTGAACACCCAGCAGAAGTTGAACACGCAACAGGAGTTCGACACGCGGCAACAGCCGGGCATGCGGTGCCGGGCGGAACCGGGGCACGGGCCCGGCATGCACCACGACAGCCGCCTGGTGCGGCGGCTGGAACTCGATTCGCACGCGGCGCCCGACGCCTTTCGCCGGCGTGTGCTGCTGGTAAGCGCCCTGGCGCATGCCGCCATCCTCGTCCCGCTGGTATCGGCGCTGCTGCTGGCCGCGCTGGCCGTGCGCTTCGCGCTCGCCGCGCATATCGCGGCCGCCGCCGCCGGCTTCGCATTGCTGGCCCTGTTGCCGATGGCCGCGGCGCTGCTGGTGCTGCGCACGCTGTCCGGCCGCCTGCCGGTGCCGGCGGGCCGTCCGTTGACGCGGGACGAAGCCCCGGCCCTGTTCGACATGCTCGACCGCGTCCGCGCCAGGCTGGACGCGCCCCGCATCGATCACGTGCTGGTCGACGACCGCTACAACGCGGCGATCGCGCAGCGGCCCCGCTTCGGCTTCCTCGGGCCCTTCGGCGTGTTGTTCGGGCAAACGAATTACCTGACGCTGGGCCTGCCATACATGCTCGGCGTGCCGACAAAGGAAATGACGGCAACGGTGGCGCACGAGGTCGGCCACCTGTGCGGCGATCACGGCAAGTCGGGCGCCTGGATCGGCCGGCAGCGGCTGTTGTTCGACATGTTGCACCAGCACGTGAGCGGGCACGCCGCGGGCAGCCTGTGCCACCGCGCCGCCGCCGGCGTGCTCGACCGGCTCATGCCTTGCTACCATGCGTACACGTTCGTGCTGTCGCGGCAGAACGAATACGAGGCCGACCGCATCGCCAGCAGCCTGGCCGGCAGCGTCGCCAACGCGCAGGGCCTGGTGCGCGACACGCTGCAGGCGCGCTGGATCGCCGATCAGTTCTGGCCGACGCTGCTGCGCCAGGCGGATCACGCCGCGCAGCCGCCGTTCATGCCGTTCGCCGCGATGAAGACCGCGTTCGGCGCCGGCTACGCGCAGTGGGCCCAGCCGCAGGCACTGGCCGCCGCGCTCGCCGTGCGCTCGGACGTGCACGATACCCATCCCTGCCTGCGCGAGCGGGTACAGGCGATCGGTGAACGGCCGGCCCTGCCGCGGCCGGTGGAGCGCTGCGCGGCCGATGTGCTGCTGCCGGCCGGAACCTTGCGCGTGCTGGTGCGCGAATTCGACGAGGCCTGGTGGGCGCGCGCCGCGCGGTCCTGGCAGGCGCGCCACCGCGAGGCGGGCCGGGAGCGGTCGCGGCTCGCCGAGCTGGATGCGCAGCCGCTGGCCGCGCTGTCGCCCGCCGACCTGCACGAGCTGGCGCTGCTGCGCGTCGGGCTGGTTGCGCCGGCCGCGGCGAAGGACGTGCTGGCCTGCCTGCTGGCCCGGCCGGGCGGCCCGTTCCCCCGTGCGGCGTTCCACTTCGGCTGCATCCTGCTCGCCGAGGACGACGACCAGGGCCTGTTCCAGCTGGAGGCGGCGGTCGCACACGACCGCACGCTGGCCGATGGCGCGCTCCACGCAGGCTGCGCTTTCCTGGAGCGTTCCAAAGGCGCGCGGGCAGCCCGCCTGTGGCGCGACAGCCTGCTGCCGCGCGCCGCCTGATCCGTTTTGCCGGCAAGCCTCTATACTGGAAGACCCGATAACGAAGGAGACATCCATGAACGCTTACCTGGTGGTGGTCGATACGCTGGCGGACTGGGAGATCGGCTACCTGTGCGCGGAGCTGCACAGCCGCCGCTTCTTCGCCAACCCGCTGGCCGATTTCAGCTTCCGGAAGGTGGGCCTGACCACGGCCGCGGTAACGAGCATGGGCGGCGTGATCCACGTGCCGGACCTGGCGCTTGCGGACCTGGTGCTGGAGCCGGGCGACGTGCTGATCCTGCCGGGCGGCGAGCGATGGGACGAGCCCGAGCTGCGGCCGGTCCTGGAGCTGGTGCGCGATGTGCTCGATGCCGGCCATCACGTGGCGGCGATCTGCGGCGCGGTGGACGGGCTGGGCAGCGTGGGGGCGCTGGACAAGCGCCGCCACACCAGCAACGACCTGGGCTACCTGAAGCAGAGCTGTCCGGACTACCGGGGCGAAAAACTGTACCGGCACGAGCCGGCCGTGCGCGGCGACAACCTGCTGACCGCCACCGGGCTGGCGCCGCTGGAGTTCAGCGCCGAGGTCCTCAAGATGCTGAAGGTGTGGCGGCCCGAGACCATCCGTGCCTGGTACCAGCTGCACAAGACCCGCAAGGAGCGGTGGTATCACGCGCTGGTGGCGTCGATGGGGCCGGCGGCGGAGTAATCCGCCGGCGGCGTGCGTGCCGCGCCGCCGGCGCAGGGCTTCGCGCCGGCCATGTCGAAAAATCGCAGGGGCCGTCTCCCCAACGGCAGTGCGATCGTGTAGAGTAACTGATAGCAATTCGACAGGTGTCGGATTCCCGACAAGTGCCCGGACGCCGGGCGCCGTGGTGTTCGCGGGAATCCGCCTCGTCGCTTTCGTCTCAACGATCGGGAGAGCTGAACGTGAACAGAATGCGCCGCACCTCGCTGTCAATTCTTGCCCGGCCGGGCCTTGCGATCGCGATCGCGCTGCAGGTCGCCGGCTGCGCCGACTTCTCGGCCGTGCGAACCTACGCGGATGATACCCGGAAGCTGGGGGCGTCGTTCGCGGCCATCGCCGATACCCCGGTACGATTGTGCGAGTCGCAGTTCATGATGCAGGAACAGACGCGCGATGCCTTCGTGGCGTTCCGGATCGACGATGTGCGCGCAAAAGCCGCCGCCGACTGCGCGCCGGTCGCGCAGGACAACACGCACATCCTCAGCCTGGTGGCCTTGCTGGACAACTACGCGGACACGCTGGCGGCGCTGGCGGATGAAAGGCTGCCCCGCTATTCGGCCGAGCTGAAAGGGTTGGGCGAGGCCGTGACCGACCTGAAGGATCGCTCCGGCGAGCCGGTTGTGCCGGAAAACAAGGCCAAGGCCGTCATCAGCCTCGGCAAGCTCGTTTCCCGGCTTGCCACGGAGCGGGTCGCGCGCGGCGAGATCAAGCAGCTACTGGAACAGAGCGAGGCCGTCAACGCCACCACGAGCGCGCTGCAATGGTACGCCAGCTCGATCACCCGTCCCCAGCTCGACACCTACCGGCAGCGGGCGCAACTGACGATGGACAAGGCGCTGCCGCGATTCGAGAAAACCGAGCCGCTGGCCGTGCGGATATATGCCGTCACGCTTGTCGGCGAGCAGGATCGGGCGAAACGCCTCGCGGCCGAGAACGAGTCACTGATCGCCGCGCTGGCCAGGCACCGCGAGGCGACCCTGGGCTTGCGGGACAAGTTCGACAAGCGCGGCAACTAGCCCGATGGGCTTGGACGATACCGCATTCTGACCGATGAGCGGAGGATACCGGGATGAGCACGACCCTGAAGGAACTGACGGCGGACGACCTGGCGCAGCTGGCCGACCGCTACACGAGGATATCGACGCGGCTGTTCGAGTTCCGGTTGACCCACGCGCTGTCTCCCGAGGAAGAGCGCCTCGTGCGGGTCGAGGGCGAGCAGCGGCTCGACGCGCTGGCCAACGTGCTGCGCGGACAAGCCATCGCGCTGACGGTGAAGGATGCCGGCCTGAAGGCCGATGCCTTGCGCGAAGCGCTCGAATCGGCGTACGGGACGCTGGAAAAACTATCGAAGGTGCGCGACGTGATCGGCCTCGTCACGAACTTGGTCACTCTCGGCGGGGCGGTTCTGTCCGGCAATGGCGGGGCAATCGTGAAGGCACTCAGGGCATTTCGCTCCAAGGGAAAAGATGAGAACGAAGAATCGGAAGAATCGCAAGAATCGCAAGAACAGGACGGGGACGGAGAGGGCAGCTGACGCCGAATGGATGCGTCGCCGCACCCGGCGCCGCGTCCGTCACGACATGACGGAAGACCGGTCCACGGTCCGCCGTTGCGCCTTTCCCGGCCCCGTTGTTACCGACCAATCCAACCACGGAGTTCACCATGTGCACCAAGCCGACACCGCACCGCCATTCGATCCACTGCTTCTTGCCGCCGCACATCCTGACCGAGATCGCCAAGAACGGCACCACGGCGCAACGCGAATTCGCGATCGACACGCTGTCGGTCGATAACTCGTTCCGCACCTTCAGGGCCACGAATGTTGCGAGCGGCATCCAGAAACAGGTGTTGGCCGCGATGGCCGGCACGACCGCCGAGCTCAAGCGCACCATCTACGATGCGGGCAACGATCAGTCGCTGCCCGGCAATGTCGTGCGCACCGAGGGATCGGGCTCCAGCGGCGATCCGGCTGTCGACGAAGCCTACGACGGCCTGGGCGCCACCTATGACCTGTTTTTCGAGGAATTCAGCCGCAATTCCATCGACGATGCGGGGCTGCCGCTCGATGCGACCGTGCACTACGATGTCGACTACGACAACGCCTTCTGGAACGGCAGCCAGATGGTGTTCGGCGACGGCGACGGCACGCTGTTCACGCGTTTCACCGCGTCGATCGACGTCATCGGCCATGAACTGACGCACGGCGTGACGGAAGTCGAGGCCGGCCTGGTCTACCAGGGGCAGTCCGGCGCCCTGAACGAATCCATTTCCGACGTGTTCGGTTCGCTCGTCAAGCAATACGGCCTGAAGCAGAAGGCCGACGAGGCCGACTGGCTGATCGGGGCCCAGCTGTTCACCGAACCGGGCCCCGACCGGCAGGCGATCCGTTCGATGAAGGCGCCCGGCACGGCATACAATGACAGTGTGCTGGGCAAGGATCCGCAGCCGGCGAAAATGGCCGATTATGTGGTGACGGTCAAGGATAACGGCGGCGTTCACATCAATTCGGGCATCCCAAACCATGCGTTCTACCTGGCCGCGGTGGCGATCGGCGGGTTCGCGTGGGAACGCGCGGGCAAGATCTGGTACGACAGCCTGCTCGATGCGCGCCTGAAGCCGAAGTCCACGTTCAAGGCCTTTGCGAAACTGACGAAGTCGAACGCGGAAAAACTGTTCGGCGCCGGCAGTGACGAGGCGAAGGCGGTCGTCCAGGCGTGGAAGGACGTGGGCGTGCTGTAGGCTGCCGCCGCGACGAATCCGGCTCCCCGATGCGCCGCATCGGCGGGGCCTTTTCTTATTTTGGGGGCATCATGCGTATCGAATTATCGACCGAGGGCGGCTTCGTCGCCGCGCCGGGCCTGGAAAAGCCCGTCATCCTGGATTCCGGCAGCCTGCCGCCCGAGCAATGCGAGGCGTGCGAACACCTGGTGCGCGAGGTGGTGGCCGGTGCCGGGAATTCTCCCGTCCAGGCCCGGGCCGCCGCGCAGGTACGCGACGGCCGCACCTACCGGATGAAGATCCACCTCGATCACCAGTCCGTTTCGGTGGACGCGTCCGACGGGGCGATGTCGCCGGCCTACCGCCAGCTCGTCAAGCTGGTGCGCACGCACGGCGCGCGGTAGCAAATGCGGTACTTCGGCACGCAAGGCGCCGCCGCCGCGTCACCACCGGCAGGCCAGGGTGGCGCTCGCGTTGCGCGCGCCGGTATCGTGTTGTCCGGGAAAAAGCGTCAAACCGCCATCGGCGCCGTCAGCGGCGGGTGGTGCCGGTAGCCCTCAAGGCTGAAGTCCGACGGCTCGATCTTTTCCAGCCATTCCGGTTCGTACTTGCCAGTCACGGCGAAATCGGGCACCCGGTCGGCGATGACGAAACGCGGCGCTTCGTACGGCTCGCGCCTGAGCTGTTCCTGCACCATCTCCATGTGGTTCTCGTAGATGTGCGCATCGCCGATGAAATACGTGAACCAGCGTGGCGTGTAGCCGGTCAGGCGGCCGACCAGGTGCAGCAGCGCGGCGCCTTCGGCGATGTTGAACGGGGTACCGAGGCCGATGTCGTTGCTGCGCACGTACAGGCACAGCGAAATCTCTTTCGTCGTGGCGTTCGGGATGAACTGGTACAGCAGGTGGCAGGCGGGCAGGGCGACCTGGTCCAGCACGGCCGGGTTCCAGCCGTGGAACAGGATGCGGCGGCTGGAAGGATTGTTCACGATCGTGTCCAGGCATTCGCGCAGCTGGTCGATCGCCTTGTAGACCAGGATCTTCTCGACGCCGTCTTCCACCAGCGGCGCCACTTCGGTGAAGCCGTTGCGGTGCGCATCTTCGCGCTGCGCGGTGGCGGCGGCGTCGAGCAGCTTGTAGCCGGGCCACTGGCGCCACTGCACGCCGTACACGGGGCCCAGGTCGTCGACGCCTTCGCGGTACGGGTTGGCCAGCCACTGCGCGTTTTCATTGGCGTTCTGGTCCCACACCTTGCAACCGAGCGCGCGGAAATCCGCCGCGCTGCGCGATGCCCGCAAGAACGCGCACAGCTCGCCGACCACGGACTTGAACGCCAGCCGCTTGGTCGTCACGGCAGGGAAGCCCTGCGCCAGATCGAAGCGCATCATCGCGCCCGGCACGGACAGCGTGCGGATGCCCGTGCGGTTGTCCTGCCACGTGCCTTGGGCGAGGACGGTTTCGATCAGTTGCTGGTACTGCTGCATGCGATTCTCCGGCTGAAAACATGCGATTTTAACAGGTGCTCCACTCGCGGGCGACTTACGCGGGGGAGCCCTTTTTTCGTCCCCGCGTCGGCCCTTTGTTGGGCGCCGGCAGTGCGGACTTCGCTGCGGCCTTCGCCGCCGATTTCGCACCGCGGCCGCCAGCGACGACGACCGCGCCTTGCGGCACGCGCTTCGGTGGCCTGGCCCGTTCGGGAGTGGCCGGGTCGAAGCCGCCGGCAGGGCGCGGCGTGGACGGCGCAAAAGCTGGCTTCGTGGGCGGTTTCGGCATCGGTTTCAATACCGGCTTCACGCCCGGCTTCGACGCCGGCGCGCTCTTCGATGACACCTTGCGGCCGGCCGGCTGCGCCGCCCTGGCCGGCGTGCCGGTCGACGGTACCCTGTGGGCCGCCTCGAAGCCGGGGATTTCCTCGCGCGGCAGCACCTGCCTGATCACCGCCTCGATCGCGCGCAACAGTTCCACCTCGTCGGCGCAGACCAGCGAGATCGCCTCGCCGGCGGCGCCGGCGCGGCCGGTGCGGCCGATGCGGTGCACGAAATCCTCGGCCACCGTCGGCAGGTCGTGGTTGACGACCAGCGGCAGGCCCTGGATATCGAGCCCGCGGGCGGCAACGTCGGTGGCCACCAGCACCTGCACGTCGCGGGCCTTGAAGCGCTCCAGCGCGCGCAGGCGCGCCGGCTGCGGCTTGTCGCCGTGGATCGCGTCGGCGCGGACGCCTTCCTGCTGCAGCACGCCGACCAGCTGGTCGACACCCTTGCGGGTCTTGGCGAACACCAGCACCTGGTTCCAGCCGCGCTCGCGGAGCAGGTGCAGGAACAGGTCCGGCTTCGATTTCTTGTCGGTGGTGATCACCAGCTGGCGCACCGTCCTGGCGGCCGCGTTGGCCGGGCTGGCCTGCACGGAGACCGGGTCGCGCAGCAGCTGGCCGGCCAGCGTGCGGATCGATGCCGGGAACGTGGCCGAGAACAGCAGCGTCTGGCGTTGCGGCGGCAATGCGGCGAACACGGCATCCAGGTCGGCGGCGAACCCCAGGTCGAGCATGCGGTCCGCCTCGTCCAGCACCAGCGTCTGCAATTGCGCGAAGGTGAGGGCACCCTGGCGCAGCAGGTCGAGCAGGCGGCCAGGCGTGGCCACCAGAACGTCGAGGCCCTTCTTCAGCCTGGCGATCTGCGGTTCGATCGGCACGCCGCCATACGCGACGGCGAAGCGCAGCGGCACGTGGGCGCCGTACTTGCGAAAGCTCGTGTACACCTGCTCGGCCAGTTCGCGCGTTGGTGCCAGCACGAGGCAGCGCACGCCCAGCGGCGCGACAACGCCTTCCATCGTCAGCCGCTGCAGCAGCGGCAGCGCGAAGCCGGCCGTCTTGCCGGTACCGGTCTGCGCCGCGGCCATCAGGTCGCGGCCGGCCAGCACGGCGTGAATCGCCTGTCGCTGCACGGGCGTCGGGTCGTCGTAGCCCAGCTCCTGCAGCGCGCGCAGCAGCGGGTCGATCAGTTTCAGCGCGGCGAACGTCATTGCGTGGCCTCCAGGGCGGTGTGCCATGCGGAGAGCGCCGCATGCACCTGGCCGTCCGGCAGGTTCAGCAGCTGGTCGCCCACGTACCATTCGATATAGCTCGTGCCTTCGACCTGCGCGTGATGCACGGCGTTGTGCAGCCACACGCGGTGTTCGCGGGCGATTTCGTTGCGCAGTTCGATGGCACGCTCGCGGTCGACCGGCAGGTGCAGGTGGAACATGTTCGCGTGCGGCCGCGCCGGGTTCACGCGCAGCAGCGGGTAAGCCCGCAGCGCTTCGTACAGCCACTGCGTGCGGCGGAAGCAGGCCGGCATCGCGGCCAGCCGCGCATCGAGCTGCATCGCGGCGGCGACGACATACGGCGTGCGGTGGATGACGCTGCCGCCCTGGCGGCGATACCATTCCTGCGCCCGCGCGACGAACGCGGCGCTGCCGGCCAGCAGCGCGCCGCCGAGGCCGCCGATGCCCTTGTACAGCGACACGTAGACGGTATCGAAGCCGGCGGCGACGTCGGCGAGGGTGCGGTCCCCGTCGTGGCCGTACGCGGCGGCCGCTTCCCACAGCCGTGCGCCATCCATGTGCAGGTGCGTGTCCTGCGCGCGGCAATGCGCCTTGATCGCCTGCAGTTCCTCCCACGACGGCGACTGGCCGCCGATCTCGCGCGCCGGCAGTTCCAGCGACACGGCGCCGAGATGGTCGGGAATCGCCCGCAGGTCGTCGACCGTGAACGGCCGGTGCGGGCTGCCCGCCTGCAGCGCGTGGAAATGGTCCAGCAGCTGGTGGTTGCCCCGTTCGTGCTTCAGGATGTGCGCGGTGGGGTGCATGGCGACCAGGCGGCTGCCGCGGTCGGCGCAGGCCAGCCGCAGCGCGGTGGCCTGCGTCATCGTGCCCGTGATGCAGAACGTGGCCGCTTCCATGCCCAGCAGGGCCGCCACCTTGCGTTCGAGCGATGCGATCAGTTCACCCTCGCCGTACACGTCGTGCGCGATGCCGTTCTCTTCGCACCACGCCGCCATGGCGGCGAAGGTCTGCGCCGGTGTCGGCTGGTGGTGGCCGGGCAGCACCACCGTGCACTGCTGGCGCAGGTCCGCTTCGCTGGCCGGCTTGTTCATGGGCTTATTCATGTTGCTCATTCATGTGACTCAAGCATGTGACTCATTCGTGCGAATGCTCGACGTGGACATTGTGGAACTGCAGCGCCGCCAGGTTGGCATAGATGCCGCCGAGCGCCACCAGCGATTTGTGGGTGCCGGTTTCCACGATGCGGCCGTCTTCCATCACGATGATGCGGTCGGCGCGCTGCACGGTGGCCAGGCGGTGAGCGATGATGACGGTGGTGCGGCCGACCATGGCCGCTTCCAGCGCCGATTGCACGAGGCGCTCGGATTCGGCGTCCAGCGCGCTGGTCGCCTCGTCGAGCAGCAGCAGCGGCGGGTTCTTCAGCAGCGCGCGGGCGATGGCGATGCGCTGGCGCTGGCCGCCGGAGAGCCGCACGCCGCGCTCGCCGAGGAACGATTGATAGCCGTTCGGCAGGCGTTCGATGAATTCGTGGGCGGCAGCCAGTTTCGCGGCGCGCATCACTTCCTCGTCGGTGGCGTCGAAGCGGCCGTAGCGGATGTTCTCCATCGCGTCGGCCGAGAAGATCACGGTATCCTGCGGCACGATGCCGACCGCGCCGCGCAGGTCGTGCAGCGCGAGGTGGCGTATATCGACGCCGTCGAGGCGGATCGTGCCCTGCTGCGGATCGTAGAAGCGCAGGAACAGCTGGAACAGCGTGGTCTTGCCGGCGCCGGACGGCCCCACGATGGCCACCGTTTCGCCGGGACGGATGTCCAGGTCCAGGTGCGCCAGCGCCGCCGTTTCGGGGCGCGACGGATACGAGAACGTCACATCGGCCAGCGTGAGCGCGGCGCCGTTCGCGGCGCGCGGCGGCAGCGCGAGCGGCCGATCCGGCTCGCGGATATCGGATTGCGTGGCCAGCAGTTCCAGCAGGCGCTCGGTGGCGCCGGCGGCGCGCTGCGCCTCGCCCATCACTTCCGACAGCGCGCCGACGGCGCCGGCGACGATCGACGCATACAGGATGAACTGGCCCAGGTCGCCGCCGGACATCGTGCCGGCCAGCACCGCATGGGCGCCCAGCCACAGCACGAACACGATGGTGCCGAACACCAGCACGATGGCCAGCATCGTCAGCAGCGCGCGCGCGCGGATACGCCGCATCGCCGTGCCGAAGGCGTTCTCGATCGAGTTGCCGAAGCGCTTCGTTTCGATGTGCTCGTGCGTAAAGGCCTGCACGGTGGGCATCGCGTTCAGGATCTCGCCGGCCACGGCCGAGGCGTCGGCGATGCGGTCCTGCGAATCGCGCGACAGCTTGCGCACGCGCCGGCCGAACATCACGATCGGCAGCACGGTCAGCACCAGCAGGCCGATGATGATGCCGGTGAGCCTGGGGCTCGTAATGAACAGCATCACCAGGCCGCCCGCGAACAGCAGCGCATTGCGCAGCGCCATCGAGATGCTGGTGCCGACGACCGCCTGGATCAGCGTGGTGTCGGTGGTGATCCGCGACAGCACCTCGCCGGTCTGGGTGGTCTCGAAAAAGGCCGGGCTCTGGCGTACCACGTGGCCGTACACGGCGCTGCGGATATCGGCGACTACGCGTTCGCCCAGCCACGAAACGGTATAGAAACGCGCCGCGGTGGCCACCGCGAGCACCGCGGCCACGCCGAACAATGCGAGGAACACGGCGTTCACTGCTTCGGCGCTGTGCACGCCGGCCCTGGCGCCGAATCCCAGGTCGATCATCTGCTTGAACGCGTACGGGATCGCCAGCGTGGCGCCGGCGGCGACGACGAGCGCGATGCCGGCCATCGCGAAGCGCGACCGGTACGGTTTCAGGAAAGGCATCAGGCCCCGCAATGCGGCCAGGCTGCCTTTTTTCAGTTCGCGGGATTCGGAGGGCGACACGGTTTCGCGGGCGCTGCCGCTCCTGCTGCTAGTGCTGTTGCTCATTCTGGTGACGGGTTGGTTTTTATAGTTTCATCGGCCGGACATAGCCGGTCAGCTCGAGGTAGGCGCGGCCGACCTGCCGGCCGCCGCGGCGGACGGTCGCCGCGCCTTCCCAGTACACGGCGCCGGTCGAGCGGCGCGAGTCCAGTTCCTGGTCCGGCTGCAGCGGATCGAGCTGCCAGCTGGTCTCGCCGGTCGCGATCGTGACGGCCACCGGGTACTCGGCCCCGGTGCGCGGCGAACGCCACAGCGTGCGCGGCGTGAACGTCACATCCTCGGGGCCGAAATGCGTGATCTTACCGGATGCGTCGCGCCACGTCGCGTGGGCCCATAGTGTAGCACCGCCGCCTTGATGTGTTTTCCCATCGGTTTTCCCGCGGATGCGGAAGGCCATCAGGGCGCCGCCGTCGTCGAGGTTGGCGCCGACCCAGTCCCAGCCAGCGGCGTCCGGATCGAGCACCTGGCTGGACCATTCGTGGTCGAGCCACGTGACGCCGGAAACGGCCGTGCGCCTGCCGTCGGCGCCGACGATCGTGCCGGAGGTTTTCAGCTGGGGCTTGCTGTAGTAGTAGCTGGCCTGCTCGGGCCGCGGCCCTTTCTGCGAATAGCCGCCGCGGCCCTGCAGCAGCACCGGCTGGGTGGGCTCCAGCACCAGGTCCAGCGAGAAGCCCGATGCCGGGATACGCATCGTGTATCGGCCGTCGGCGCCGCGCGTCATGCGCCAGTCATCGAGCTTGATGTCGGTATCGGCCTCGCCGGCGAACGCCAGGCCAAAGCCGGCACGGGCGCTGCGCTCGTCGTGCAGCAGCTTGCCGTGCGCCGCATCGGACAGCGCGGCATGGCCGATGATCAGCTGCTTCGGCGCGAACTTGCTGGGGTTGGCGTCGTCCGTGTCGGTGCGGCTGCGGAAGAACGTGACCTGGTAGCCGACGGACTTGCCTTCGGCCGTGGTCAGCCAGCCGGTCGCATACCACCATTCCGTGCGGAAGGAAGGATGCGCGCCGAAGTCGCGCGGGAAGGCCAGCGCCTTGCCGTCCGCCAGCGGCACCACCTGCGTGAATATGGGCGCCAGCCCGGGCGCGGCCGGCGCCGCCAGCAGCGGCCCGCACAGCAACAGGAACAGGGAAACCAGGAAACGCATCACCAGTCCTCCCGCACCGCGCGTATCGGTCCGCCGGACAGCGCCTGCCGCCCGGACACCAGCGCCGTCAGGATGCTGGCCACCAGCAGCGCGCCGGCCACGGCGCCCAGCAGCGGCCACGGATAATGCATCTGCATCGTCCAGTGGAACGACTGCGGATTGACGACGTGCACGAGGATCAGGCTGATCGTCCAGCCCAGCACGAAGCCGGTGGCGATGCCGAGCAAGGTCAGCGCGCCGCCTTCGAAGGCGAGGATGCCGAGGATCTGGCCGCGCGTGACGCCGATGTGGCGCAGCATGCCGAATTCCCGGGCGCGGGCCAGCGTCTGGGCCGAGAACGTGGCGGCCACGCCGAACAGGCCGATGACGATCGCGATCGCCTCCAGCAGGTACGTGACGGCGAAGCTGCGGTCGAAGATGCGCAGCGACAGCGCGCGGATCGCCGACGGCGCCTCCACCGCCAGCGTGGCGCCGAACGGCAGCCGCTTCAGTGCCGCCTGCGCATCGGCCGGGCTCGTATCCTTGGCCAGCCACAGCGCGGCGTCGCTGACATCGGCATCGCCCGTCAGCCGCACGTAGTCGGCGCGTTCGATCATCACCGCGCCGGCAACCCGCGCGTAATCGCGCCACACGCCGGCCACGAAGAACGGCACCGCGCCGCCGGCCAGCGGCAGCCGCAGCGTCTGGCCGGGCCGGATGTCGTACAGGTCCGCCATCGCCTCGGATACCCAGGCGCGCGGCAGCGAACCGTTCGCCTGGACGGCCTGGCCGCCGACCGGCACCATCGATTTCTCCGGGTGCGCGGGATCGATGTCGCGCGCCAGCAGGGCCACGTTGGGCCGGTCGGGCGCGAGCGACACGGAACGCAGCCGCAGGAATTCGGCGCGGGCGATGCCGGGCGCCTGGCGCAGCACCGCCTGTTCGCGCGGCGTCAGGCCGGCGGTGGCGCCGGCGCTGGCGATGCGCGCATACAGGTCGGCCGGCAGCACCTGCAGGATCCAGTTATCCACGGAGACGCGGAAGCTGGCGACCATGATGGCCATCGCCACCATCAGCGAAAAGCTCGACAGCACGCCGCCCAGCGCGATGCCGGCCTGGCCGGAGGCGTTCGACAGCCGCGCCAGCGTGAGCGTGGGCACCGCCGGAATGGCGTGGCCCGCGGTCGCGGCGCGGTGCGCGGTGGCCGCGCTCCAGCGCCGGTGCGCGAAACGGAAGGTGGTCGCGGCGATGCGCGGCATCAGCGCGATGCCGCCGATCAGCAGCAGCGCGATCGACAGGTAGCCGAAAATGGGCAGCTCGGTCACGGGCGGCAGCTGCGACAGCGCGCCGGCCAGCGCCAGGCAGGCGATGGCCGGCCACGGCCGGGACAGGCGCGCCAGCGCCACCTCGTCGGCGCCCGACTTGAGCGCGACGGCCGGCGCGGCACGGGCCGCCTCCCAGGCCGGCGCGGCGCAGCCGAGCAGCGCGACACCCAGGCCCAGGCTGAAGTACACGATGGCGGCGACCGGCGTGAACTGCACTTCGGGCTGCACGCCGGCGAAGTAGCCGGCACCGAGGTCGCCGCCGAAGAAACGCAGCGCGGCCGCCGCGATCGCGTAGCCGCCGGCTATGCCGAGCAGCGAACCGGCCACGCCGAGGCTGGCGCCTTCGACCATCACCTGGCGTAGCAGCTGGCGGCGCTCCAGGCCCAGCACGCGCAGCAGCGCGAACTGGCTGCGCCGGCGCATCACGGACAAGGCCTGCGTGGAAAACACCAGGAACGCGCCCGTGAACAGCGCCACGAGCGCCAGCACGCTGAGGTTGACGCGGTAGGCGCGGCTCATGTTGCTGGTGCGGCTTTCCTGGTCGGCGTCGTTCGGCTGGCCGATGCGGAAGCGCCCAGGGTAGTCCCGTTCGAGCTCGCGCGCCAGCGCGGCCTGGAACGCATCGCGGTCGACGCCGTCGCGTAGCTTCAGGTCGACCCGCGACAGCTTGCCGAGGCGGCCGAAGCGCCACTGGGCCGCGCCGATGTCCATCACGGCCAGGCGCTGGCCCACCCGTGCGCGCTGCAGCGAGCCGGCGACGCGCAACGTCATCGTCCCGGTGCCGGCCATGAACGCGAGGCTCGCGCCGGCCTTGGCGTTCAGCCACTGCTGCGCGGCCGGCGACAGGAACAGCGCATCGCCGGCCAGCGTGTCGCCGGCCACGCCGCTGGCGGGCGCGCCGATCAGGTCGGGCGTGATGTAGCCGGCGCGGAACACGTCCAGGCCGATCACCTTCAACGGTTCGCGCCCGCCCGGCAACGAGGCGTTGATCTCCAGCACCGGCGAGGCGACCGCCACTTCCGGCCGCAGTGCCAGGCGGGGGTAGACATCTTCGTCGAACAGCGGTTCGGCGCCGGCGACCTGCACGTCGGCCTGGCCGGACAGGCTTTGCACGGCGGCCGAGAACTCGTTGAACGCGGCGGCGTTGATCAGGTGGATCGCGAAACCGAGGGCCACGCCCACGGCGATCGCCATCACCGCCGTCAGCGCGCGTACCGGGTGGGCGCGCCACTCGCCCAGCAGCAGCCAGCGCGACAGCGTGCGGCGCGACGTCACTTGCACTCTGCCGCGTGGCGCTCGGCGGCGCGCCGTGCCTTCAGGCGCGCGGCATCGGCGGTTCCGTGGCTGGCGCGGCGCACGTCGTCCTCGGCCCATTTGCGGGCCAGTTCCAGCTTCGCGCACGCGTCGCGGCGGCGCGCGGCCTGGCGGTCGTGCAATGCATCGGCGCGGGCCTGCTGCGCTTCGCGCGCCAGCCGTTCCTTCTGCAACGCGGCCGATTCCTTCTGCAGCCGCTTCAGCTCCTCCGGCGCGGCCCTGGCCTTCGGCGAATCGGGCACGGCCATCACGGTCTGTGCGCCGCGCTCGCACGGCGCCTCGCTGTACGTGACGCTGTCGCCGTGCGTGCACTTGTACATCTGCGCGTGCGCGGGCAGGGCGGCCACGAATGGCAGGCACAGCGCCGGCAGCCACGCCTTCACAGGATCTTCCCCGGGTTCATGATGTTCAGCGGATCGAGCGCGGCCTTGATGGCGCGCATCAGGTTCAGTTCCACCGGCGACTTGTAGCGCGCCAGTTCGTCGCGCTTGAGCGCGCCGATGCCGTGTTCGGCCGAGATCGAGCCGCCGCAGGCCACGACGGCATCGTGTACCACGCGATTCACTTTTTCCTGGTTGACCAGGAACGATTCGTTGTCGATGCCCGGCGGCGGCGCCACGTTGAAATGCAGGTTGCCGTCGCCCAGGTGGCCGAAGCAGACCAGGCGGCAGCCGGGGAACGCCTGCCGCAGCAGCGGCTCCGTGCCGGCAATGAAATCGGCCACCATCGATACCGGCAGCGAGATGTCGTGCTTGATGTTCTTGCCGTCCGCCGCCTGCGCCAGCGGGATATGTTCGCGCAACTGCCACAGGCCGCGCGAGTGCGCGACGGACGTGGCGACGACCGCGTCGAGCACGATATCGGCTTCGAGCGCCGCGCCGATCGCGCCTTCCAGCAGTTCGACCGCATGGGTTTCCGATTCGCTCGACGAGATTTCCAGCAGCGCATACTGCGGATGGACGCTTCCGAACGGACGCGGCAACTGCGGGAAGTGCTTTGCCACGAGCGCCAGGCAGTAGGCCGACATCAGTTCGAAACCGGTCAGGCTGGCGCCGGCGCGGTCCTGCACCAGCGACAGCAGCCGCAGCGCGTGGGCCGGCGAGGGCAGCGCGGCCAGCGCGGTGATCGATGCCTTCGGCGCCGGATACAGCTTCATGACCGCGCCGGTGATGATGCCCAGCGTGCCTTCCGCGCCGATGTACAGGTCGCGCAGGTCGTAGCCGGTGTTGTCCTTGCGCAGGCCGCGCAGGCCGGACCACAGCTCGCCCTGCGGCGTGACCACTTCGAGGCCCAGGCACAGTTCGCGTGCATTCCCGTAGCGCAGCACGCCGGTGCCGCCGGCATTGCTGGCGAGATTGCCGCCGATCGTGCAGCTGCCTTCGGCCGCCAGCGACAGCGGAAACAGGCAGCCGGCGGCCGCCGCCGCTTCCTGCACGTGCTGCAGGATGACGCCGGCATCGACGGTGACGGTACGGTTGACGGGGTCGAGCGCGCGCACCCGGTTCAGGCGCGCGACGGACAGCACGACCGCCGTGCCGCTCGCGTCGGGCACGCTGCCCAGCACCAGCCCCGTGTTGCCGCCCTGCGGCACGATCGGCACGCGCTCGTCCGCGCACAGGCGCACCAGCCGGGCCACCTCGTCGACGGAGCCGGGGCGCAGCACGGCCCGCGCGGCGCCCGTGAAGCGGCCGCGCCAGTCGCGCAGGAACGGCGCCATGTCGGCCGGCCGGTCGAGCACGAATTCGGCGCCGGCGATCGCGCGGCAGCGGTCCAGGAATGCGGTCATGTACCTTTGGCGACTTCGATGGCGTTCACTTACTTGTGGCCGTTCCGGCTGCGGGCAACCTTGTCCAGCAGCTCGCGGGCAGCCTTCTTCGCAGCCCGCTTGTACGGATGCACGTACAGCAGCGCGCAGCAGAAGAACACGAACACCAGTGCCGCCTCGCCCCAGCCGAGCCACGGCATGGCCGCGTCGCTGTAGCCGCGCACCACGCCTTCGGCCAGGTAGGCCAGGATCATCATCGACGACCACTGCAGCGTGTACAGGTCGCGTTTGAGCACGCCGATCAGCGGGAACAGCAGCGGCACGGCCTTCAGGGCCAGCCACGAGCCGCCCGGCTTGAGCGGCGCCAGCACGGTTTCCCACAGCAGGCACCAGGCGATCAGCGCGGCCACGCTGACCAGCGCTCCCCACCACAGTACCTTCTGCCGGGTGCCGTACATTACCGGCCCCGCAGTCTGGCGGCCGTTTCGGCCAGGCGCTTGCCGAGGGCGACGGCGATGCGCTTTTCCTCGTCCGTGACCGGCTTGCGGCCATCCACGCCGGCCCAGTGGCTCGCGCCGTACGGCGTGCCGCCGCTGGAGGTGGTCATCAGGTCGGGATGCGTGTAGGGCAGGCCCAGCACCACCAGGCCATGGTGCAGCAGGGGGATCATCATCGACAGCAGCGTCGATTCCTGGCCGCCGTGCAGGCTGCCGGTGGACGTGAACACGCAGGCGGGCTTGCCGGCCAGGCTGCCGGACAGCCACTGGCTCGACGTGCCGTCCCAGAAATATTTCATCGCCGACGCCATGTTGCCGAAGCGGGTGGGCGAGCCGACGGCGATGCCGGCGCATTCATCCAGGTCGGCCAGCTCCACGTAGGGTGCCCCGTCCACCGGTATTTCCGGCGCGGTGGCTTCGGCGACGGTGGATACGGCGGGCACGGTGCGCAGCCGGGCGTCGCAGCCCGGCACGCTCTCGATACCCTGGGCGATCAGCTCGGCGAGCCTGCGGGTGGCCCCATGCCGGGAATAGAACAAAACAAGGATAGTCAGGTTGGGCGCATTCATCGTTGGTATTATAGAACGCTTTACATCGTGAACAGGGGCGGGAACCGTTTGAAGCAACGTATAAGCACTCTATACCAGAGCGTGGCAAGGGGCGTGGCCGAACTGCGCGCCCTGTCGTGGGCCGAAGTGCGCGACCTGTTCCTGTTCGCGCGCCGCCGGCTGCGCGATGAAAGCCTGCCGCAGGTGGCCGGCGGCCTCACGTTCACCACCGTGTTCGCGCTCGTGCCGGTGCTGACGATCGCGCTGGCGGTCTTCACCACCTTCCCAATGTTCGCCACGTTCCGCACCGCGCTGGAGGCTTATTTCATCCAGAGCGTGATGCCGAAGGCGATTTCCAGCACGATCCTGTCGTACCTGACCACCTTCGCCGCGCAGGCGACGCGGCTGTCCGCCGTGGGGGCGGTCACGCTGATCGCCACGTCGGTGGCGATGATGACGATGATCGAGCGGGTCTTCAACCGCATCTGGCGAGTCAAGGCCGAGCGGCGCTGGGCGCGCCGGATCCTGGTTTACTGGGCGCTGATGACGCTCGGGCCGCTGCTGATCGGCGTGTCGATCTCGCTCTCGACCGACTTTTCGTCGGCCACGTCGAGCCTGGTCGGCAGCGTGTTCGGGGCGCTGGCCTATTCGGTGCTGTCGCTGGTGCTCACCACCGCCGCCTTCACGTTCCTGTATGTGACGGTGCCGAACAAGGTGGTCGACTGGCGCGACGCGCTGGCCGGCGGCGTGCTGGCCGCGCTGGCGTTCGAGCTGGCCAAGCGGGGCTTTGCCGTCTTCATCACCGAATTTCCCACGTATTCGCGGATCTACGGCGCGCTGGCGGCGCTGCCGCTGTTCCTGCTGTGGGTCTATGTGTCGTGGCTGATCACGCTGGTCGGGGCGCTGCTGGCGGCGGCGCTGCCGGTGGTCAAGTACGAACGCTGGTGGTACGAGCCGGTGCCGGGCGGCGCATTCGTCGATGCGATGGCGGTGCTCAAGGTGCTGCACGGCGCCAGCCGCTACGGCGACACGGCGCTGGTCTCCTCCACCGCGCTGCGGGCCCGCACGCGGATCGGTTTCGACGAACTCGATACGCTGCTGGAACGGATGCAGGACAAGGGCTGGGTGGGCCGCGTGCGCACCGATCCGGTGCCGCGCGTGCAGTTCGGCAAGCATGTCAACGATACCGGCGACAACTGGGTGCTGCTGGCCAACCCGGACACGCTGGCCGTGGCCGAGGTCTACCGGCTGTTCGTGTTCGGCGGCATCCCGGTCAACGCCGGCGTGGCCCAGGAGTCGGACGATCCGCGCGACGTCCAGGCGCGGCGCGATGCGGCCAGCCTGGCACGCAGCGTCGAGGATGCGGTCGAAGCCGGCCTCGGGCTCACGCTGGGCGACCATTTCGGCCCGGCCGTGGCACGCAGCGGCGAGACCGCCGCCGGTTGATGCAGGCCGTTGTTCGCCGGCTTATTCCGTGCAAGGCTGGATTTTTTCCCGGGCATACGCTACATTGCGCCAGAAGGCATAGAATAAAAACACTCATTCACGCGGACAGGACGGCCACCATGAAAGTCTCAGAAATCCTCCAAGTCAAGGGCAACATCCTCTACACGATCACCCCGGACCAGCCGCTGGTGGATGCCGCGACCACGATGGCCGAGAAGGATATCGGTTCGCTCGTCGTGATGGAGTATGGCGACCTGGTCGGCATGCTGACCTTCCGCGAGGTGCTCAAGGCGCTGCATGCCAACGAGGGCTCGGTGGGCGGCGGCACGGTGCGCAGGCACATGGACGACCATCCGATCACCGTCACGCCCGATACCGAGGTCAACGAGGTGCGCCGCATCATGCTGGAAAAGCACGCGCGCTACCTGCCGGTGATGAATGCCAAGACCCTGCTGGGCGTGATTTCGTTCTACGACGTGGCGCGCGCCGTGCTCGAGGCGCAGAGTTTTGAAAACCGCATGCTGAAGGCGTATATCCGGGACTGGCCGGCCGAGCAGGATGAGGCGACGAACTGAGCTGTTTGTCGGGTAAAAGGAAAACGCTGCCGAGGCAGCGTTTTTTGTTTGGGAATTCGTTACCGGGACAACCGGGTGCTGGGAGAAAAAACCGGTGCCAGGCACTTTTTCCGGGTGAATCTTCCGGAAAAGGTGTCTGACACCGATGCCGCGGCGGGTTCGACAGCTGATGCGCAGGGCGCGATGTCAGGCGCGCAGCGCCGGTTGCCCGGCCAGCCAGCCGGACAGTTCATCGGCCCCCATCGGGCGCGCGAAGAGAAAGCCCTGGGCCAGCGGGCAGCCCAGCTGCTGCAGCACGCTGGCCTGGTGCTCGTCCTCGACGCCTTCGGCAACGACCGACAGGCCGAGGTTGCGGCCCAGCTGGATCACCATTTCGGCAATGCTGCTGCCGCGCGTGGAGCCGGTGATCTCGGTCACGAACGCACGGTCGATCTTCAGCCGGTCGATGCGCAGCCGCTGCAGGTGGGACAGCGACGAGAAGCCGGTACCGAAGTCGTCGATGGCGATGTGCACGCCCGTTTCCTTGACCTGCGCGAGCATTTCGATGAACGTGTCCGGTTCTTCCATCGCCATCGATTCCGTGATTTCCAGCTCGACATAGCGGGGCGGGGCGCCCGTGTCCGCCAGGGCGTTGCGCAGCACCTGCAGGAATTGGGGGTGGCGGAACTGCACCTGCGAGACGTTGACCGACATCGTGAAATTCTCGTGTCCGGCGGCGCGCAGGTGCACCAGCTCGGCACACGCGGTGCGCAGTACCCATTCACCGATATCGATGATCAGGCCGGAATATTCGGCGATGGGAATGAAGCGGTCCGGCGGCACCAGCTTGCCGTCCTCGGTCTTCCAGCGCAGCAGCGCCTCGGCGCCCACCGGGCGGCGCGCGACGAGGTCCATCTGCGGCTGGTAGGCCAGGAACAGCTCGTGCTTGCTGAAGGCGGAACGCAGCGCGTGCATCATGCGCACCCGTTCGCGGATTTCCACTCCCATGTTGCGCGTGAAATAGAAGTGGCCGGCGCGCTGCTGCGACTTGGCGCGCTTGAGCGCGATATCGGCATCCTTCAGCGCATCGGTGCCGCTGCCGTCGTGCTCGGCCAGCCGCACCAGGCCCAGCGTGGCGGACACCTGCACGGTCTGGCCCTCGATCTCGAACGGCTGCTGGAACAGCGCCAGGATGCCGGCCGGGTACACGTGGGCGGCGTCGCCCAGCACACCGAAGATGTCGCCACCGATCCGTGCCACCGTCAGGTGCCGGCTCAGGCTGTTCTGCAGCCGCGCCGCCACGGTGGACAGCAGCAGGTCGCCGAACGCATGCCCCAGCGCATCGTTCGTTTCGGCGAAGTGATCCAGGTCCACCAGGCACAGCGTGGCGCTGGCACGGGCCGGGCCGGCCAGCGCCGCGTCGAGGATCTCGATCAGGCGGGTCCGGTTCGGCAGCTTGGACAGCGTGTCGTAGAACGCCGCGTCGTGCAGGTGCGACAGCAGCTCGACATTGTCGAGGCCCACCGCCACGTTGGCGGCGAACACGTTCAGCAGCCGTTCCTGCAGCTCCGCGGGCCGGTGCGACACGTCGAGCAGCATGGCAAAGGTGCGGCAGGCCTTGCCGGCCAGGTGCAGCGCGACGCCGGCATCGCCATGGACATTGCGCCGCTCGGCCAGCGCGCGCGCCAGCGCGGGCGGCACGGGCGGTTCGGTATCGGGCCCCAGGTGGCGGCCCTCGCAGCCTTGCCAGGCGCCGCAGGCGGCCACCACGTGCACCGCGCCGGCATCGCCCGCCACGCACACCAGGCCGCCCGGTGGCTCGTCCAGCAGCGCCGCGGCCTGTGCCAGCGCACCGGCGGCGAAATCGCGCACGCCGTGCAGCGTCATCAGCGCGGTGCCGGCCTCGACGATACGATTCAGGCCGCGCCGGCTGTCGTCGATGCGGCGGATCTGCTCATAGGAGCGGATCGCCGCCGTCACCGTCGTGTACAGCTTGATGCGGGTGAGCTCGGACTTGGTCTTGTAGTCGTTGATGTCGAAGTCGCGGATCGCATCGATCTCGGGCGCATAGCCCGGCTGGCCGGTGCGCAGGATGATGCGCACGTCCGCCAGCTTCAGCGTTTCGCGGATATGGCGCACCAGGTGCAGGCCGGCGTCGTCCTGCTCCATCACCACGTCGAGCAGGATCACGGCGATATCATGCTCGTACCGCAGCAGCTCGCGCGCCTGGGCGGCCGAGTAGGCATGGAGGAATTCCAGCGGCCGGCCCTGGATGTCCAGGTTGCCGAGCGCAAAGGTGGTGGTCGAATGGACATCCTCGTCATCGTCGACGATCATCACGCGCCACGCGCCGCGTGCCGCCGTGCCGGGCTGGGCGGGCGACTCGTCCAGGAACACCAGGTCGTCCTGCGGCCCGTCTTGTCCGGTGCCGGGGGGAGTGCTCGGTGGGGGCATGCGTCGTTCTCCAAATTGGGTCTTCCGGTCCCTTTATAGCGGATTGGGCTGGATACCGGCGCAACTTCCCTATTATAAGCAGCTAATGTCATTGCTGTAAGGAAAGTGTTGCGCGAGGTGTACGAAGTAGGCAGTATTGCAATTGCTGGATCACGCGATGCTAAAGCGGTAAAATTGCTAATTCCTCGGCTCTTTCAGATTGATCTCATGTCCGGCAATTCCTTTGGCAAGCTGTTCACGGTAACGACTTTTGGCGAATCTCACGGGCCGGCGATCGGTTGCATCATCGACGGCTGCCCGCCGGGGCTGGCCCTGTCCGAAGCCGACATCCAGCCCGAACTGGACCGCCGCAAGCCCGGCACGTCGCGCCACGTCACCCAGCGCCAGGAGCCCGACGCGGTGCAGATCCTGTCCGGCGTATACGAAGGGTTCACGACCGGCACGCCGATCGCGCTGCTGATCCGCAACGAAGACCAGCGCAGCAAGGACTACGGCAATATCGTCGAGAGCTTCCGCCCGGGCCATGCCGACTACACGTACTGGCACAAGTACGGCGTGCGCGATCCGCGCGGCGGCGGGCGCTCGTCGGCCCGGCTGACTGCACCGGTCGTCGGCGCCGCGGCGATCGCCAGGAAATGGCTGAAGGAGCAGTTCGGCACCGAGTTCGCCGGCTGCATGCGCCAGCTGGGCGACATCGAAGTGCCGTTCCAGGATTTCGCTCACGTGCCCGACAACCCGTTCTTCGCGGCCACGGCCGATGCGGCCCTGATCGCGCGGATGGAAGATTACATGGACGCGCTGCGCAAGGACGGCGATTCGATCGGCGCCCGCATCGACGTGGTGGCGCGCAACGTGCCCGTGGGGCTGGGCCAGCCGATCTACGACAAGCTCGATGCCGACATCGCCTACGCGATGATGGGCATCAATGCCGTGAAGGGCGTGGAGATCGGCGCCGGTTTCGGCTCGGTGGCGCAGCGCGGTTCCGAGCACGGCGATGAACTGACCCCGCAGGGCTTTGTCGGCAACCATGCCGGCGGCGTGCTGGGGGGCATCTCCACGGGACAGGACATCACGGTGTCGATCGCGATCAAGCCCACTTCGTCGATCCGTACGCCGCGCCGCTCGATCGACAAGGCCGGCAACCCGGTGATGGTGGAAACGTTCGGCCGGCACGACCCGTGCGTGGGCATCCGCGCCACGCCGATCGCCGAGGCGATGCTGGCGCTGGTGCTGATGGACCATGCGCTGATGCACCGCGCGCAGTGCGGCGACGTGCGGGTGGCTACGCCGGACATCGCCCGCAACGCCGGTTGACGACAGAACCCGCGTCAACGGCGTGAAAGTCTGCCGGCATGCAACCGGCGGGTGAAACCGGCAGCTTGACGCGGACCCTTCAGGCCGCCCGGCTGTTGAGCAGCTCGGCCTGGTGCCGCCGCTCGATCGCCTTGACGACGAGCGCGCGCGCATCGTTCAGCAGCGCGAACTCGGTCTGCGACAGTTCGATCGGCGGGAAGGTTTCATCCCAGTCGCCGTACAGGAAGCCGGCCGGCTGGCCATTGGCCGACAACGGCAGGATCACGAAACTGCGTGCGTCGGCCAGGCCAGCCTTCCACCAGTGCGGCAGCTTGGCTGCGAACTTCGGATCGCGCGCATTCTCGATGAAGATCACGCGGTCGTTGCTCAGCGCCGCGTGGAACACGTTCGCCTCGTACGCATCGTCGAACGACATGGCCGCCAGCCGTTCCTTCGGCAGGTTGCCGAAGCTCATCCGCGCCGCGTAGCACTGTTCGCGGCGGTTGCGCACGAAAGCGACCGCGCGCGAGAAATCCAGCCCCTGGTACACGGTTTCCAGCGCCGCCGATACCATCTGGCCCGGGCTGGCATTGTCCACCATGTCGCGCATGTCGGCCAGGCCGCTCTCGAGGATGCGGTTGCCGGCGGCGCGCTGGCGCGTCCTGGCGAGTTCCTTGGCACGGCGTTCGAGCGGCTTCGACAGCGGGGCGATCGCCAGTTCCCCGGCCGCCGTTTCGCGGGCCTGGGCGATGGCGCCCTGCACCTGTTCCGGTTCCAGGCCCAGCATTGGCGCAAACGCGGCGCTCAGCCGCTGCAGTTCGGCGGCGCCGGCTTCGTCGTCGTGCCACAGCGCCGCGGCGCAATGCCGCGCCAGCGTGGCGATGCCCGCCACCCAGTCGGCGGCGGGCAGCGCGGCGGGATGGCGCTCGCCGGACGCTTCGTCTTCCGGGAGCGCCTCGGCCGGACCGGGTGCTTCGATGACGCGCATGCCCGATACGAGATTGCGCGGCAGGTTCCAGCGTTGCGCGGCCGCCATGCCGATATCGGCCAGGCCGATGCCGAGCAGGTCCGGCGCCGCCGTGTCTTCGTTGCCGGGGCCGCCGCGCTGCTGCAGCAGCATCCACTGCTCGGGCAGGTAGAAAGTGACCATCATCCGGCCAAGCGTGTGCAGCATCGAGCACACCACCGCCTGTTCCGTCTGCGGGCTGCGCACGGTGGCGGCGAGTTCGCGCGCCACCATGCCGGCCAGCACCGCCTTTTCCATCTCGATGTGCGCGTGGCTCGAATCGGCGGCGCCGGACGACAGTTCCTCGACCAGCTTGAGGCCCAGCGCCAGGTGGCCGATCGCCTCGGTGCCCAGCACGAGCACCGCCTTGCTGACCGTGTTGACATGCTGGCCGAACGCCGAATACATGCTGCTGTTGGCCAGGCGCAGCACCTTGTTGGTCAGCACCGGATCGGACAGCACGGTTTCTGTCATCGAAAAGCCGCCGTCATCCTCGCCGCGCATCGCGCCGAGCACGGCGCCGATGGCTTTCGCGAAGCCCGGCATGTCGCCCTGGCGGCGGGTGCGTTCCCACAGCAGGGCCAGCGTCTGTTCGCCCTGGGCCGTGACGGCGGCGGCGTCCGCCGGGGCGGCGATGGGTGACCGGTTCACTGGACCACCCGCAACACGTGGGTGCGCGCCGCATCCGCACGCGGCATATCCGCACGCAGCACATCGTCGCGCAGGACATCTTCGCCCAGTACATCTTTGTAACGACGCTCGTTCAGCGCCGCGATGGCGACATTGGCGGCCATCGGCTTGCCGGTCAGGTAGCCCTGGATATATTGACAGCCGCGTTCGCGCATATAGGCAAGCTGTTCCTCGGTTTCGACCCCTTCGGCAACGACCGACAGCGACAGGTGCCGCGCCAGGTCGAGCACGGCGTTGCAGATCGCGCCATCCTTTTGCGAACCGGGCAGGTCGCGGATGAAGGCGCGGTCGATCTTCAGCACCGAGATCGGGAAGCGTTTCAGGTAGGCCAGCGACGAGTAGCCGGTGCCGAAATCGTCGATGGCGATGCGGGCGCGGCGCTCGGCCATCTTGCCGAGAATGGTTTCGGCGTGGGCCGGATCGATCATCAGCGTGCCTTCGGTAATTTCCAGCACGAGATGTTCGCCGGACAGGCCGGAATAGGTGATGGCATCGTCTAGCACGTCTAAAAACTTGTCGTTGCGAAATTGGCGGGGGCTGATATTAACAGAGATGTACAGCGGCCGTTTCGCCACCTCCTGGAACTGCTTGAGCTGCACGCAGGCCGCTTTCAGGGCCCAGGCGCCCAGCAGGTTGATCAGGCCGTTGGTTTCGGCGATCGGAATGAAGCGTGCCGGCGAGACCATGCCCAGCGTGGGGTGCTTCCAGCGCATCAGGGTTTCGAAACCCTCGATCTCGCGCGTGCGGGCATCGACGATCGGCTGGTAATGCAGCATGAATTCGCCTTCGCGCACGGCCTGGAACATGGCCGCTTCCAGCGAGATGTCGTGTTCGGACGGGCCGTTCTGGCGCGGGCTGTAGACCACGCAGCGGGCCTTGCCCGTTTCCTTCGCGCGCGACAGCGCGGCATCGGCCAGCGCGACGATCCGCAGGTCGTCCTCGGCGTGCTGCGGGTAGACGGCCACGCCGATCGATGCGCCGATATGGATCGTGTGCGCGTCGACCTCGAACGGCGCCTGCAGGGTGGCCATCAGGCGGCCGGTGACGAGGCGCACCTGCTGTTCGCTGAACGTGCCCGGCAGCACCGCCACGAATTCGTCGCCCCCAACGCGCGCCAGCGTATCGCTGTCGCGCAGCGTCTTGCGCAGCCGGCTTGCCGCCAGGCGCAGCACCGCGTCGCCGGTCGGATGGCCGAGGCCGTCGTTGACTTTCTTGAAACTGTCCAGTCCGATGGCCGCCACGGCGAAGCCCTGGCCGGAGCGGCGCGCCTGCGCGATCGTCATCCGGATCCGGTCCGCCAGGAGCAGGCGGTTGGGCAGCCCGGTGAGCGTATCGTGCGTGGCCATGTGCCGCAGGCGTTCCTCGGTGGCCTGCTGCGCCGACAGGTCGCGGCCCACCACCAGCACGCCGGTCGAGCCTTCCGCATCCGGATAGCTGGAAAGGCGCAGGTCGAACCACACTTCGCCTTGTGGCGGCTGCACGCGCAGTTCGAGCCGCGCGAGGCCGGTATCGGCCAGCCCTGCCAGCGCGCCCGTCAGCGCCGCACCGTCGAGGCCGGACACGAAATCGTGCAGCCGCCGGCCCGCCACCGGATGGCCGGCGCCGAGCAGCGCCGTGGCGCGGCGGCTGGCGAACAGGATCTGTCCGAAGGGATCGAGCCGGAACACAATGTCGCCGGCTTCTTCGAGCATGGCGTCGACAGCGTGCCGGGCATTTTCCGGCAGTGGCGTGGTGGAACTGGAAAGCATGAGGTTGCTGTACTGTTGTGCTGGTATCTCTTGCAGTGACTCCTGCAGTACGCGCGATCCGGGCGAGACGGTCGGTCACGTGTGCGTGAATGTATCACTTTACGCCAAGAAATTACATGAAATGAGGCAACATTTACGCAGGTTTCCGCAAATTGTTGCTGCGGTGCCCGCAATCAGGTGCCTTGTTTTATTCAACCGGATGCTGCCGGGCACGCCGGCATTGTTCCGGGCGCCGTCACGTGACAGCGCCTTGTTCTTGCAGCGCCATGTCGTTTCCGCTAGGCTGGAAAAAACACAATGGTGGCCGGGATGCCGGCGGAGACTGCGATGCGCCAATTCGATACGCACGAGGTGTTCAACGGGGTGCCGCCGTTCGGCAACCTGAACCTGTTCGGCTGCGATCCCGCGCTGCGCGAGGCGGTCGAGCGCGAAGGCGGCGCCGGCGCCGTGGAGGGCTTGCTGGCGCTGGGCGCGCAACTGGGCCGCGAGGAAACGCTCGACCTGGCCCGGCTGGCCAATGCCCATTCACCGGTGCTGCGCAGTTTCGACCGGAACGGCCGCCGGATCGACGAGATCGAATTTCATCCCGCCTGGCACGCGCTGATGGAGCTGCTGATCGGCGCCGGCGCGCACGCCTCGCCATGGGATGGCAGCGAGCCCGCCGGGCAGGTGGCGCGGGCCGCGCGCTACATCCTGTTCGGCCAGGTGGAAAACGGTTCGCAGTGCCCGGTGACGATGACGTACGCCAGCGTACCTGCGCTGCGGCAAACGCCCCGGCTGGCGCAGCGCTGGCTGCCGAAAATCCTGTCGCGCGAATACGACCCCAGGCCGTTGCCCGTCGACCGCAAGCAGGGCGCCCTGATCGGCATGGGCATGACGGAAAAGCAGGGCGGCTCGGACGTGCGCAGCAACACCACGCACGCCGAGCCGCTCGACCCGGCGCAGGCGCGCGCGATCTTCGGCGACGACGCGGAAGGCGCGTACCGGCTGGTGGGCCACAAGTGGTTCTTCTCCGCGCCGCAGGCCGACGCCCACCTCGTGCTCGCGCAGACCGATTCCGGCGCCGGCCTGTCGTGCTTCCTCGTGCCGCGCTTCCTGCCGGACGGCACGCACAACGAGGTGCGCGTGCAGCGCCTGAAAGACAAACTGGGCAATCGCTCCAACGCGTCGTCGGAAGTGGAGTTCGCCGGCGCGTGCGGACATTTGCTCGGTGCGCCGGGGCGCGGCATCGCCACGATCCTGGAGATGGCCAGCCACACGCGCCTCGACTGCGTGCTCGGTTCGGCCGGCATCATGCGGGCGGCGCTCACGCGCGCGCTGCACCACGCGCGCCACCGCCATGCGTTCGGCAAGCCGCTGGCCGGGCAGCCGCTGATGCAGAACGTGCTGGCCGACCTGGCGCTCGAATCCGAGGCGGCCACGGCGTTCGGGTTGCGGCTGGCGCGCTGCTTCGACCACCCGGACGATGCCGGCGAGGCACTGCTGGCACGCGTGCTCACGCCGGCCGGCAAGTACTGGATCTGCAAGCGCGGGCCCGGATTTGGCGCCGAGGCGATGGAGGTGCTGGGCGGCGGCGGCTACGTGGAGGACGGCGACCTGGCGCGCCTGTACCGCGAATTGCCGGTCAATTCAATCTGGGAAGGTTCGGGCAACGTGATGTGCCTGGACGTGCTGCGTGCGTTCGGCCGCTCGCCCGCCGCCGCGCAGGCGCTGGCTGCGGAACTGGCAATCGCCGGCACGGGCAATGCCGACTATGCCCGCTTTACCGCGCAGCTGAACGGCGATCTCGCCCGGTTCGAGGCCGACGAATCCGGTGCGCGCGTGCTGGCCGAACGGATCGTGCTGGCCGTGCAGGCGGGCCTGCTGTTGCGGCATGCACCGGGGTTCGTGGCATCGGCCTTCGTCGCTTCGCGGCTGGCGCGCGAGCCGGGCGGGGCGTACGGCCGGCTGCCCGCGGGAACCGATTGCGCGGCGATCCTTGCGCGTGCGTTGCCAGTGTCCTAAAGGAACTGCCCCGGTTTTTTCGAACCTGGCATGGACAGCCCGCGTGGCTGGCTGGGATAATGCGGGACACAAACCGTCTGCACCTAGATATATATGAAACAAGATCCGCGCTTCCCGAACCTGTTCATCACCGATCATCCGCTGATCCAGCACAAGCTGAGCCACATGCGCGACAAGGCCACGTCGACCCGCACGTTCCGCGAACTGCTGAAGGAAATCACGCTGCTGATGGGGTATGAAATCACCCGCGACCTGCCGCTGACCACGCGCGAAATCGAAACGCCCCTGATGACGATCGATGCGCCAGTGATCGCCGGCAAGAAGCTGGCCGTGGTGCCGATCCTGCGTGCCGGCATCGGCATGAGCGACGGGCTGCTGAACCTCGTGCCGTCGGCACGCGTGGGCCACATCGGCGTATTCCGCGACCCCGAAACCCATCAGCCCGTCGAATACCTGGTGCGGCTGCCGGATCTCGTCGACCGTATCTTCATCCTGTGCGACCCGATGGTGGCGACCGGCAATTCGGCGGTGCACGCCATCGACGTGCTGAAGAACCGCGGCGTGCCCGACGACCAGATCATCTTCCTGGCGCTGGTGGCGGCGCCGGAAGGCATCACCGTGGTGCAGAACGCGCATCCGGACGTGAAGATCTACTGCGCCTCGCTCGATTCGCACCTGAACGATCACGCCTATATCGTGCCCGGCCTGGGCGACGCGGGCGACCGCATCTTCGGCACCAAGTAATCACGTGGCCGCGCCGCTCGACCCCAACTACCGCGCCCACCTGCAGGCACTGGGCGACATGTTCGCCGCCAGCGTGCCCGCACGCATGGCGGCGATCGCCGATGCCCTCGCGCCGGCCGGAACGCCGCCGGACCGGGAACAGCTCGCGCGCCTGCAGGCGGCATTGCATACCGTGGCCGGTTCGGCAGGTTCGTTCGGTTTTACCGTGCTCGGCGAACAGGCGCGGCGGCTCGAACAGGCCGTGCGCGGCCTGATGAATGAACATGGCGGCAATATGGCGGGGTGGCCAGAACTGCTGCCGCAAATCCAGGCCTATCTCGACTGGGCAAGCGACAATCCCCGCGCAACAACATATCTGCCGCACGATTGACATTAATCAAACGGTCACGGCTGATATTGTCTATAGTTACACATATGCCGAACGACGCGAGGGCATTCTTGCGAGGCGGGCATTTCGATGGCACGAGGAAACATTACGGACATCCCGAAGCAACCTGAGATTTCAACCTGCAGTGCAACTGTAGTTCCACCTGAAGTTTCCTGGTTTTTCTGGTTTCCGCGCTGTTCTTCATGACTGTTCGTTGTGCAGTCTCCCGAGCACCGAAAGTGTCGTGAATCATTGTTCCACAGTATCCTTTGCCTGATTTCCGGGCGATGGCATTGTGAATCGTGTGCTTCTCATCACTTTTCGCTCGACAGTAGTGAAGATTTTTGGAAATTTTGGATTATTTTCACGAAATCGTGCCTCACGACGTGCTTTTGGCGCTGCATTCGGTATAATGCGGGATCGTTTAGATTCAAGGGTAGTGCAGTTTGTCTGCCATTGCATACTTGCTTCAAACGATATCACGGGCGCAAGCTCATTTAACTGTAATAGGAATTGTAATGGCAACTGGTATCGTAAAATGGTTCAATGATTCGAAGGGTTTCGGCTTTATCACCCCTGACGAAGGCGGCGAAGATCTGTTCGCTCACTTCTCGGCGATTCAGTCGAACGGCTTCAAGTCCCTGCAAGAGAACCAACGCGTATCTTTCGATGTGACCGCTGGTCCTAAAGGCAAGCAAGCATCGAACATTCAGCCGCTGTAATACGCTGGATCTAACGATCAAAAAATCCTCGGTTTCCGGGGATTTTTTTTTGCCTGTCGCCTTCATGACTATGACGCGCGATGCATCCTTCAAGGTGTCCAATCGCCACGCGTGAATCCGGCGGGCCCCGGCGGACCCCAGCAGCTGCGGGCCCGCGGCTTAGCTTCGCGGGCCGGACAGTACAGGGCGCGGCGCCGGCTCGTCAGCCCTTGGCCCAGTAGCCGGGCTGCGCATACGTGCGCCGCAGAAAGTCGACAAAGGCGCGGATCCGCAACGGCAAGTGCCGCCGCTGTGCGAACACCGCGTAGATGTTGTCGTTGCCGGGTGCCGCGTACTCGTCCAGCACGGTGACCAGTCGGCCCGCCTGGATATCCGCACCCACTTCCCACATGGACCGCCATCCCAGTCCCTTGCCGGCCAGCACCCAGTCGTGCAGCACGGCGCCGTCGTTGCAGCTCATGTTGCCCGCCGTGCGCAGCGTGACGTTCTTGCTGCCGTCGCGGAACGTCCAGCCGCGCTGGCTGCCGGCGCTGCTGATGGCCATGCAGTTGTGGCGCGTCAGGTCGTCGAGGGTTTTCGGCACGCCGTGGCGCTGCAGGTAAGAGGGCGCGCCGACCACCACGCGGCGGTTGTCCGCCAGCTTCAGGCTGACGAGATTGGAATCTTCCAGGGTGGCGATGCGGATGGCCACGTCCACTCCTTCGCCGATCAGGTCGACCACGCGGTCGGCCAGGTTCAGCGTCACCGTCACGTCGCGGTGCTCGGCCACGAACGAAGGAATCAGCGGCGCCACGTGATGCCGGCCAAAGCCGGCGGGGGCCGAAATGAGCAGGTGGCCGGTAGCCCGTGCACTGCGTTCGGCGGCCGCCGCTTCGGCGCTTTCCAGGTCCGCCAGGATGCGCTGGCAATCCTCGAGGAACGCTGCGCCTTCGTCGGTCAGCGCGAGCTTGCGCGTGGTACGCTGTAGCAGCTTGACGCCCAGCCGCTGCTCCAGCGCATCGAGGCGACGGCCGATCACGGCCGGTGCGATACCCTCGGCGCGCGCCGCAGCGGACAAGCTGCCTCGCGCGACCACTTCCACGAAAGTGGAAATCTGCTTGAACTGTGCCATGGTCTCGATTTATGACAAATTCGCACAGATGAAGTGATTATTTGTCTTGTTTAGATATGTTTGCAGTCAATATACTGCAAGGCATCCAATTTCACCAGAGCACAAGGAGATCGACATGAGCATCACGTTACCGGCAGGTATGGAAATCACGGGCGAGATCAAGCCCGGTTACGAAAGCGTTCTGACGCCGGAAGCGCTGGCGCTGGTGGCGAAGCTGTCGCGTGCGTTCGAGCCGCGCCGCCAGGAATTGCTGGCCGCCCGCGTGGTCCGTGCGAAACGCCTCGATGCGGGCGAGCGCCCGGACTTCCTCGCTGAAACGGCGCACGTGCGCGCCGGCGACTGGACCATTGCGCCGATTCCCGCCGCGCTGCAATGCCGCCGCGTGGAAATTACCGGCCCGGTCGAGCGCAAGATGGTCATCAACGCCCTGAATTCCGGTGCCGACAGCTACATGACGGACTTCGAGGATTCGAACACGCCGAACTGGGACAACCAGATTACCGGCCAGATCAACATGATCGATGCCGTCCGCAGGACCATCGCGCTGGAACAGAACGGCAAGTCGTACAAGCTGAACGAAAAAACCGCCACGCTCGTGGTGCGCCCGCGGGGCTGGCACCTGGATGAAAAGCACGTGCTGGTCGACGGCAAGCGTATTTCCGGCGGCGTGTTCGACTTCGCCCTGTTCATGATCCATAACGCCCGCGAGCAACTGGCGCGCGGCGCAGGTCCGTATTTCTACCTGCCGAAGATGGAATCGCACCTGGAAGCACGCCTGTGGAACGACATCTTCGTGATGACGCAGGATGAGCTGGGCCTGCCGCAGGGCACCATCAAGGCGACCGTGCTGATCGAAACGATCCTGGCCGCGTTCGAGATGGACGAGATCCTGTACGAGCTGCGCGAGCACAGCGCCGGCCTGAACGCCGGCCGCTGGGACTACATCTTCAGCTGCATCAAGAAATTCAAGCTGGACAAGGACTTCTGCCTGGCCGACCGGCCGAAGGTGACGATGACCGCGCCGTTCATGCGCTCTTACGCACTGCTGTTGCTGAAGACCTGCCACAAGCGCAATGCGCCGGCGATCGGCGGCATGTCCGCGCTGATCCCGATCAAGAACGATCCGGAAAAGAACGCCGTGGCGATGGCCGGCGTGATCGGCGACAAGTCGCGCGACGCCACCGACGGCTACGACGGCGGCTGGGTCGCCCACCCGGGCCTGGTTGCTCCGGCAATGGCCGAGTTCACGAAGGTGCTGGGCGATGCGCCGAACCAGATCGGCAAGCAGCGGCCGGACGTCGAAGTGACCGCGGCCGACCTGCTGAACTTCCAGCCGGAAGCGCCGATCACGGAAGCGGGCCTGCGCTACAACATCAACGTGGGCATCCATTACCTGGGCAGCTGGCTCGGCGGTAACGGCTGCGTGCCGATCCACAACCTGATGGAAGATGCGGCCACGGCCGAAATCAGCCGCTCGCAGGTGTGGCAGTGGATCCGCTCGCCGAAGGGCGTGCTCGATGACGGCCGCAAGGTCACGGCCGACATCGTGCGGACGATGATCGCCGAAGAGCTGCCGAAGGTGCAGGCATCGGCCCCGGACGGCACGAGCCCGAACTACGGGCGCGCCGCCCGGATCTTCGAGGAGATGTCGACGTCCGAATCGTTTGCCGAATTCCTCACGCTGCCGCTGTACGAGGAAATCTGAGCAAGCAAGTCCGAGCGCGCAAGCCGGCAGCCCGGGCAAACCCGGGCTGCCTGGCCCCGCGATACGCCGCTGACCCCGGCCGTTACAGCTGCCGCTCGGCCAGCGCGGGGCGGGCCAGGAACTCCTTCAGCCGCGCTTCATCGATCCGGTGCCCGGCAATGCGCCGCAGCAGCAGGTCGATGCGGTCGCCGCCCCAGAAAAGCTCACCCATGTAGCTGAACGTGGGCACGCCGAACACGCCGAGCGCGGCGGCACTCTCCGTGGCATCGATCAGCGCCTGCTTGATGGCCGGTTCGCCTGCCGCCGCCTGCAAGGCCTCGCCATTCAGGTCGCATTCGGCCGCCAGCTGCTTGAGCACGGCGGGACTCGAAATATCCAGCCCCCGTTCCCAGCACGCCTGCGACAGCATGAACGTGAAGCGCCGCCGGCTCGTCAGCGACGAGATCGCCAGGCACATGCGCAACGCCAGCAGCGGATTGAACGGATGCCCGGGTGGCCCCCGGAACGGCAGCCCGTGCGCATCGGCGATGCGCATCACATCGCGGAACAGGAATTCGCGCTTGGCCGGCACTTCGGCCGGACCCTTCGTGCCATGCGCCTTCAGCAGGCCCGCCAGCAGCACGGGCTCCATTTCCAGGTGCACGCCCGCGGCCTCGATGCGGGCGATCTGCTTGGTTGCCAGCCACGCATAGGGGCTGATCGGGTCGTAGTAAAACCTGACTTTCTCCATACATATTCCTGTCAAAAATGGTTCTTGTATTCGCGCAGCGCGGCGAACACGGCCAGCGGCGCCGCATCCGGTGCCACCTTGCCATCCGCGGCAAGCCGCTGTGCGATCCGTGGCTCGCGGTAACGGAGGAAGGGATTCGTCGCACGTTCGATGCCGATCGTGCTCGGCACGGTCGGCACGCCGTCCCGCCGTTTTGCCGAATCCACCGCCATGCGCGCCTGCAACGCCTCGTTGCCGGGTTCGACCGCCAGCGCAAACCGCAAGTTCGACAAGGTGTATTCGTGCGCGCAAAAAACCTGCGTGTCAGGCGGCAGCGCAGCCAGCTTGTCCAGCGATGCCGCCATTTGCGCCGGGGTACCCTCGAACAGCCTCCCGCAGCCTCCGGCAAACAGCGTATCGCCGCTGAACAGCCGGCGCATTCCTTCGCCACCCGCTTCCTCGCTATCACTGTAGTACGCAATGTGGCCGTTCGTATGACCTGGCACATCCATTATCGCCAGTTCCAGCCCGAGACCCGGCACCGTGATCCGGTCGCCTTCGCCCAGCGGCACGGTGACGGCCGCGATGCCGTCATGGCGCGGGCCGTACACGGGCACATCATGGCATTGCAGCAAGGCCGGCACACCGCCGATGTGGTCACGATGGTGGTGGGTGAGTAGAATGGCGGTAAGGGTCAGCGCATGCTCGCGCAGCGCGGCCAGGATGGGCGCGGCATCGCCGGGATCGACGACCGCGGCATGGCGGCCATCGTGGATGAGCCACAGGTAGTTGTCGCTGAAGGCGGGAACGGGCAGTATGTGCAGAGAAGCGGGGCTGGACCCGGATGCGGCCTCAGAGGCGGACGCGGCCGGGGAGGCGGTTGGAACAGCAGGCACGGAAGCATGCACGGAACTAGACACGGGAGTGGATTCAGTCATCGCCAAGGGAACGCATGGATAGCGCAACATCCGAAAAATCCATTATAGCGCTGGACAGCTGGCTGCAAACGCCGGCAGGCACCTATGCGCGCGCCTGGGAGCAGCGCCGGCTCGATATGCTGACCGCCGATATCTTCGGCTATAACGCGCTGCAGATCGGCATGCCGCAGCTCGATGCGCTGGCGGCGAACCGGATGCCGCATAAATGGCTGGCCGATACGCTGCCCGGCCGTACCGTCGAGGCGGGCGGCCGGCCCGTCACGCTGACGCTCGATCCCACCGAATTGCCGTTCCCGTCGCAAAGCCTGGACCTGGTGGTGCTGCCGCACGTGCTGGAACTGTCCGCCGACCCGCACCAGGTGCTGCGCGAGGTGGAACGGGTGCTGATACCGGAGGGGCAGCTGATCATCTGCGGCTTCAATCCTGCCAGCCTGTGGGGCCTGCGCCAGATGCGGGGCAGGGTCACGGGCACGCGCTACCTGCCGCGCGCCGAGCTCATTTCTATGCCGCGCATGAAAGACTGGTTAAAATTGCTGAACATGAGCGTGAGCCACAGCCACTTCGGCTGTTATGCGCCTGCCTGCCGCACCGAGCGCTGGCTGGCGCGCTACGCATTCATGGATCGCGCGGGCGAACGCTGGTGGCCGTATTTCGGCGCCGTGTATGTCGTCCAGGCGATCAAGCGCGTCAAGGGCATGCGGCTGATCGGGCCAGCCTGGAGCAAGAAGAAGGCCAAATCGCCGGTGGCGGTGCCTGCAACGAACAAACACAGGGAACATGGATAAAGTCGAGATTTTCACGGACGGCGCGTGCAAGGGCAACCCCGGCACCGGCGGCTGGGGCGCGCTGATGGTGGCGGGCGAAGCGCAAAAAGAACTGTTCGGCGGCGCGCTGAACACCACCAACAACCGGATGGAGCTGCAGGCCGTCATCGAATCGCTGAACGCGCTGAAGCGGCCCTGCGAAGTCACGCTGCATACGGACAGCCAGTACGTGCAGAAGGGCATCAGCGAATGGATCCATGGCTGGAAGGCGCGTGGCTGGAAAACGGCGGCGAAGGAACCGGTGAAAAACGCCGACCTGTGGCAGGCGCTCGACACCGCGCAATCGGTGCACAAGGTCGACTGGCGCTGGGTGCGCGGCCATAACGGCCATCCCGGCAACGAGCGGGCCGACATGCTGGCGAACCGCGGCGTCGATGCGGTGCGCGGCAAATAAGCGAACCACGGCCGTAAATCGGGCGGAATATTAACGAAATACAAGCGAAAAAATCCCGCGGGTTGCCATCGGCAGCCCGTTTCGCCGCGTGGTGCAGAGATCATCTATACTGCGCGGCTGTTCCTGAAAAGCCTCATCTACCATGCGTCAAGTCGTTCTCGATACCGAAACCACCGGTATCAATCCCAAGCTGGGCAACCGCGTCATTGAAATCGGTTGCGTCGAACTGGTCGACCGCAAGCTGACCGGCAATAATTTCCACCGCTATATCAATCCTGACCGCGATTCGGAAGAGGGCGCGCTGGCGGTGCACGGCCTCACCACGGAATTCCTCGCCGATAAGCCGCGCTTCCGCGAGATCGCGGACGAACTGCGGGAATACATCCAGGGCGCCGAAGTCATCATCCACAACGCGCCGTTCGACCTGGGCTTCCTGAATCACGAGTTCCGCGCGCTGAACCTGCCGCCGTTCGACGAGCATATCGGCGGCGTGATCGACACGCTCGTGCAGGCCAAGGAGCTGCGTCCGGGCAAGCGCAACTCGCTCGATGCGCTGTGCGATTTCTACGGCATTTCAAACGCGCACCGCAAGCTGCACGGCGCATTGCTCGATGCCGAACTGCTGGCCGACGTCTATCTGTCGATGACGCGCGGCCAAAACAGCCTGGGCATGGATGTCGAGGAAGAAGCGGTTGGCGGCGGCCTGAACCTGGAGCAGGTGGCGCTGGCCGAAATTATCGTCGTCCGGGCAACGGACAGCGAAGCGGCCGCACACGAGGAGCTGCTCAACGGCCTGGACAAGGCGGTGAAGGGCACGTGCGTCTGGCGCACTGCTGCGTGACTCAACAGTGCCTTGACGTGTATCAATGCCGCACCTATAATAATGCTTCGTTGGGAGGTTAGCTCAGGGGTAGAGCACTGCATTCACACTGCAGGGGTCGCAAGTTCGAAACTTGCACTTCCCACCAGGATTCGCTGTGATAGAAAAGGCTTGCAACATTCGGTTGCAGGCCTTTTTTGTTATGGGCACCGCACATTCAGAAGGCTCGGCTTGGGGTGCTTGTTGTACCGCATTGACCTTGATGTCCGGGCGGCAGGGCGGGCCTGAACCGAGGCTTTTCGAAGCCGGATTATTCGTCCTTGCGTTCGATGTTGTTCAAATTTGTCGACTGCAGGCTGCTACGCCCATCGAGTTCGGTGGATTTTTCCGTATCGATCCGGTTTCGCCGCAACGAGATGTCCTTACTGTTGCTCAACCCGACGCCAATCGTGCCGGAGGGCGTGTCATCCACACGCACGGTATTGCCCTCGACGATCGAGCCATCGGCGGAGCGCAGGTATATCGCATAGCCGTTCGATCCTGGCGTGAGGTCATGCAAGCGGAAAGTATTGCGCTCGATACGCGCGGATGGGCCGTAGCTGAGCAGCGCGAAAGATGTTTTGGCACTGCTCGTGCTATGGAGAGTGGCGCTTATCTTGTTATCGCGGATCTGATTCCCGCTGCCGGAGACCATAACCGCGCTGTTGACGTCACTGAATTCCATGTGCTCCACCACGAATCCTGTATTGGTAAAAAAGTCATCCGAATTAGGGGGCATGCTAGGGAAAGCCCGCAGGGGAGAGCTGCCCCGGTTCGCTAATATGATCCCAGCGCCGGCCCCTTCGATACGACCATTATGAACCCGGATATTCTGACCCAATCCCCAGACGCCACCATAACCGCGTGCCCCTGACACGCGCAGCGTGTGGCCACGGAAATCCAGATCGACATTACTAGCGCGGATATGGATCAGTTCGCCACTGCAGCCATGACTAAAAATCGAGCATTCGACCTCATAATCCTGATCAAGGCAATATTTTCCAGGGCGAGAGATGCCCAGCGAAGGCATGCGGAACGCTTTAAGGTCCCACTGCAGTACTTCGCACTCGTTCGGCCCTTTCTGCGCTGGCGCCACCGCGGGCGCCGATTGCGTATCCTGACCGCTTGTCGCCGAACGAGGCCTTAACTGCTGCTTGATACCTTCGCTCAGCAAAAGCCACACCAGTTGCCCGCCGCCGATCTCCTCGGCGCTGACGCGCGGCATCACTGTAATTAGCAGGATCGCTGCGACGCCGATAGCATGCTTTGAATTCATCGTGGATTTCTGTTCATCGTTGGGTCGCGCAGTGTAGCCAGCCGGGTAAATGTTCTTGAGGTTGGCGTTCCGATTGGCCTCTACCGCTGGCCCGGGCGCAGTCTTCTGCCACTGAATCGATTCGATTTTCCAACGCTTCGGATTCATTGCTGCATGCTGCTGCTCCCGTCGAGCTCAGTGGATTTTTCCGTATCGAACCGGTTCCGTCGCAACGAGACGCCTTTGCTGTTGCTCAGCCCGACACCAATCGTGCCGGTGGGCGTGTCATCCACGCGCACGGTATTGCCCTCGGCGACCGTGCCATCGGCGGAACGCAGATAGATCGCATAGCCGTTCGATCCTGGCGTGAGGTCATGCAGGCGCAAAGTATTGCGCTCGATGCGCGCGGAAGGGCCATAGCTGAGCAGCGCAACGGGCGGCCCGCTGCTGGCCTTGGCGTCGAGCGTGGCATCGATCACGTTGTCGCGGATCCGGTTGCCGCTGCCGGCGACCATCACCGCAAAGAGCACGTCGCTGAACTCCATGCGCTCCACCACGAAGCCGGTATCGGTGAAGACATCTTCCGTGTTGAGCGGCCTGGAGGGATAGCCATTCTGAGGGGAACTGCCACGGTTCATCAGCGTGATGCCGGCTCCGGCGCCTTCGATACGACCGTTGTGAATGCGAATATTCTGGCCTAATCCCCACACGCCGCCGTAGCCGCGTGTCCCGGACAGGCGTAGCGTATGACCACGAAAATCAAGGTCAACATTGCTGGCCCGGATTTCGATCATCTTGCCACCACAGCCATGATCAAAAATTGAGCAGTTGAATTCATAGTCCTGGTCCAGGCAGTATTTGCCAGGGCGAAAGATGGCCAGCGAAGGCTTGCGGAACGCTTTACGGTCCCACTGAAGTACTTCGCACTCGTTCGAACCTTTCTGCGCTGGCGCCACCCTGGGCGCCGATTGCGTATCCTGACCGCTTGTCACCGAACGAGGCCTGAACTGCTGCTTGATGCCTTCGCTCAGCAAAAGCCACACCAGTTGTCCGCCGCCGATCTCGTCGGCGCTGACGCGCGGCATCACTGTAATTAGCAGGATCGCTGCGACGCCGATAGCATGCTTTGAATTCATCGTTGATCTATTTCTGTTCAGTGCGGGTTTGCGCAATGTAGCCAGCCGGGTAAATGTTCTAGAGGTTGGCGTTCCAGCTGGCCTTTACGGGGCCAGGCGCAGTCTGTCGCCAATTAAATCGATTCGATTTTCAAACGCTTTGGATTCATTGCTGCATGTTGCTGCGCCCATCGAGCTCAGTAGATTTTTCCGTATCGATCCGGTTTCGTCGCAATGAGACGCCTTTGCTGTTACTCAGCCCGACGCCAATGGTGCCGTTGGGCGTGTCATCTACATGCACGGTATTGCCCTCAACGACCGTGCCATCGGCAGAACGCAGATATATCGCATAGCCGTTCGATCCTGGCGTGAGGTCATGCAAGCGCAAAGTATTGCGCTCGATGCGCGCGGACGGGCCATAGCTGAGCAGCGCAAACGGCGGGCCGCTGGTAGTCTTGGCGCTGAGCGTGGCATCAATCTGGTTATCGCGGATCTGGTTGCCTATGCCAGCCATCATGACCGCAGTGACCACATTGCTAAACTGCATGTTTTCCACGACAAAGTTGGTTTCAGTAAAAACGTCTTTCTCGTTAATTAGCATGGCGGGATACGCAACCTGAGGAGAATTGTTCCGGTTCATAAGCATGATGCCTGCACCGGCCCCTTCAATGCGACCGTTGTGAACACGAATGTTCTGGCCAAATCCCCACACGCCGCTGTAGCCGCGTGTCCCGGACAGGCGTAGCGTATGACCACGAAAATCAAGGTCGACATTGCTGGCCCGGATTTCGATCATCTTGCCACCACAGCCATGATCAAAAATTGAGCAGTTGAATTCATAATCCTGGTCCAGGCAGTATTTGCCAGGGCGAAATATGCTCATAGAGGGCTTGCCGAACGCTTCACGGTCCCACTGAAGTACCTCACACGCGTTGGGAGCTTTCTGCGCTGATACCACCGCGGGCGCCGCCCGCGTCTCCTGACCGCTTGCCGCCGCAAGAGGCCTGAACTGCTGCTTGATACCTTCGCTTAGCAACAGCCACACCAGTTGTCCGCCGCCGATCTCCTCGGCGCTGACGCGCGGCATCACTGTAATTAGCAGGATCGTTGCGACGCTGATAGCATGCTTTGAATTCATCGTTAATTTCTGTTCAGGGATGCATGCAATGAGCGGGGTAAACGTGCTTGATGTCAGGATTTCGATCGACCTTTGCCGCTGGCAAGGTATAGGCCTTCGCCATTCGAATCGAAGCCTTCATCAGACGACTCAACTTCATTGAATCATGCTGCTGCGCCTATCGAGCTCAACGGATTTTTCCGTATCGATCCGGTTCCGCCGCAATACAACGCTCTTGCTGCTGCTCAGCCCGACGCCGATGGTGCCGGTAGGCGTGTCGTCCACACGCACGGTATTGCCCTCGACGACCGTGCCATCGGCAGAACGCAGATACATCGCGTAGCCGCTCGAGCCTGGCGTAAGGTCATGCAAGCGGAAAGTATTGTGCTCGATGCGCGCCGATGGGCCGTAGCTGAGCAGTGCAAAGGGCAGGCCGCTGGCGGCCTTGGCGTCGAGTCGAGCATCGATCACGTTGTCGCGGATTCTGTTGCCGCTGCCAGCGACTTCGACTGCCGTGAGCACGTCGCTGAACTGCATGTGCTCCACCACGAAGCCGGTATCGCTGAAGACATCCTTCGTTTTGACCTCCAGTACGGGATAGGCATTGCCTGGCGAAGCGCCACGATTCATCAGTGTTACGCCCAGGCCGGCGCCCTGGATACGGCCGTTATGGACGCGGATATTCTGGCCTAATCCCCATACGCCGATGTAACCCCGGGTTCCGGACATGCGCAGCGTATGACCACGGAAGTCGAGATCGACATTGCTGGCGCGGATTTCGATCATCTGGCCAGCACAGCCGTGATTAAAAAAGGAGCAATCGAACTCGTAATCCTGGTCCAGACAATACTTTCCAGGGCGAAAAATACCCATTACAGGCTTGTTAAACTTGTCACGATCCCACTGCAATACCTCGCAGCTGTGAGCATCCTTCCTTGCCTGAACAACCGCAGGCTTCGGTTGCACTTGGGAAACGCTAGTCGCCGGACTCGGTACGAATTGCTGCTTGACGCCTTCGCTCAGCAAGAGCCAGACCAGCTGTCCGCCCCCAATCTCCTCGGCGTTCACGCGCAGCAATCCTGTAATCATCAGGATCGCTGCGACGCCGATAAGATGCTGTGAATTCATTATTTCTTTCCTTGTTGGGGCAGAATGATTCCATTGTAATCGGCCGGCTTGAGGTTCTTCAGATTCGCTTCCCGATTGGCCGCAGCCTCGGATTCGCTGAAACGATCGGCACCATTCAGATCGACACCCTCGATCTTGAGCGCCTTCAACAAATCTGCCAGCTTATCCAACTTCTTCGTAAATTTAGGGGTATCGGTTTCGTTCTCCTTGATGGCATTGAATTCCGCCATGAACGGGCTGATGGCAGACCAGCTTTTCGCCTTCGACGGGTCACCGTAAGCCAATAGCTTGTTGAATGTGGCTTCCTCCATCTTCAGCGTACGCGTCTCGTTGACTTTCCAGTCGACGGGGTGGGGCGGAAGGAACAATCTGACCGTGCCGCCATTATCCGTCGTCCATTCGCCCCACTCATTGCCCTTGTGGTTGTATGTATAGTCGGGATCGTGGGCAAACATGCCGTGGCCGAGCCCCAGGTTTTTCTGGTCGACTGTCAGGTGCAGGAATCCCCAGCGTATCACGTTGATATTCACGACCGGATCGAACGAGACGTTGTTGGGGTCCCGATGCGAGAATGTATCCTCGAACGTGTGGAGGAATTCTCCGGCGAGTTGAAGGCATGCATTGCGGTTTCCCGCCGCCGCCGCAGTGGCTGCCGCGTTCTCCAGGTTGTTCAACTGGTCGCTGCTCGGATTCATCATGTTGTCGCCATTGACGCCGGCGGGCAGCACGAAGTGATATTTCTTCAGTGCTTCGGCATTGTTCTGCATCGATTCCAGGCTGACGCCGCTTGGCATCGGCTCCGTCAACGGGTTCTCGTCGACATATTGCGTGCCCAGCGCCAGCATGCGGGCATCCGCCTGGCTGAGCCCGGCCGCCATCGCCAGCACGAACGTGGTGTAGTAATGGATATCGCTCTCGTACAGGCCGAGCGGATCGATATTGGCCAGCGGATTAGACGACACATAGGCGTACGGATTGAGCCCGCCTTCCAGCCCCATCGGATCGGGCGTCGTGTAGCGGCCGGTACGCGGATCGTAGTCGCGGTAGTAATTCTGGTGCAGGCCCGTTTCCGCGTCGTACACCTGGCCGGGCAGGCGCAGCGGCATGCTGGCCCGCTGGCCATCGACCTGGGCAGCATACAGCACGGTGGCGGCGCCGAACGCGTCGCTGCGCGCCAGCCAGACGATGCGCTGCCGCGCATCGGTCATGGCTTGCGGCACGCCCAGGTGGTCCGTATGGATCGCCGACAGCCGTGCCACGGTACCGGCATCGGCGGCACCGCCGACCTTGTGCCACAGGCGCGCAATCGCACTGCGTTCGGGCACGATATCGACCTTGGCCACGGGCTTGCCGTACAAATAGATATAGTGGGCGGTAATGCGGCCGTCGGCGTCGGTTTCCGCGGTCAGGCGCTGGTCCCGGTACAGGCTGTAGCTGGTCCGTCCGGCGCCGTCGCTGCCATACACCGTTTTGGCGACGCGTTCGCCCAGGCTGCCGTAGGCATAGCGCACCAGTGGGCGGGAATTCGCCGCATACACCGCCGCTGGCCGCCGTCCGCCGTTGTAGGCGATGCGCTGGTTGAGCAGGCCGCTCGCACCACTGGCCAGCTGGACCAGCGGCATGCCTGCGGCGTGATACAGCCAGGCCGATTGCGGCGGCCCGCCGCGGGTATCGGCCGATACCGCCTGCAGCCGGTTGCTGCCGGCGGCATAGGAATACCGCAGCGCCGGTCCGGCACCGTTGTCGATGCCGAGGCGATTGCCGCCGCGGTCGTACTCATAGCGCTGCGGCGCGGCGCCATCCACTGCCACCGCCGTCAGCCGGTTTACAGCGTCGTACTGGAATTGCTCGCGGCGCACACCGGCCGGCAATCCGCCCGCAGCGCCGTGAGCGCGCCGAAGATCGACCAGGCGTCCCGCTGGATCGTAGCGGTTGTCCTGGCGGTATACCAGCGGCTCGGCCGGCTTGCTGTCGTCCCACCAGGCGTGCAGCCGGTCCAGCCAGCGCGCGGTTTCCGGCGCGTTGCGCTGCGCCTGCAGCTGCGTCATCCGGCCGCGGCCGTCGAACCGCATCTGCTGGCGGATGCCGTTGCCGAACGTGTAGCCGGTCATGCCGCCGACGATGGTCTGCTCGATGTCGCCGACCACCACCTGGTCGTCGAACAGCACCTGCTGCAGCTTGGCGCCCTGCGGCGCGTAACGGTAACTCAGCGTGTGCCCGTCCGGCAGCACCTGCTTGATCAGCCGGCCGGCACTGTCGTAGCTGCTGCGGGTAACGAAATCGAGTCCGGCAGCCGGCTTCAGCGCAACAGTGCGCAGCGCCGCGCCGCGCGCCTGCCCGGCATCCACCCTGGCCAGCCAGCGCCGCTCTTCGGTGATCTGGCCCAGCGCATCGTAGGTGAATTGCGTTTGTTCCATCACGTTTTCCGGCTTGCCGTCGCGCGTGACCAGCACCGCCGCCAGGCGCGTTCCCTGGTAGCGATAGTGCGTCAGCGCGGGCTCCGCGCCGACGCCCAGTGCCAGCAGGCGGTTGGCGTGGTCATAGGTGTAGCGTACCGTGCTGCCGGTCTGGTCCACGCGCGCCACCATGCGGCCCGCAGCGTCGTGCCGGTACAGCGAAACGCCGCGATCGGCATTCGCTTCCATCACCTTGCGGCCGAAATCGTCGTAGCGCCGTTCCGTCACGACCCCATTGGCATCGGTGACCGAGGTCGTCTGCTGCAGGATATCGCGGCGCAAGCGGATCTGCGCGGCATCGCCGGTGCCATCGGCGTCGGTACGCTGCGCCAGCATGCCGCGCTCGTCGTAGTCGTAACGGGTGGCGATATCCATCGCGTTGCTGCTCGCCACCAGCTGGCCATTCTGGTCATAGCTGTTGCGGCGTAATACGCCGAGGCTGTCGCCGACCCGGGCCAGCCGGCCGGCCCCGTCGTACTGGAAATCGATGCGGTTGCGCAGGTCGCCCGCGGTAGCACCCGCGTAACGCAGTTCCGACTGCTTGCGTCCTTCGCTGTCGTGGGCAAGCACGATCTGGCTGCCGTCCGGCAGGATGCGATGCGTGGGCCGGCCAGCCGCGTCGTACAGGATGTGGGTGGTCAGCACGCCGCCAGTGGTGGTACTGGTCAGCAAGCCCATGGCGTCATAGCGATAGCTGCGCACGCGGTGCTGGCGCGTTGCCGCGTCGGGTTTGCCGGCGGCATCGTTGAAGTACGCTTCGACGTCGATTTCCAGCGGCTGGCCGCGCCAGTTGTAGCGGGTGGTGGTGGTCTGCACCAGCTGGCCGTCGGTCACGCGCATGCGCACCGGCCGCAGCGCCTGGTCCCGTTCGATGACTTCGCTGACGACATTGCCCGGCGCGACATTGCGCAGCGGCAGGCCGGTGCGGCTGTCGTAGCTGGTCACGCTGATGTCGCTGTTGGCGGGGCTGGCGTCGCGGTCGGCATTGGGCAGCGGACCGTCCTGCTCGACCAGGCGGCCGGCCGCATCGTAACGGTAGCCGGTGGCGCGGCGCAGTTCCGCCGTGGCGCCCACGCCTTCATAATCCGGTACGAAACCGGTCTGCCGCACCGCCAGCGGCAGGTGCGCGGTGCGCTCGCGCCCGTACAGGATGCGCGTCAGCGCTTCCTTGCCCGGAACCACGCTGGGGCGCGCGATCAGCGTCGGTCCCGTCGCCGTGGCGCTGCCGTATTCGTAGCGCGCCTGCAGCTGCGCCGCGCCCGGGCGTCCGCCGCGGTAGGTGACCAGGCTGTGCCGCAGTACCCGTCCATAACGATCGAGCTCGGTCTGTGCCTGCTGCAGCGGTATGCCTTGCGCGTCGAGCTGCGCCACCCCGGTCAGGCGTCCCAGCTTGTCGTAGGTGTAGCGCTGGTTGCTCGGCCCGCACAGCGCGCAGCCGGCGCCGCGCACTTCCAGCAGCCGATAGTCGTCGGCCATGGTGGCGTAGCGGTAGACGGTCCGCCCGCCCTGGCTGTTGGTCACCGTGGTCAGGCCGGGGCGGTCGTAGCGCAGCGTGACCTTGTCGACATCGTTGGCATGGGTCGACAACACCGCCTTGCCGTCCGCCTGGTAGGCATACGTGGCGTAACGCCAGGTGGCGGGGCGGCTTCCGGCGGCCGCGCCCGCGATGCTGATGCCGGTCAGATAGGAGGGATGGGCGGCGTCCTCGTAATGGTACTGGCGGCTCTCGGCGCCGCCCGGGTAGCGCACGCGCACCAGGTTGGCAACGCGCGCGCGTTGCGCCGCGCCGGCCGCGTCGTCATGCTCGTACGCGAAGCGGCCCACCGGGCTGTCGATGCCGTGCACGCCACGGAATCGCGCACCCGCGGCCTGCCGGCGGTCCGGATACACCAGCCGCAGGCTGCGCCCCTGCGGGTCGGTCACCTTGACCAGCAGGCCTTTGGTGTCATACATCAGGCTGAGGATTTCGCCGGTGGCGGCCTTGATCTGCACCAGCTTGCCGCGCTGGTCGAAGCTCAGCTCCCGCCCGTCGATCCAGCGCCATACATATTCGTCGCCGCCCTGGCGGCTGCGCCGGATGGCGATGCTGCCCCGGGCGGGATCGGCGCCGACCGCCCGCGCCGGGTTGGCCAGGTCGCGGCTGAACATCAGGCTGCTGCCATCGGCCTGGAACACCTGCAAGGTCTGGCCGCTGACCACCAGTGCCGTTTCATAGGACAGTTTCCAGCCCCGCCCGAGCAGCCCCGGCATCGCACCGCTATTGCTGTAGAGGCTGTTGTAGTGGCGCACGATCTCCAGTCCCAGCACCCCCGGCAGCGCGGCCATGTCTTCTTCGCGCTGGTACTTGTTGCCGGTCATGACATTGATCGGGTTGCCGGCGCCGATGTCGACACTGGCCGCACCGGACTTCTGGCCGGACGGCGCGGCCTTTGCGCCGCATTTGCCGGTGGGACCGGCGTCGCCGGGGCAAGCCACAACCGTGCCCGCAGCCGCGGCCAGCACCGCGCCGGCCAGCCACCCCTTGCGCAGTCCGGTGCTGCGGATGGCTCGCAATGCCGCCGCACTCCCGGCGCTTGCCGGCAACAACGAGTTCAGATGTCGGGTGAAGATGTTCAATTGCGCTCCTGTTAAAACTCGTTAATGCGGCATGCCGGGTTCCGCCAAGCGATGGCATTGGCCATCCGCGGCGGGCAGGCCACGATTCCCGGCGGACTTGTGGAATTCCTGCAGTCCGGATTGATGACCACTGACACGGATAAGTGCTGATTCAAGCGGTGTCGCCGCGCCGGATCCTGAACCGACGGCAACCGTTTTTCGGACTGCGCGCTTTTCCGGTACGAAAGCGCCAATTCCGGAATTGGCTACACCATTGCCATGGCCCGCTGCGGCCGATGTCGCCGGCCGCAACCGGCTCGTCGGCGGGCAATATCGCACCGATACGCGAACGGCCGTGGGGATCGTCAACATCGGCATGTGGATCGCATCGCGACCGCCACCGTCTTCACCGAAACGCAGTTCAAATACCGTGAAAAGCAGCCGCGCGATCCCATGCAGTCTTGCCTCTCGCCGGGTCACCCGATTCAGGCATCGATTTAAATTTCTTTTTAGAAATTACACTACGGATAACAGCCGGCATATCGCGAGGAAAAAATTTCGTAGGATTTTACTATCGTTTTTCCGTTAAAAACTCACGAATTGTCACGAACTGGTTTTTTCTTCCTCTCGGGTGATTGCTGGCTGCCCGTGGGCCCTTAGGCGGCATTCCGCGGATACGACAGGGCGATTTCGGATACGCTTGCGCGAGCAATAGACTAATGCTGTCGATTTATCGACGATATAATTGCCGATACATACAAATTGTGTCAGCTACCGAATGTATAACTGCTGCCAGGATCACGCGGATATTCGCAGGGCACTCGCCTCTTTTAATTGGACCGGATATATCGATGTTATTACAGCGCATTTTGATGCTACTGATCGGTGTGGTTGGCACGGCTGCCAACGCGGCAAGCTTCGATTGCAAACTGGCCCGGGGCAGGTTGGAAGCCCGGGTGTGCGCCGACAGCGACCTGACAAAGCGTGACGACGAGCTTGCTGCGGTTTATGCCAGCTTCCTTGCGGCCACCGGCGACAGGAGAGCGGAGAAAGCTATGCAACTTGCGTGGCTGCGAATCAGGGATGCATGCGAGGATGACGAATGCATTCAGCGCACATACTACGCGCGCATTGCCGAGCTCCAGGCCAGAATCGCCAGTGCCAGTCCGATCGTCGGCTATTGGAAAATCGAGCATTCCTGCGCCCATGCAACGGGCGTTTACGAGGAAAGATGCAAGAAAGGCGAACGCGATGTATTCATGCTTGCGATCCAGGTGGATGGCGACCGTGTCTGCATTGCCCACCTGGCCACTGCCCAGTTGCACAATCGCGTCGACGGGAGCGATGATTTCGAGATGTCCATGGAGGGAAATGCAAGCGGCAGCATGGCGTCAGTGCGGTATCGCAGCGCCTGGGGCGGGACCGGCACGGCGACATTACGCGTTGACAGGAATACACTTCGCTGGAAGGTTGAAACAAAGGATGAGGGAAGGAGCTGGATTCCCGATGCGGCGGAATTGCGGCGGGTTCCTGCAAGGGGGTATGACTCGTTGCCGAAATGCGTAGAGTAGTTTCTGTTGCCGGGGGCTGGATGCACCTGTTTTGTGAGACTGTTTTCCGCCAGTGGGCACCGACGGACTGCAATCGATATTGACTGCTTCAGTTCGTTTAACAGGGTTATCGCGTCGAACCCGGCGAAAGATCGAGGCAGATATTTTCGGACTGCTCTCGTCAATGATGCATGAGAGCGGAGTTGCAGGCATTGAATTCACATTAATCGAGCAAGAGCGCAGTCTTGTACGCTTCAGAAAATAAAGGTCGACATAAGCATGATAAATAAAAAACAATTGGGCGCAGTGCGTGACAAGGTACCAGGCGTAAAGCCCCGCACTCCATTGGGCATGGCATTGGCATGCTTGTTGGCCGCACCGACGGCCGGCGCCATGGCCGAGGAGGAAATTACCATCGCCCACGTTGTTACCTGTACCGTGCAGGCCGATAACGAGACGTTTTCTAAAGCGTCGCGCGTGTTGAAGGCGCATGCCGCGAAAAAGGGCGACGACGGCCCGTTCGTTGCTGTGGACCGTGTCCAGGCGGGTGAGCTCTGCATCGAAAATGTGAAAGTCGGAGCAGCCTTCGGCGTGCTCATGTCGATGGGCACCCTGTGCCGCGCGGACTCCAGGCCGCTGGTCGAATTCGTTCAACGCGAGCAATCAGGCTTGACGCCGACATCGCTTCCGCCCGACCCGAGCGTTCTTGAGATGTTCGCCGCGCCCAAATACCAGCTCGCGGTATTCAAAGGTGAAGGCCTGACTGGCGATCCGGAAAGCAAGCGAATTTCGTATAACTGCGCTTACCAGGCCACCGGGGCGCAGTGAGCGGAATTGCCTTGCTCGTTGGCTTGCTTGCCGGAGAAGGGCGAGGATGATTCGACCGGGATCAAGTTAGCGCAAATTGGGGCAGGGGCCAAGTCGCCATTACCTGGTGTGCCTGCCGGTCCAGATGGCCACTGCCTGATTGCTTTTCGTAGTCGTGCTTCTGAAGCACATATTGACGCTCAATGTTTCACCCGGCTTGCGATGGGCGACACGGCATCGGCATCAGGCGACGCCCTGGCGCCACGAGTACCCTGCGGCTACATCTCCAGGTCGATGCGTACAGCTGAACTGCATCGGTCCACACGATATAAATGCAACTAACCGAATTCGCGGCGAAGCTGCATGGCCTCGACTGTCTCGACTGCCCAACGGTAACGCAAGCATTGTTAGCGATGCAACTGCGCAGCAAACAGGCAGTGGCCATGTTCCAGGTCGATCTCTTCACGAGCAGGCAAGTTGTCGGTGAGGCCGTTGCACAACTCTGAAAGCGCGCGGTCGGTCAATGTCTTGCAACGCCATGCATTGCGAGAGCGGCACATTGCCGATCGCTGGCGTGTACTACGAGTCATGTGGAGAAGGGGAGCACCGCTGGTAGGACAGCGGAATATTCAAGAGAGAAAAGTGCAAATTCGCAGTCAGCAATCATTGTGTCCGGGAATTAACACTCCGTTTATGCAAGTGACATAAGTTGTCTGGACAGGTCCGCGCGGGGGATTTCGCTGCTCACGAAAGAACAGTAATGAAGAGTCGACGATTTTTTCCATAAGTCATTGTTTCCAATTGGAAAAATACGAGTTGCTGTAATTTTTCCGGGTCGGAGGGTAGCACAAGATTAGCAACTTGTGGATACCAAAAGTCCAAAATCCATGTATTTTTTTATATTTTTTCAACTGTGACATTTTGCGAGATTTCAAGCCTGTTTCATCGATTAAAGTGCCGTCTCTTTCGACACTTTTGGGGAAACACCATGATTTCGCACAAACTCGCTGCAAAACAATCTGCACTTCGCAAACAAAAAGGTCAGGGCATGACCGAGTACATCATCATCGTTGCCCTGATCGCTGTGGCAGCCATCGCTGTCACCCAGCTGTTCGGTGCTACCGTCCGTAACCAGATGGCCGGTATCGCCCAAGAGGTTTCCGGTACCAACGGTACTGCTGCGATCACCCAGGCTGGTACCGCCGCCGGCAAGGCCGCTACCGCCGCGAAAGATGCAAGCAAGAACTCGCTGTCGACGTTCGGCGACCAGTCGACCACCGGCAAGCAATAATCGTTGTTCCCCACTGCCATGCCCGCCATCCGTCCAAACATCCGCGCATTTCCGCAGCTGGCCCGCCAACGCGGCCAGGCGCTGATATTCGGTTTGTTCGTACTGGTCGCCGGGCTGGCGGGGATGTTTTTCATGTTCAACACCGGGCAGCTCAGCGCTGAAAAGACCAAGCTGGTCAATACTGCGGACGCGGTGGCGTACAGCGCCGCGGTGATGCATGCGCGGGCGTTGAATTTCGATGCGTATACCAATCGGGCGATGATCGCCAATGAGGTGACCATCGCTCAGATGGTCAGCGTATCGTCATGGCTTGAATACGTTGAACAGCACAGCCAGCGTGTTGCTCCGCTGAACTGCTATCCCCCATACATCTACTCGGTCCCAGGCTGGCTGGGGCTTATCGAGTACTTTGGAGTCTGCAGCGTGTTGGCCTATGGCGATTTCGTCATCACGCCAGTCAGGGAAATTGTCGACCCCATCGCACAGGCTGTCGTGGCCGGAACCGAGGCTTCCAAGCTCGCGCTGCAGGCAGCGCAGGATGCGGCGTTCGTGGCCTTCCTGCCCGCGCGCAAGAAGCTGATGGAGCAAGTCGCCGACGCGAACTATGCAGGGCTTGGTCCGGTCAAGGTGGAGCCACTTCTGCAGGACAACTACCTGCTGTTCGACGGCGGCCCCATCATCAAGCGCTATTCCGGCAGCGAACGCACACGATTCAAGGAAGTTGAGGTCGCTGCTGCGTACGGCGACGATTTTGTCGAGAAGCGGGGCTGGGTGGAAAAGACACCCGATCCCTTGGGCTTGGGATGCAATGAGTTTGTCCCAATGGGCACGGCACGCCACGACTCGAATACAAAGTTGCAGAATTTCGACAGCTGGATTGCAGATGACAAGGCAAGCCTGTCAGCGGTACAGAAGAAGTGGGATCTTTCAGGCTGGATACCAAAGCTGAAGTGCAAGACCATTCGCTCTTATGCGCTCGGCAACGGCAAGCAATCCGCGAAGAAAAACGGCGGCGACTGGTACTACAGCGGTGTGCCCAGTTTCTACGAGCTGTCGACGGCAGCGCTGGGCTACAAGCCGAATCATTCCAATCAGGACAAGCGGGAAGTGCGCCTGAAGTTCTCTATACGCCTCACGCGCGGCAGCGCCGACTTGCGCACGTCGTCGGGTACGTCGCTGGTCAAGCCGACCGGCCAGATGGCGATCTTCGACGGTGCCGAGGCGAAGGACGTGATGGCCGCCGTCTCCAGTTCCGAAGTATTTTTCGAGCGCCCGATCGCTCGTACCGATGGAAAAACCGAATTGGCCAGCCTGTTCAACCCCTATTGGCAAGCGCACCTGATCGGCAATTCCGCTGCCGTCAAGGCCGCGGCGCTTGCCTTGCAAAATCCATGATGCCAACCATGAAGACAACGCGACTTGCGACGGCGGCCGTCACAATCGGCATTCCGCTGGCCCTGTACTGGGGGCCGGCGCACGCAACCACCGAATACGAGACCGCAGTGTTGAAAGCGGTAGCGCCTCATGCCACCTATAGCGGTGGCGCAGCCGTGAAGGTGCATCGCGCCCGGCTGCAAGGCTACTTCGGCGGCGAGGGAGGCAACGCCAAGGCACTGGCCGAATTGAAGCAGGGTGTCCAGTCATGCATGAAGTCGCTGGCGGACAGCGGCGTCACATTGCGTCCGCCCACGGCATGGCCCGACTGGGTACTCATTGCCCGTGAAGACCGCTACACCACGGCCAACCGCCTGATTACCTACACCAGCGGCACCACGCATATTGTCAACAACAGCGATTGCAGCCTGTTGTCCAAGCCTTATCAGAGGGCGCTGCTGGCGTCATCCAAAGGCGTGTGCCAGATCGACTTGGTGAGGAAAACCGCCTCCGGCGAGTGCGACACCAGTGGGCACGCTGATGCCGCACCTACCCCGCGCAGTACCACGAAGCCGCCTGCGGACTTGATAAAGCAGATGGCAAGCAACCCGGCATTCGCCGCGTCGATGCAGAAAGTCGCCGGCTTGGCTCCCGTGCGGGGACAGCAGCGAACCATCCACGGTGTACGCTGCAACAGCTGGACGCAAACTATGGGAGGCAAGCAGACAACGCTGTGCTACGCCATCGGCGGTTCGTTCCTGCCGCTGCGCGCTATGGACAACGACGGCTTTGGCGGCCTGCTGCTGGAAAGCAGTACACCGAAGGGCTTCGAACTGAAGGCAGTCGACGCCAGCCTGGACACGATGGTGGGCAATAACGTATTCGCACCGTACGCCAGTGGAGGTTTCGCGGTCAATGCCGACAAGGGGGACCAATGACGCGCACTCGCTTCGTCCCGCACGGCCTGCGGCATTCAGGCGGGCAGGCACTCACCGAGTTCATCGTCATCGCCCTGGTACTGGTGCCCTTGTTTTTGCTGATTCCGCTGATCGGCAAATACCAGAGCATCAGCCATGCCACCGCGATGGCAAGCCGCTACGTGGCGTTCGACGCGATGGCCAACAACGCGGGAATGAGTGCCTTCAAGCCGCGCGCGCAGCTCGAGCAGGAGGTACGCCGCCGCTTCTACAGCAATTCCGACGCGCCCATCAAGACCAATGACGAAGCGGGCGACTTCAAGGCCAACCAGAACCTGATGTGGGTCGATCCCCAGGGCAATGCGCTGATCAGCAAGTTCTCCGACGTCAGCGTCAGTTTTGGCGCTGCGAACAAAACCAATCACGCCGACGGCATCACCGGGGCGGACGACGACAAGCCGTTCAATATGCCCGTGCCGTTCAAGACCGCCAACCAGCTGGACCTGAAATCGGGTATCTACCGTGCGAACGTTCATGTCAAGCTGGCCAACCTGCAGGATATCGGTCCCGGCTTTGCTTCCACCTATGAAGGCTTTAAGAACATCAACCTGACAGTGTCGCGCCACTCGGCCGTGTTGCCTGATTCGTGGACGGCGACCGGTCCTGTACAAGTGGAAAATCGCATTGATCAGCCGGTGCTGTTTCCCGGCAGGATTCTGAAAGACGCAAAAATCGCAACAGATGCTGCAGTTAGTATTGTTGAACTTCCTGGCATTAAGAAACCGCATCTCGGCGAACTCGAGTTCTGGCGCGACGAGCTACCTGCGGACCGCAAGCAATGAAGTTCGCATCGATACTCGCCGCCATCGGCGCATGGCGTTGCCGGTGCTTGGTCTTCGCATTTGCCACAATGTTCGCGCTGTGCACCGGTACTTGGGCCTCCGCAAAGGCGGAACCGTGGCCGGAAGTGCCCCTGCCAACGGATGCCCAGCCGTATCCCATCGGCGAACAGCTGGGCGTAAACGGCATGCCCATGCGCCTGCGTGGCTTCACCGCGGACAGCTCGCCTGAACGCACGGCGGCGTGGTTCCGCGATCATCTGCCGCGGCCCCTGGTGGAAAACAAGGTGAAGGGCCGCCTGGTGCTTGGACGCGCCAGCGGCACGTCGCACTACATCACGATCCAGTTGAGCCCGAGCGGCAGCGGTACGCAAGGCATCGTGGCGGTGACGGACCTGCGCGGTGCCGCGGCGAACTATGCCGCCACGCGCGCCGCCAACGAGAAAATCGTCGCGGCCATGCCATCGGGCACGAAACTGCTCAATGCGATGACCTCCAACGACGCCGGCCGCAACTCGACCTTCTTCGTCCTGGTCAACACCTACAGCGAAGAAGCCAATGCCGAGCGCGTGAAACGCATGCTGGGCGCCGAAGGCCTGGAGCTGGAAAGTGACGCCCGCTCGGCCGAAGCCGGCGGCGCAGCCCTGGCGGGGTTGCCGCGCGGCGCTGCCAACGGCCGCACGCTGTCTTTCCGCGGCAAGGGCCGCGAAGCCATCGCCGTCATCAGCCGCATGCCGGACAACCGGGTATCCATCGTCCTCAACACCATTACTTCGATCGACTCGTTCAAATGAAACTCCGACAAACAGGCCACACCTCCATCGAGTACGTCGTCGTCAGCGCCGCGCTGGCCTTCGCGCTGTTCGTGCCCATCGGCGGCGACGCCGCCAGCCCGGACAGTGCTCGCACGACGCTGCAAATCGTGCTGGACGAATTTGCAAAAGGCTATCGGAAGATCAGCCACGCCATCTCTTTACCGAACTGAACATCATGAAACTGGACCGCCTCAAAGAGCTGCGCCACTTCCGGCCCGGCAAAACCTGGATCATCCTGGGCGTCGCGCTTGCCATTGGCGGCCTGGCCGCGTTTGCCGCCTCGCGTTACCTGAACACCCGCGTCGAGGCGATCGAAGCCCGCGCCAAGGGCAAGACCACGCAGGTCGTGGTGGCCAAGGTCGACATCGCCCGCGGCGTCAAGCTGGACAACACCAACGTCGCCATCCGCAACGTGCCCAACGAGTTCAGCCACTCGGTGGCGGTGACGCCCGACGACTTTCCACGCGTCGACGGGCAGGCGCTGGCCTACCCGGTGAAGGCCGGCGAAATGATCCTGTGGGGCCTGATGGAAACGCAAAAGGCGCCCACGTTCTCGGCCCGCGTGGAAGCCGGGCGCCGCGCCATGACGGTGCCGGTCGACGAAATCAACTCCATTTCCGGCCTGCTCGAACCGGGCGACATGATCGACCTGATCGCCACCGTCGACCAGAACGGCAAGAAGCTCACGTTCCCGCTGCTGCAGCGCGTGCACGTGCTGGCCACCGGCCAGCGTCAGGTCGACGATGCCGCGGGCGACAAGCACCAGTACACGACGGTGACCATCGATACCTCGCCGACGCAGGCGCAGAACCTGATCGTTGCGCGCGAGCTCGGCAAGCTCACCGCCCTGCTGCGCAATCCGGAGGACGAGCAGCCGATCGGCGCCGAAGTCAACGACCTGGCTTCGCTGCTGGGCATGCAGACCAAGCCCAAGGCGCCTGGCGGCGGCGGCCAGGCGCGCCGCGCCGTGCCGGTCATCTATGGCAACAGCAAGGTACCGCCCGAGGCGCTGTACCTGCGCCGTACCGGCGGCCGGGCGATCGTCAACCCGGGCGAAGCGGGCGCGACGCCGGTCAGCCAGCCGGCGCAACCCGCCAGTACCGATGCCGCCGGAACCATCACCACCACCATTGGAATGCGCTGACGCATGCCGCCGCGCGGCTTGCCGCCTTTACCATTCTTGAACATGAGCCAGATGAACCAGAAGCACAATACCCTGTCACCCCGACTCGCGACCCTGTCGCTGTCGATCGTCGCGGCACTGGCCACCGCGTCCATCCATGCGGCCGAGCCGCAGAAGCCCGCGGCGGCTCCGGCCGCCGCGCAGGCCGCGCCGGCCGCTCCCGCGGGCAATCGCACCGCACCCGCGGCAGTGCCGGCAGTCGCAGCTCCGGCAGCGACGAAACTGGCCGCAGCGGCGCCAGCACCAGCGCCGCAGGCGCCGGCATTGTCGCCCAACGCCAGCCGCAACCCCATCACCGAATCGGGCACCGCCAAGGTCCGCCGCGCCGCACCGAAAATCGTCGAGCCCTACGCGCCCATCAACGCAGGCGGCGACGCCGTGCCCGTACCGGAGATTGAGCTGTTCGTCGGCGAGTCGCGCGTCTTCCCCACGCCGGGCGTGGCCCGGATCGCCGTCGGCAACGGCAATATCCTCAGCGCCAGCGCGCTCGATGGCAAGGAAACGATCGTCTTCGGCAACGGCATCGGCGTGTCGTCGCTGTTCGTGTGGAACGAGGATGGCCGCTACCAGCGCATCAAGGTCACCATCGTGCCGGGCGAAACGCCGCGCGTCACCCGCGAAGTGGCGTCGTTCCTTCGCCATATCCCCAATGCCACCGCGTCGGTGGTGGGTGACAAGGTGATCGTCGAAGGCGAGGAATTGTCCGATATCGACCGTGAAAAGGTGGCCGAGCTGGCCAAACGCTATCCGCAGATCGTCAATTTCACCAGCCCGATCGGCTGGGAGCAGACGGTGCTGATGGATGTGAAAGTTGTCGAGTTTCCGCGAAACGAATTGCGCGAGCTGGGCTTGAAGTGGAATCCCACCGGCGGCGGCGCCATCGGCGCCATCTGGGCGCCGATCAACCGGGGTTATAACGGCGGGCGGCAGATCGACATCACGTCGCCTACCAACCAGCAGCCGCCGATCGGCAATATCGACAAGTCGCAGGGCGTGACGCTGCCGGGCTCCCTGTCGATCATGAGCGCGGTGAACGCGGGCTTGAACGCGCAGCTGAACGCCTTGGAGCAAAACGGCACCGCCGCGATTTTGGCGGAGCCGCAACTTTCCACGCGCAGCGGCGGCAAGTCGAGCTTCCTGGCTGGCGGGGAGTTCCCTTACGCCGTGTCGAACGACAATGGCACCTCGATCTTCTTCAAGCCGTACGGGATCAAGCTCGACATCGAGCCGAAGGTGGGCCGCAACGGCGTGATCCGCGCGATGATCGATTCCGAGGTCAGTTCCCTCGATACGTCCGTCAACAGCGGCATCGGCGGCCCGGCGCTGCTGACGCGCCGTACCCAGACCGAATTCAATGTGCGCAGCGGCGAGACGATCGTGCTGTCCGGCCTGCTGCAGCGGACCACCGGCAAGGATATCGACCAGGTTCCGCTGCTGGGCAACATTCCCGTGCTCGGAGCGCTGTTCCGTTCCAAGCGCTACCAGAACCGCGAAACCGAACTGGTCGTGTTCGTCACGCCGACCGTGGTGGACACGCGCGCGCCGGGCCTGGTGGAGCGGGTGGAACGCGCCAAGGAGAAGCTCAGCGAGCACATGGGCGCGGAGCCGTTCCTGAAGGAGCCGATCCAGCCGAATACCGATGCCGGCAAATTGTTCGCACCAGTGGACGCGCCTGCGCCCGCACCTGCCCCGGCCGCCACGCCGGGCGCGCAATAGGAGGCCCCATGCTCGACATCGAAATCATCAACAACGACGGCACCCCCCGCATCATCGAGGTGCCGGACGAGGCGATCATCGGCAAGGCGGCGGACACGGATGTCAGGCTGGAAAGCTGGCGCGTGGCGAAGGAGCATGCGCGGCTGTACCGCACGCCGGCCGGCGTCATCGTCCAGGACCTCGGCTCGTACATCGGGCTGACGGTCAATGGCGAACGCATCGACTCGCAGTTCGGCCCGCTGGCACCGAGCGACGTGATCAGCATCGCTTCGTTCAAGCTGCGCGTGCTCAACAGCATGCCCGAGGCGCCACTGGTGCAGGCGGCGGCTCCCGGTTCGCGGTCGAATTCGGCCAAGGCGCGCAATCGCCAGGCCACCGACGAACTGGAAAATTCGCGCTACCTCGCCGAACAGGCCGCCAAGGCCGCCATGGCGGCGCAGGCCGCACCGCAGGCTGCGCCGGCCGCGGGAACGAACGCCGCGGCCGCCCCCGCAGCCGCAGCCGCCACGGGCTTCGCCCTGGTACCGGGGGTCGATCCCCGCCGCAAGGAGCTGGAGTTCGAATGGCGCAAGCGCATCCATGCCAAGCTGCTCGATACGATGGACCTGCGGCGGCACGACGTGTCGAGCATGACCGACGACCAGCTGCGCACCGAAAGCGCCACCGTGATCCGCGGCATCATGAAGGACATGGAGGCGGACCTGCCGCGCGAACTGGACCGCGAGGTGCTGAGCCGGCAGGTGCTCGACGAGGCGGTCGGCCTGGGCCCGCTGGAAGAACTGCTGGCCGATCCCACGGTCAGCGAGATCATGGTCAACCGCCATGACGAGATCTATATCGAACGATCCGGCCGCCTGATGCGCCACCCGCTCACGTTTACCGGCGATCGCGCGGTGCTCGGCGTCATCGAACGCATCGTGGCGCCGCTGGGCCGGCGCATCGACGAATCGTCGCCGATGGTCGATGCGCGGCTGAAGGATGGCTCGCGCGTCAACGCGATCATCGCGCCGCTGGCCCTGAAGGGGCCCGCGCTGACGATCCGGAAATTCGCCGCGCGCCGCCTCACATCCCAAGATCTGGTGGACTTCGGCGCGATCAGCCCGGACATGGCCGCTTTCCTGCAGATCTGCGTGGAATCGCGCAAGAACATCATCGTTTCCGGCGGTACCGGCTCCGGCAAGACCACGCTGCTCAACATCCTGTCGAACTTCATTCCGCCGGGCGAACGGATCATCACCGTGGAGGATGCGGCGGAACTGAAGCTGCACCACGAACACCTGATCAGCCTGGAATCGCGCCCGGCCAATGCGGAAGGCAAGGGCGGCGTGCCGATCCGCGATCTCGTGAAGAACACGCTGCGGATGCGCCCGGACCGCATCGTCGTCGGCGAGTGTCGCGGCGCGGAGGCGCTGGACATGCTGCAGGCCATGAACACCGGCCACGAAGGTTCGCTGACCACGCTGCACGCGAACACGCCGCGCGACGGCCTGGCGAGGCTCGAGACGATGGTGCTGATGGCGGGCATGGACCTGCCGCTGACGGCGATCCGCGAGCAGATCGCGTCGGCCGTCGACGTGGTGGTGCAGCAGACCCGTTTCGCCTGCGGTTCGCGCAAGGTCACCAACATCACCGAGCTGACGGGCATGGAGAGCGGCAAGGTGCAGCTGCAGGAACTGTTCAAGTTCGTCAGCCAGGGCTACGGCGATCCGGACGGACAGGGCGTCAAGCGCGTCCAGGGCTACTACACGGGCTGCGACATGGTGCCGAACTTCTACGAGGAACTGCGCGCCGTCGGCAACGACCTCGACATGGGGATCTTCAAGCCCACGCTGCCGCCCGGCTACGAGGATGTGGAGCGCCGCGAATGGCGTCCGCGCACGGGCGTCGACCGCAGGAGGTCTTCGTAATGAACGATACGGCCATGATCGCCGGCATCAGCGTGGTCATCGCGCTGGCCGCCGGCATGCTGACCTGGCTGGCGATCGACGTCGGTACCGGTTCGATGAAGCGCTACCGCTCGGACTTCACCGAGCGGGCCCGTTTCCAGGTGCGCGAGTTCTTCCTGTTCATCGACCCGCGCCAGCTGTTCGTGCTGAACATGGCCGCCATCGTCGTCGGCGCCCTGGTTGCGTACCTGGTCACCGGCAGCGGCCTGATCGCCGGCGCGACGGCGGCCGCGCTGACGTTCGCGCCGCGCGTGCTGTACGCGCAATTGCGCGCCCGCCGCCTGCGCAACTTCGAGGAGCAGTTGCCCGATGCGCTGATGATGCTGGCCGGCGGCATGCGCGCCGGCGCGGGCTTCGGCTCGGCGCTGGTGCAGCTGGTGCAGGAAGCGCCGGCACCGCTGGGCCAGGAATTCTCGCTGATGCTGCGCGAGCAGCGCATCGGCGTAACGCTCGAGCAAAGTTTGAACAACCTGGCGCACCGCATGCCGACCCAGACCACGATCCTCGTGGTATCGGCGATGCGCATCGCCGCGGAAACGGGCGGCGGACTGGCCGAAACGCTGGAACGCACCGCCGGCACCATCCGCAGCCGGCTGCAAATGGAAGGCAAGATCCGCGCGCTGACCGCGCAGGGCAAGCTGCAGGCCTGGGTGGTGGGCCTGCTGCCCGTGGCGTTGGCGATCGTGCTGGGGAAGATGGAGCCGGCCGCGATGGACATGCTGTGGCATACGCGGGTCGGCTGGGCCGTGCTGGCCGTGATGGCCGTGCTGGAAGCGATGGGCGTGTACGTGATCCGCAAGATCATCGCCATCGACGTTTGATGCGAAAGGAAGAAACATGGATACGCTGCTGCTCGAACATGGCAACGCGCTGATCGCGCTGGTGGCCGTGGCCGCCGGCCTGTCGGTCGCGCTGGTGGCCTGGCTGCTCAGCAGGGCGGTGGCGGAAGTGCCGGCCGAGGACCGCTCGTACAAGGACGCGCCGCCGCTGGGCTTCCGGCTGGTGTGGTATCCGATCCACTGGATCAGCTACTTCATCGAGCCATTGATGTCGGCGCGCCGCCACGGGCTGATTCTCGCCCAGCTGCGGCAGGCGGGGCTCGACTATACCGTCACGCCGCCGCAGATGGTTGCCGCGCGCGTGATCGGCGCGTCGCTGGTGGCCCTGCTGTGCTGGTGGGGCATCGACACCTTCGATACCGCGCGCGACGGCGAGGCGGGCTTCCCGCTGACGCTGTATGCGCAGGTCATGGGCGGTGGTGCCCTGCTGGGCTTTTTCTACCCGTCCTTCTGGCTGCGCGACCTGATGAAGGCGCGCCGCAGCGAGCTGCTGAAGACGCTGCCGTTCTATCTCGACATCATCACGCTGTGCGTCGAAGCGGGCCTGAACCTGCAGGGCGCGCTGAACCAGGCGGTGGCCAAGGGCCCGAAGGGCGTGCTGCGCGCCGAGATCCAGCGGGTGCTGCGCGACATCCGCGCCGGCAAGGCACGCGCCGATGCAATGCGTGCCATGGCCGACCGGCTGAACGAACCGAACGTGACGCACTTCATCACGGCGGTGATCCAGGCCGAGCGCATGGGCATGAACCTCGGGCCCGTGCTGCGCGCCCAGGCGGACCAGCGCCGCACCGAACGCTTCGCCCGCGCCGAGAAGCTGGCGATGGAAGCGCCGGTGAAGATGCTGTTCCCGCTGATCGCCTTCATTTTCCCGTGCACGTTCATCGTGCTGTTCTTCCCGATCGTAATGAAATTCATGCACCCCGGTGTCTGACGAACCTCACTGCGAACCCATACCCATGACGATACCAGTCTCGAAGGCGCCGGAAGCGCCATCCGCCGGCGCCCACATGCTGACCGGCAGCGGCAGCCACCCGCTGGCGGTGCGCCGCGCCGCCGGCTTCTTCGGCCGTTTCCGCGGCCTGATGCTGCGCCCCGGCCTGGCGCCCGACGCCGGCCTGCTGCTGGCCGATTGCCCCAGCGTGCATACCGCCTTCATGCGCTTCACCATCGACGTGCTGTACCTGGACCGCCAGGGCACGGTGCTCAAGTGCGTGCCCGGCCTGCGGCCTTGGCGCGCAAGCGTCAGCAATACCGGCCGCGCCGCGGACGGGCGGCGCCATGTGCGCGCCATGCATACGCTGGAACTGGCGGAAGGCAGCATCGCACGCCTGGGCATCCGTCCGGGCGACAGGCTGCAGCATCCGCTGTGGTTCGCCAGCCCGGTATCGCCAGTTCCTGCGCCGGCGCCGGTGGGGGCACCGCTGCGCAAGCCGCCGATGCGCCAGCGCGGCGCGGCCGTCGTCGAACTGGCGGTGGTGGGGCCGCTGCTGACCATGCTCGGCCTCGGCTCGGTGCAGTACAGCCAGCTGTTCTTCGCCAAGAACACGCTCGACCATGCCGGCTTCCTGGCCGCCCGCGCGGGCAGCGTGGGCAATGCCAAGATGACTGCCATCGGTAGCGCCTTCAAGGAAGGGTTGATACCGATGTTCGGCGGCGGCGAGACTCCCGCCGAGCTGGCAGATGCATTGGTCAAAGTCGAGAAAGCTCTGGAGGACCCCGAACGTCCCAATCGTTACCGCATCGAAATGCTCAACCCCACCAAGGAAGCGTTCCAGGACTTTAATGACCCGGCATTGCAGGCCTTGCTGAAAACGCAGGGCAAGCGGGTCATTTCCAACCGCAGCCTGGGCCTGAAGCAGAACAAGATGGGGCCGACGTCGGGCCAGAGCTGGCAGGACGCCAACCTGATCAAGCTGCGCATCACCTACGGCGTGGAACCGGCCGTGCCGATCGTGTCGAGCATCTACAAGGCCTACCTGAAATGGCAGGACACCGGCGGCGATGCGGTACGCACGGCGATGATCAACCAAGGCTGGGTGCCCGTGGTCACGCATGTGACGATGCAGATGCAGTCCGATGCGATCGAGCCGGACAATCCGGTGTCGTCGCCCGGCCCCGGCAACAACGGCAATCCGAGCGATCCGGGCGACCCGCCGGTCACCACCGATCCGCCGCCGAATGGCGACTGCATGCTGGGCGGTTGCACGACGACGCCGCCGAGCACGCCAGGGACCTGCCCGATCCCGATCGCGGCGGAGTTGAGCGCGGACATGCTGTTCGGCTTTGACCAGACCGCGCTGACGTCGGACGGCAAGGCGGCGCTCGACCAGCTGATCCAGAGCACGAACGGCAAGGAGTACGGCAAGCTCACCGTGACGGGCTATACCGACCCGATCGGCACCGAGGAGTACAACCTCGACCTGTCGCGCCGGCGTGCGGAGGCGGTGCGCGATTACCTGATCTCGAAAGGCTTGAAGGTGGACGACGTCGAAATCGTCGGTGCGGGCGAAGCCGACCTCGTTGTTCCGGAAGAAGCGTGTACGGGCAAGACCGGTGCTGCGCTGCAAACCTGCCTGGCGCCGAACCGGCGCGTGACGGTGGAGCTGACGCCGAAGTGATCACCTGTTGCCGTCGCGCTGCGCCGTGACCTTGCAGGGTTGCGTGTCCCGGTGCATTGCGATGGCCCTTCGGGGCATGTTCGAATAATCATCCAGGAAGCGAAGGCAATGACGATGACGAAACTGCGATTGAGTGCCACCCTCCGGAGCGGGCTGCTGGCGCTCGCGACATGGTCCCTGTCTGCCACCCAGGCGCTGGCTTGCGGCGAAGGCGGCGGTGTCTGCACAGCCGGCAAGGACGCGGCCAGCCAGCCGCCTGCCGTGTCGATCAACGTCGGGGCCGGCAATCCGATCAACATCATGAGCGGCAACAAGTACCTCCGCGAGGAGGACATGCCCGCGCTCCCCGGGGTACTGGGGCTGGAAATCGTCCGGCACTACAACAGTGTCCATAGCGGCGTCAACGCCGTACCGGGAAGCGTCGGACGCGGCTGGAAACTGTCGTATGAAACGCAGATGCTGGTGGCAGGCGGTGGCATGCAGGTGCTCCAGGCCGACGGCGCAGTGATTGCCTTCAGCCGTGACATGCTGCGGCCCGGGGTCGCGGTAGCCGCCAATCCGGCAAACGGGGTGATCCACGTCAAGCGCCGCAAGAGCGGCAGCGAATATGTGTGGCGCTGGATCGACGGACGCGAGCTGACCTTCGACACTCGCGGGAAGCTGGTGCAGATACAGGCGCCGACCGGCGAGGTGTTGAGCCTGCTGTACGATACCGGGGGGCTGCTGGTCAAGGTGACCGATCCCCAGGGCCGTAGCCTGCGCCTGGCATACCTCGACCGGGATGCGGCACGACGCGGCGACCGTTTTCGTGGCGTGCAGAGCATCGACAGCCCGGTGGGGCGTTTCGTCTACGAATATGGCAGCAGCGCACCGAAGGGCACCGCCGTCGGCGCACGTCAATTGCTGGCCAACCTGGTGCGGGTACGTCATCCCGAACAGGCGCAGGTGCGTCAATATCATTACGAAAGTCCGCAGCATCCCACGTACGTAACCGGCATCAGCGTCGGCGAACAGCGTTTCGCCACCTACGGCTACAACGCGGCCGGGAAGGGAATCCTGTCCACGCACGCGAACGATGCCGACAAGGTCACGCTCGACTACGAAAGGCCCGGGCTGACGACCGTCACGAACAGCCTGCACCAGAAGACGAGCTATCGATACGCGGTGCAGGATGGCGACTACCGGCTTGGCGAAGTACGCGGCCCGGGGTGCGTGTGGTGCGGCCCCGGCGACCGGCGCTACGGTTATGACCGGGACGGGCAACTGATCGAAGTGATCGGGCTGGACGGGCAGGGCGTACCGCAGCAATCGGTAAGAACCGATACCGACCATTTCGGCCGGCCCGTGCGCGTGACACGCACGGTCTACGATGCCGGCAACGGGCCGCCAAGCCGGCTGATTGCCCGCTATGAATACGCGGACCGGCGCACGAACAAGCCCACGCTCGTCGCGCGGCCAAGCGTTGTTCCCGGCCGCGAGGCGACGCAACGCATCAGCTATAACGCGAGCGGCCAGCCGGTGAGCGTTACGGAGCAGGGCTGGTCGCCCGCCGTGGATGCGCAGGCCGCGACCGCACTGGAACGGACCACCCGATATCGCTATCGCACTGTCAACGGACGCAGCGTGCTGGCCGAGATCGATGGCCCCCTGCCCAATGGCAGGACCGGCACGCCGGCCGATTCCGACGTCACCCGCTTCTACTACGACGACAGCGGCTCGCATGTGACGCGCACCGTCGCGCCTGGCAACCTGGTCACGGAGGTGCGCGCCCGCGACGCCGCAATGCGGCCGCTCGTTACCGTCAGTACCGATAGCGTGCGGCTCGTAATGGTGGAGGAGCAGCTTGCGCCGTCAGGCCAGGTTCTCAAGCGGACTGAATCCGCCTGGCTGCTCGATGCAAAAGGGGCCGCCGATCCAGGTACCCGCCAGGTCGCTGTGCGGACCTATCGGTACGATGCGCAAGGCCAGCTGCAGGCTGAGACCGCGCCAGGACAGGGCATGACGCATTACCGTCACGACGATGCCGGCAACCTGGTCCAGCGTATCGCCGCCGACGGCAGCAGCGTTCTCCGTTCGTTCGACACCGAGCGTCAGTTGACCGCCGAGACCCGTTACGGCCCCGCAAATGGCGGCGGCGTGGTGCAGCGTTTCGACGTGGATGATGCGCAAGCCGTCGCACCGGACTGGCGCACAGGCCGAATGGAGCAACGGTGGGCGGACGCGCTGCAAACGTGGAATGCCAGCTACCAGCTCGGCGAGCCCGATAGCGCCGCCGCCGGCAAGGTCGAGGAAGCGACCCGGCCCGACGGGACCCGGGTGCGCCGCTGGTTCGATGATTTCGGCCGGATCGCGGCCACCCAGTCTCCGGAACACGGATTGCGGACCGCGCGCTACGACTCGGCTGACGGCCTGGTCGCGCTGCGCGATGCGCTGGGGGTACGCACGACCATTGTCCGTGACGTACAGGGCAGGATGATGGAGGTGCAGTACACGGATCCATCCGGCACGCAGGCCCAGCGCACGGTACTGCGCTATGCAGGCTTGGCGCTTGTCTCGGAAACCCGCTTCGGACGAGGCATTCTCGACAATCGGATCGAATGGCGTAACGATGTCTGGGGTCGCCCCAGTGGAAAGAGGCTGACTGTCTTCGATGCGCAAGGTCGCGCCGCGGCGACGATGGAAACCGGCAGCGAGGCCATCGCGGAACGCGGGGTGGTTCGCAAGACTTTGCCTGGGGGCATCGAGGTCAGCTACCTCTACGATCCTGCTGGCAGAGTGTCGCGCGTGGAATTGGCGGGGCGGCCGTTACTGACCGATGTGCGGCACGCAATGACGCTCGATGGCATGCGTCCCGTGTATTTTAACTACGGTAATGGCAGGCGCAGCGAGAC